>JANMKU010000032.1:0-2050 GCA_031372205.1 Gemmatimonadaceae bacterium | reverse complement strand
ATCCCATCCGAGCGTGGTCGCGATGTGCGCGAATGCCTCCGCACCGCGACCCGCACCGATGAGGTACAGCGCAACGGTGGGAACAAGTGGCTCGACGAAACAGGGCACTGGCACGCCGTCGACATCAACGCGGTCAAGAATCGGTCGACCCGTGCGTTCGGCGATTTCGACAAGCGGTTGCACGTGGCGTAGCAGCGTCACGGATGCTGCCGCCGTGAGTGCGCACAGCGATCCGCGTCCGCCCGCACCGGCAAACAGCGCGATCGTGCCACTCGGTTCCGTCTCCGAGACCATGGTGACCACTGCACCGCCGTCGCGCGCGTGACGAACTGCGGCCGCTTCGTCCAGCCAGGTGATGTTTGCTAACGGTTCAAGCAGGATATGCGCCACGCCGTCGCACGCACTGCCGAAGCCCCAGATGGTCTGCAGGTCATCGCGCAGATCGTACGTCAACTCCATCGCAAATCCGCGGGTACAGACTTCTTCCGCGCGCGCAGCCACATCGCCCTCAAGGCAACCGCCACTGATCGCCCCCGCCAGCACCCGGTGTTCGGCGTCGACCAGCAATCGCGCGCCTGGCTGCCGATAGGACGAGCCCTCTACACGGACGAGGGTCGCCAGCGCGAGCGGCACCTCTGGGCGCTCGTTGCGCGCCGTGAGCGCGGCGAGCGCGAGTTCAGCGAACCCGGACATCGACCCAGACCGCAGGGTGTGCGTAGTCTTTTTGACTCATCCGTGCGAGTAATATGGACTCAGATATGACTACACGACTGCAAGTACTGCCGCCGTGCGATGAGATCGCCGAAATCCGCCAAGCCGCAGCTCGGCAGCGGATGACGGTGGCGAAGTGGGTGCGCCAGGCGCGTCGAGACCAGCCGTCGGTCGATGCCCGCAAGAAGCTGCTGGCGGTTCGCGCAGCGGCGCTCGGCGCGTATCACCCGGCGGATATCCAGCAGATGCTCAGCGAGATCGAAGGGAGTATCACGTGGATCGACGTGAGTGATTTTCGTCGACTCCAATATCCCGATGTATCTGGTGGGCGCCCCGCATCCGCACAAGGATACGGCTTCGCGGGCGCGTTCGCATGTCGAAGGACATGCCGGGTTAGCCGGGGCGTGTCTGTTGTCGACGTTGGACGGGAATGCGTGCCGGCACTTCGCTCAGGGGATCGTATAGCTGAACGCCACGGCCCCATTGGTCTTGCCCGGGCCCTGATCCGCCGCGAGATACGTGCGCACGTACTCCACCTTCACATTGGCCGGCGTGACGGTTACGCGCGTGTAACCCGTGCTCGGCAGGATGTCACCACTCTTGTAGTCCGCACCCCAGCCGATGGCGTAGTTGGGATTCGCCGGGTCGGACAACGTCTGATAGGTCACGCCATCGAGTTGTTGGTGCGCCCACACATGATCGTGGCCCTGAAAAAACGCCGTGACTCTATTGGCCACGAACAGCTGGTGAATCGGCGCGGCCCAGCCGGGTCGCCTCGTGGCAAACTCGTTCGTACCGTTCTGACTGCGCCCGCCCCATTCATAGAGGCCTGCCACCTCCACGCCGCCGCGCTGCGACCCCATCACGTGATGCGCGAAGACGAACTTGTACTTGGCGGTACTGCGTTCGAGCGTCTGCTTGAGCCACTGGTACTGCGCGTCGCCGTGCGTCACGTCCCAGATACTGGCGCGTTTCTCGTCGCTGCCAAAGGTGTTGTCGACGGCAACCGGAGAGGACCAATACGGATCGATCGTGACAAACAGTGCGTCACCCCATTGCCACGCGTAGTAGTTGCGGAGTAGTCCAACAAAGGGCACCTGCTCGGTGTTGCCCGTGTAGAACCCATCGGTGGCCGGTTGCGAATACTGCGCGTTGCGTGCGTTCTGCGCCCAGACGGCGATGTTGTTCGCTGTGCCGTTGAGTAGATAGCGCGCGGCTTGCTCGTGATTGCCGTTGACGAGAAACACCGGCGCCGACGAACCAATGAGACCAAGAAAGGGCCGCTGGAGCGTGTATCGTGCGGTGACCAGCGACTGATTGATCGACGCCGCGGGGATGG
>JANMKU010000530.1:0-8821 GCA_031372205.1 Gemmatimonadaceae bacterium | reverse complement strand
CGATGCGTCGCACGTGGTCGCAACGAACTGGGACAATGATGACGTGCTTGCGTCGTCCATTATCGTGCGGGAAGGGCTTCGCATCCGGCTCGATCGCGCACCAGACCCACGCAGCCTCTCGAGCGACACGGTGCAAGTGTGTGTCGAGACGCGATTCCCGGACTCGACAGGTTTCGCACGCGTCTACCTCAACGGCAGGGTCACGCGCGACCCCGCGGACGAGCGCGTGATCATCTGGATGCCGCCCATCGAACCCGTCAACGGTCTGGCGGGACCGGCGCTTGCCATTGTTCCCCCATCGCGCGCCAGGAAAGTCGCCGCAACACGTACCCGTGCGGCGGGCGCAGCACGAGCGGCGCCCGAGGGCGCCACCCGACTACGCGTGACGCTCAAAGGACATCTCATCTGGAGCGATGCCCGCGCAGGCACGCGCGTGTTTGTCGACGGACAAGCGTTCGGTCAACCAGGGCTTCGCGCCGATGGCAAGAACGCACGTATCGCGCTCACGTTTCCGTCAGGTTCGAAGGCGAGCGCCAGCGACTTTGAAAGCTGGTTCTTTATCGGCGGGCGAACACCACCGGCGCCGCTTCAGGTGACGACCGTGCGCTTCCTCAATTTCAATGAAGCCAGCAGCTCGGCGGGCGAAGTGAAGCCACCGGTCGCGGCAGGCACGACGGTCGCGTTCAAAGCAGGCGAGGCTATTCACGCAGTGGAAGTGACATTCAATCGCGCGGTGCTGCCGGCCAGCGTCGGTCCGAACGCGCCGAGCGTGTTCATTGAACGCGATGTTGTTGGCACGGCAGGCAAACCACGCATGCCGATTGAGCTGACGGTCAATGGTAACATCGTGCGTATGGTGCTTCGAGACCCGACGTCATTCAACGCCGGCAAGTACATACTGAACTGCCTCGGCACAAGTCCAGTCACAACGGTGGTCCCCACGGTGAAAGCACTCGACGACAGCTCGCTGCTCGACGGAGACTACGACAATCAGGCGGGCGGCAATTTCGCATTGTCATTCACTGCGCTGTAGCCGTGCACCCGACCGTCTTCCACCAGCATTGACATGCGCACGTTTGCGGCGAAGCCAAAGGCTGTTGCGGCAAGCGACAATGTCAGCCGCCTGTTGGTGCAACCCAAACTCATCGTCAATCGTCCGGGCGATGCGCACGAGCGCGAAGCCGATCTCGTCGCCGATCGCGTGATGCGACTGAAAGATGGCGAGCCTACAGTCGGGCAACGTCCGGGGCCACCATCGCCTTCCATCGTGCAGCGTGCGTGCGCGGCATGCGCGCGCGAGGACGAGGAGCAGGAGATCCATCGCAAGGAGACCGGCCAGGCCGTCGGTGGCGCACGTCATGCGCCGGAAAGCGTGTCACAGCTGCTGTCGTCTGGCGGCGGGCATCCGCTGGACCGATCGACGCGACAGTTCATGGAGTCGCGCATCGGACTCGACTTCTCGAGCGTCCGCATACACACGGGCACGCGCGCGGCCGAGTCGGCGGCGGCGATCCAGGCGCGTGCCTATGCTACGGGCGACCAGATAGTGTTCGGTCGTGGCGAGTATCAACCAACAACGGAGGGCGGACGTCGCCTGTTGGCGCACGAACTGGTACACGTGGGACAACAGCGTCGCGGGGTCGAACGCGTGCAACGCGACGGCATGGGCGATGTGCGCATTGCGGAAGGGTACAACGACCTGATGATGGCCATTCGCACCAGCGACAAGTTTCGTGCGCTGTCGGCAGTGGATCTCTCCACGTTTGACGAAATCATTGTCGCAACCGAGCGGAGCCCCGACTGGCCAACGCGTCTGTCCTTCGCACGCACGCTCGATACAATCTTCGGGCGGTCCACCGCTCAGGCGGACCTGGACGATGCGAAGACCACGCTTCTCACACTCGGTGTCGATCCGGCCAAAATCACGGCATTGTTCGCCACATTGTCGAAGCCACTTTTCGGATACGTCGCCTCTGGCTTCGACTTCAGCAATCGGTTCTTCAAACAGGATGCAAAGCTCGGATTCAAAGTAGAAAACCCCACGCTCGACAGCTACGAAGCTGGTCCCTATGATCGCGGGCAACCGGCGACTATCACAGATCCAGCCGAAGAATCATTCAAAAAATCGGACGTCTTGTTCTTTTCGGGTCATCAGTACGCGCAGTATCGCGAACCGGGAAACTTCACTGACGATGCCAGTGATTCCTGCTTCAACATCTCGATGATTTCCAAAGAGAACAAACGCGTCAAGCTGGTCGTCAGCACGAGCTGCGCCACACTCTGCAAAGACGTGGCCAGCATCTGGAAGAGCAAGTTCCCCGACGCGCTCATCCTCGGCTACCGGTTTTCTGCGCCCACCAACGGCGGCGTGGTCGCCGACGCATTTTCCCAGCAGCTGATCAAACTGGGTCCCATCAACCTGTCCGACGCCAGCAGTTTGCAAAACGTGCGCAAGGCGTGGAAAGCAGTAGTGCTCGGCGGTGGTAGCGCGGGCGGCGGTCCGGCGCTGTTGTTCAATGGCGAAATTGAGTTCTTTGAAAACGGCAAGTGGGTCAAAAAACCGTGGAACGACAAGTCAAACGAATGCCACTATCACTAGCTGTCGCGAATCGCTATCAGCAACCCTGTCGCTGAGGCATCGCGCAACACAGTCGGTGTCGCGCCACGGCCGAAGAGCACCGCACGATCCCCAGTCGGTGCAATCGCCAACACGATCAGGGCAGGATGCGTTCGCCGGAATTCGCTCGCGACTGAGGCCGCATGCGTATCGGCCGCACCAATCACGAGGATATCAGGTCGCGAACGATGCAAACATCCGACCAGATCTGCTCGGCTGGCCGCTACTGCGATGACCTCCATATCGAGCGCGCGCGAAAACGCCTCCAGCAGGATGCCTTCGAGTAACGGCGGCAACTCGGCCAGCACGACGCGAAAGTGAGTCAAAGCGTTCGCCCCCGACGATAGCGCCCAATGTTACGTCGTGAGGCGCGTGCGCCAATGGACCAGAGGAGCCGACTACGATGTGGTCGAGGATGCAGATCTTCAGATTGAGGGAGGCGCGTCCGACCGCCGCCGACCCATTTTGGGCCCTCCCGCGGCGCGCAATCGCGCAGCCGCCTCGCCTCGAGAGGCGACATGCAATTTTTCCAGCAAGTTGTGCACGTGATTCTTCACCGTCGCGACTTCAATGTGCAGCTCGGCCGCGATCTCCTTGTTGGAAAGTCCGCGGTCGAGCAGTGGAGCGATCTGCTGTTCACGCCCCGTCAACATGACAGTGAGACGATCCGGCTCAGCCTGCCGCGGCTGTGCACGTAGCGCCTTGAACAGCGATGCTGCGATGCGCGGCGAGCACAACAGCTCTCCTCTGGACACGCTGCGTATCGTCTCCACCAAGTCGGCGAGTGTACCGTTGCTCGGCACATAACCTGCTGCGCCGGCCTCGGCACAACGCAGAATGTCGCGCTCGGTCTCTTCCACAGCGAACGCAATGACGCGCACCGGTGCCGTGAGCGCAGCAGCCGTGCGCACGAACTCCAGGCTGTCACGCGATGACATGTCCAGCACGACAATATCCGGCGCGTACTCCACCAGATGCGCTGCCGCGTCAGCACAACCCGTTGCCGCGTACGCCACCGTGAACTCGTCGTGTTGCGCGATGCTCGCGGCAATGCCGTCCCGGTACAGTCGTACGTCGCCCACGACCATGATCCGGATCCGGTCGCGCCTGATTGGGATGTCCACTTGACGCTCAAACGACATCGCTGTGCCCCAGCTGCAGTTCTACAGTGATTCAGACCACCACGTTAAAGTGGCGGTGACGCTGAAGCAATGCGGAATACAACGGCACGCGCCGATCAGCTCTCGTCCGGTGCAGGGAGGGCACCTCCACCAACGATCGTCGCACGATCGGACAGCGGCAACTGGCCAACGCGACCGCTGAGCCCACGCACGCGTTCATAGTTCAGTCGAAAGAGCTCGACCGCGGCCGGAACATCATGCTCGCTGCGCAAACGAAAACTTACCCAGCCGGAATGTGGCACCGTGCGATGCGCCGTCGCACGTCCTGTCGACACCAGCTCGCGGCGCGTACGCAAAGGAAACGGCAAGTCGGCGACACCTGACGCATGCACATGCCCTATTTCTCGACGCTGCACGCGGAAGGCGATGGTGCCATGATGAGCTGGCATGACCTCAACGCCGTCCCACTGCCGGAGCACATCGGCAAGCCGTTGGCTGAGATCGATCGTGGCCATGGAGAATTCCCTCGCACCGAGTGAACGCTACCGAAACGCGCGCTACATAGATGCTGCAGTGCGTTTCCGTTCCCCGCCAGAGCCACAACGCATGTCGATCATTGTTTCAAATACACAACGGCGGGCCGACGCAATGCGCATCGACCCGCCGTTCGCGATCAGGTACCGCGCATCACACCGGGAACAGCATTTCCCGATAGCGCGGCAACGGCCAATACTCGTCACCTACAACGAGCTCCAACGCATCAGCGGCATCGCGGACATCGCCCATCGTGTCACACCCGGTCGACGTCAGGTACGTGGCCTGCGTCGCCGGATCATCGTGCAGCGCCTCTGCTTTAGCGATCACTTTCGCCAGTTCAGCGCGTTTTTTCTGCAACGTGGCGACCAGCTTACTGGTCGCATTCGCCGCGTCAACGAGCGGCTGCATGTTGATCCCGGCCGTCTTTCCGTGACCCGCGGCACTCGCGATGCTTCCCACGTACTCGTAACACGCCGGCAGAATTTGCGTGTCGATCATCTCCTGGATCGTGTGCAGCTCAATCAGGATGTCCTTGCTGTACCGCTCGAGCCGCACATGATAGCGGCTCTCCAGCTCCACCGCCGTCAGGATGCCCGTCGTCCTGAACAGCGTCTTGGCTTCAGCGGTGGTCAGCTGCAGCAGCGCTTCCGGCGTGCGGCGCAGGTTGAGCAATCCACGCCGCTTGGCTTCCACCACCCATTCGTCGGAGTAGTTGTTGCCCTCAAAACGCACCGCGGCCGTTTCCTTGAACGCGGCGCGTACCACCTTGAGTACGGCATCGTTCGTGCTCTTCGTGTTCTTGAGTTCTTTGCGCAGTTTTTCCGTCAGGTCGCTGATGGCTTCGGCCACGGCGGCCTGCAACAGCATGACGGGAAAGGCAATGCTCTGCGACCCGCCAACGGCGCGGAACTCGAACTTCGCACCCGTGAACGCGAAGGGTGACGTCCGATTGCGATCGGTGTTGTCTTGCTCAACCTCGGGTAGCTTCGCCACGCCGAGCTTGAGCATCGCCTGTTCTGCATTCGTCGGCGACGTTTTACCCGCAGCGATATCCTCGATCACACGTGTGAGCATACTGCCCACGAACGCCGAAATGATCGCCGGTGGGGCTTCATTCGCCCCCAGCCGATGCTCGTTGCCGCTCGTCGCGACACCTGCGCGCAGCAAGCCCGCGTGCTTATGCACACCCTTGAGGACCGCCGCCAGAAACAGCAGGAAGCGCAGATTCTGCTGCGGCGTCTTGCCCGGCTTGAGCAGATTCGTGCCATCCAGATCGTTGTCCGACGTGATGGCCATCGACCAGTTGCAGTGTTTGCCGGAACCGTTCACACCAGCGAATGGCTTCTCCGCCAGGATCGCTTGCAGCCCGTGTCGCAGCGCCACCTTCCGCAGCACTGCCATTACGAGCTGGTTGTGATCGGTGGCGATATCGGTGTCTTCAAAGATCGGCGCCATCTCGAACTGACAGGGCGCGACTTCGTTGTGCCGCGTCGTGAGTGGCACGCCAAGCTTGTAGAGCTCAAGCTCGACCTCGGTGATGCACGCTTGCACCCGCTCCGGAATGCCACCGAAGTAGTGATCCTCAAGCTGCTGTCCGCGTGGCGGTGGCGCGCCGATCAGCGCGCGATTGGCCATTACGAGGTCTGGACGCAACGCAAAGTGCGCCCGGTCGATAAGAAAGAACTCCTGTTCGGCGCCGAGCGTCGTCGCGACGCGCAAGACACCCTTGTCGCCGATGATCTCGAGCAACTCCATGGCCCGCGCCGACAGAATATCGGAGCTGCGCAACAGCGGCGTCACTTCATCCAGCGCTTCGCCGTTGTATCCGATAAACACCGAGGGAATACAGAGGTACTTTGTCCCACCGGTCTCGGAGATGAACACAGGCGAGGCCGGATTCCATGCCGTGTACCCCCGCGCTTCCCACGTGGCACGTAAACCACCGGACGGAAAACTGGACGCGTCCGGTTCGGACTGAATCAGTTGCTCGCCCGTAAACGACTCGATCGGAATTCTGTTTTCGTCGAAGTTGAGAAAGGCATCATGCTTCTCGGCCGTCAACCCGGTTTGCGGTTGGAACCAGTGCGTGAAGTGCGACACGCCGCGTGACAGGGCCCACTCCTTGATGACTTGCGCGACGGTCGGCGCAATGTCGGAGTCAAGCTTTTTCCCAAGGCGAATGGCTGACGCCAGCTTTTGGTAGACCGACTTCGGCAGCTTGCTGCGCATTTGCCGCAGGCTCAGCGTGTTCGCGCCGTACCATGCGCTCACGGGTTGCTGCACCCCGTTCTCTTCAGGACGCGCCGTGATCCGCACGGGGCGCGTTGTGACTTCGCGCATCGCCGCGCTGCGAGGATTATTAGGTGACGCCATGAGCCGAATCATCTCCTGATGAGTGAGTCACGCGATGCGCAACTGCATCGCGATTGTGTTGGACACGCACAAAATTACGTCAAAATGCATCAAAGTCCAAGTATGCTGTGTGAAATGCACCGCGTGCTGTGCATTTTTCGCAATAAACCATTAGCAAGCGATCTCTACCATACCAAATACCGAAGAAACCACGAACACATTTCGGCAGCAGGTGAGCTCACCAGTCGATGTCGTTGCCGCGCGACCTACCGCGCAGGCACCGACGGGAGCGTCGGGATAGCAAACGGCTGCGGTGCACCGGCCGTAATCGCGAGAGTGACGCGCTCAACCTGCCGTCCGTCACTGCCGAATAGCGCGACCACCAGATTGGACGATCGAATGACCGAGGGCCGCGATGGCCACGCACCTACCGTGTCGCCCTTCGGCGTCAGACGCGCCGTGTCCAACGTCGCCAGATCGCGAGCCGCGCTCGCCGAGTCGGTGTAAAAGAAGGCCAGCAACTCGGCGCTCTTTCCAACGCGAAAGCGTACGCCGCGCGGGCTCAGATATGGCACCGAGACAGAATCGCCCGTCGCCTCGAAAAAGAGACCGGCGTGCACCACGCGATCGATCAACGCACATGGCTTCCACAGCCCGTCGCGCGGACACGATGGATCGCCAGACGACACAATCCGCGGCGGCATCAACGTCGTCGTGTCCCGAACCGGCGTCGGCGCTGGCGCCTGCTCCTTCCCGCATGCACAGAGCAACGCGATCAGCGCGAGACTGACCAAGTCCACGCGGTGCGTGACACCGGCATGGCCCGGCCGCGAGAGGTAGGCGCGAAGGTTGAACACTCGCGCACACTAGTCTGTCGCGTGCTCAGACGCGAGAGACGGCTTCACCAGTTGGCGCGAGTGTCTCCGCGGCCCACGAAATCGCTGTCGTGTAAAACCCGCCCAGCTTGCGGGGATCGATTTGCATTTGCGTCGCCAGCTCGTTCGCCTGCTCAAACATGCCGAGCTCGTACGCCTCGGCAAACGCCAACGGGGCAGCGTACGGACCTTCCTGCTCGAGGAGTGCGCGTCGTGCGTCTTCACTGAGTGCCACGCGTGACAGGATCTCTTCCATCGGCATGCGGAACACCGCGTCCAGCAAGGAAAAGAGCCCCACAAGAAAGAGGGTTCCCGCGTCGCGTGGACCGCCAGCCAACTGTTCCAGAAGACGACCGCGTTCGACCGCCTTTCGCACGAGTTCCTCGTCGACACCTGTGGTTGAGCGACGTGACGCTGCGACGGCGACCGCCAACCACCGCAGAAACGAACCACGACCAATGAGTCGCAGCGCTTGGCCGATCGAACTCACGCCGCCGATCCCCATCGCTGCGGAATTCACCATGCGAAGCAACTGAAACGTCAGCACGGGATCGGTCGCGAGGACGGCCTCGAGTTCCGAGTCTTTCACCCGTTCGTCGCGCGCCAAACCCATCAAGCGCATGGTGGCCACGGTCGACGACGGAAGATCGGCCGTGGGCAACGGCTCGGCGCGACTGAAGTACGGACCCTGATACGCATGCACGCCGAGCGCCACCGCCGCTTCGTACTGCGGTTGGTCGTACACATGGTCGGCAATCAACCGGATGGGTTGCACGCCCGACCGCACATTGATGCGCGAGCAGATGCGCCGAATCGCCTCCATATCGTCCAGTCGCAGATCGATACGGACCCACGACACGTACGGCAGCAGCGCTTCCGACGGCCTTGGCTCTGCGCCGACATCATCCAGTGCAAAGCATCCACCGCGCTCGCAATACCGATCCATCGCGCTGATGACTTCTGCATCCGGCTCGAGGTCGGGTGACAAGAGCAGGATGGCGCTCGCCGGCGATGCGAGCTCGTATACGTCTTCCACCAGTTGCGCGCGCGAGCAGGACACGAACGCCGGCAGATAGCCGCGCATCTGGTCGAACGAGCCAGACAACACGCTTTGCGCGAATGCGTGGCGACCATCGTCAGCATCACGAAAGCGAATTTCGTACCCCATCAGGGCATCATTGGCGCCAAACACGGGCTGTCGAACGAGGCGAATATCAGACATACGAGTTTGCGGGAACGAGATTGGACGGGTTGCGCGCCGAGCGGCAGGCTGAGGGCGGCGAAGAGGAGGAAAAGGGCACAGTGCTTTTTCATGGAAT
>JANMKU010000519.1:0-1166 GCA_031372205.1 Gemmatimonadaceae bacterium | reverse complement strand
GGCAAGCATGTCTTTGTCGAGAAGCCGTTCACCGTCACGCTGGCCGAAGCAGACGACCTGCTGGCGCTCGTTCAGCAGGCGGGTACCGTGCTGCAAGTCGGCCATGTGGAGCGATTCAATCGGGCCGTGCGTGCGGCGATGCCGTACGTGGACGGTCCACGCTTCATCGAGAGTGATCGGCTCGCGCCGTTCAGTCCCCGTGGATCGGACGTGGCCGTGGTGCTCGATCTCATGATACACGACCTTGACCTTGTGCACACACTGGTAGGTCAGCGTGTGCAGCAGGTGCAGGCGATGGGCATGCCTGTCCTGACGCCACAAATCGACATTGCCAATGCGCGATTGACCTTTGCCAACGGTGCTGTCGCCAACATTACCGCAAGTCGGGTATCGCGCGAGCGACTGCGCAAGCTTCGTATTTTCCAGCGCAATGGCTACCTCTCACTCGACCTCGCGGCGGGTACCGGCGAGTTCTATCGCCTTCGCGGCGATTTTGACCCATTGCAACTGGCACGCGCCCCACGGGCGCTCGAAGACTTCGTGGAACGGGTCGAACTTTCGTCTCCCGACGGTGAGCCGCTGGCGCTCGAGCTCGCGCAATTCCTCGGTGCGGTTGCGGGCCGAAATCCCGTGGCCGTTACCGGTGCGGAGGGACGTGAGGCGCTGGAGGCCGCCCTGCGCATCGTCGCCGCCATTGATAACGCGCGAGCGGTGCTTCGAATTGGTGACGAACCCGGTGCGTGATATTTTGTTTGTCGTCGGCGAAGCGTCCGGCGATCTCCACGCGGGCAAGGTAGCCGAGGCGATCGCCTTGCAACGTCCGGATCTGCCGATGGTCGGAATCGGTGGCGAATACATGCGATCTGCCGGTGTGGAACTGCTTGCGCACGTCGACCAGTTGGCCGTGATGGGATTCGTCGAGGTGCTGGCGCACGTGCCCACACACTGGCGGCTGCTGCGGATGCTCAAGCGCCGTCTCGACAGCGGACGTGTCGGTCTCGTGGTGCTGCTGGACTATCCCGGATTTAACGTGAAGGTTGCCGAGCTCGCGCACCGGAAAGGTATTCCAGTGCTGTACTATAACAAGCCGCAGGTATGGGCGTGGGGTGCGGGGCTCATGCCGAAACTGTCAACACTGGTTACGAAGGCTGCGTCCATACTGCCAT
>JANMKU010000498.1:0-1753 GCA_031372205.1 Gemmatimonadaceae bacterium | reverse complement strand
GCAGTGTCTCAATCCAAATGCGACCATCATCAATCACCGCATCGCAATTCGGCGCACACGAATGATTGAGAAATCGCGCTTCGTTCCCGTCCACCGCTGCGTCCACCACCACGTCATCATCAATCGCAAACAAGTACGTGTGATGCCGGGCGCCCTCTACATCAGGATAGCGTGACTCGGCTTGCGCCGGTGTCAATCGCTCACCCGCATACTCAATGAGTCGCACCCCCGCCGCGATTGGACGCGTGGCAAACCCGCCCAGCCCCTGAATTCCTGAACGGCGAATCGCAAATGGCAACCCCTCTGATTCTTGATGCATGCATGAAAGATAGACGCATCGACGGGGTCCGTTCGGGCGTTTTTAGCCTCCCAACCCGCTACATTCAGGGAACAGGAGGATTTACATGACCCGTTCACTACCCATCGCCCGCGACGCGTTCATCACAGCGATGAACCGAGATACCGCAGGTTCCGATCGGCCCCGTTATACAGAAGTGCTGGACGCCATGATCGAGTGGAGTCTGGCTCGGCCCGAACTGCTGCGGTTCCGTGACGATGAGTCGTCCAAGGGTGTCGTCAGCTTTCAACGCGTCGGCTCCAACATGGTGTTCTGGGCCGCACGCCCCATGCGCGGCAACGGCCCCAAAATCGAATTGCTCCCACGCGCATCGTCCGTGCTCCCCGACGAACGGCTGCACTCGGCCCGCGAAGCCATCAATGCATGTTCGCGTGAAGTACTGGAAGGAGACGATCGCCTCGCGATTGGATTCGGCGCGATGAAGAACCCGACGTCACGCGCCGCGGTCTTCACGCTGATGACTGAACTCCTTGAGGTGACGTGACCGCTCCAGTTGATACGCCCGATCGCGGATTTGCCGCGCTCGGGCTGGATTCGCGCATCGCCAATGCATTGGCCACGCTAGGGTACGAAGAGCCAACACCGGTACAGCGCGCAGCAATTCCGCCGCTGTTGGAAGGTCGGGACGTACTGGCCCAGGCAGCAACAGGCACCGGCAAAACCGCCGCCTTCGCGTTGCCACGGCTCAGCCGACTCTCGCCCACCGCGCCCCCACGTGAACGCACGGCCGCGCTCATTCTCGTGCCGACACGCGAACTGGCCATGCAAGTCGCCGAAGCCGTCCATCGCTACGGCAAACCACTCGGCGTGCAGGCACTGCCCGTGTACGGTGGCGCCAGCATGGAAAACCAAATCCGTGCGCTCAAACGCGGCGTTGATGTCGTGATCGCCACACCCGGTCGCGCACTCGATCACATCCGACGCAGCACACTGCATCTCGCACACGTGCGCACCGTGGTGCTCGACGAAGCCGACGAAATGCTCGACATGGGTTTCGCTGAAGACCTCGAAGCGATCTTGAACGCGACACCAAAGTCTCGTCAGACCGCTCTATTCTCGGCCACGCTCCCAGCCCGCATTCAGTCCATTGCACGTCGACAGTTGCGCGACCCCGTCACCATCACGATCGACAAAGAGATTGTGCCGGACGGCGAGTCCGCCCGTGTGCGACAGGTGGCCTACATGGTGCCGCGCGCGCACAAGATGGCCGCGCTCGCACGTGTGCTCGATCTCGAACATCCCACGTCGGCGATTGTCTTTTGTCGCACGCGCACGGAAGTGGACGAACTGTCGGAAACGCTGGCCGCACGTGGCATGCGCGCCGATGCGTTGCACGGTGGATTGAGTCAGGATCAGCGTGACCGCGTGATGCAGAAGTTTCGCGCACGCAAGTCG
>JANMKU010000494.1:0-4088 GCA_031372205.1 Gemmatimonadaceae bacterium | reverse complement strand
CGGTGGCTGTGGCGGCGGCGGCGGTGCGGCAGCCCGTGGTGCTGCCGCCAGCTCCATGTCGGTGACGGTTGCTCGCGCGGTGGGCTTGAGTGTCGAGCGAATGGCCAGCGCGCGATTGAGCAAATTGAACCAGAACGGCGCACCAAGCGTGACCGCCAGCGCAGTGAGCACGAGCCCCAGCAATTGCGGAATGGCACCACGTGGCGCCGGGTCGGTCATGCCGCGACTCCAACCAATGGGCAAATCAAGCGCGACCAGTTCGTGATAGCGCGCGCGAATGTCCGCCGTGTCCGTCGATATCCGGCGTAACGCCGAATCCTGCGCAATCGCTTCCGCCCGTTTGACGATCGATTCGCGCGCCGCCTTGTTGCGCGAAAGGTAGTTCGCCACGGTGATCGTGTTCACGTTGAGCGACACGGTGAGTGCGAGCCCAATCGCGAACAGCCAGTACTGCGTATAGCGCTTGTAGACGCCGGACACATTATCCATCGCGCTGTTGAACCATTCCTCGATGTAGCGCTGCAGTTTCGCGACGTCGCCACCGGACCGATCGATGGCCATCAGCAACAGATGCTGCAGACGTGCGCTGCGAAAGCGCTTTACGCCTTCGCGCAACGCCTCGGGCGACATGTCGACGGCGCTGTTCGTTGCTGCAGTCGGCGCCGAAGCCGGACCACGGGCCAGCATGTCGAGGACGGCCGTCGCGAAATTCGATGGCGCGACGTATGTCGGCAGATTCGCGCCCTGTCGTCGCGTCGCTTTCGATGCGTAGCCGCCGAGGTAGAGCGAATAGATCAGCGGGTGCTCGTAGAACTCTTTGGCGATCCCTGTGCCGCTGGGGTCATCAAGCAGCTCGCGAATTCCGCGCTCCAAATGCACCGCGCGCGCCCGTACGCCGCTTTCGACCGCTTCACGAAGCGCCGTCGCGAAAAAGCTGAGCAGCAGGTAGACGACGATGAGTCCGAGCGCAACATCGAGAATTTCCGATCCGAACATGGTTGGTCGTTGTCCGTGTGTTACGCGAGGTGAGGGCTACGCGCCTGCCGCACTGTTCCGCTGCCACGTCTCCGCGTGGCTACGAGAAGCGCACTTCTCCGCGCCTCCGCGTCTCCGCGTGGAATTGTGGAACACGAGTTCGGTGCGAGTATTGTGACGTTCCACCGGCCTGGCGTCGACCGATACCGCCGAGAACATGACACACCAGGGCGGAGACCGGAAGCGTTGTCGCGCATCGCGTCCGCATCTCGGCGTAGCCCGTGGTATTGGCGTTATTGCTGTGACCGCTTGCCGCTCGTGTGTGCGGGTGTCTAGTCCGCGCGCACGTCCAGGCCGAGCGCCGCAGCAATCACCAGCGCCTGCTCATATGTGACAATGGCACCGCGAAGATCGGCGGAAGCGGGGTCAAGTGCGCTCAGGTCACTGCCGCGCAGGTCGCACTTGGCGAACTTCGTGTTGTGCAGGGATGCGCCGGCCAGATCAACATCGCGGAGCGAGGCGCCCTCACAGCGTGCGGCCGACAGATCGGCTTCGCGCAATCGCGTTCCGCTGAAAGTGGCGGTGCGCAGATCGGCAGCACGCAGGCCAGCGAACGACCAGTTTCCACCGGTCACCCGCATCAAATCGTAGGTGCAACGCTCGAAGGTACTGCCGACGAACTTGCAATCGGTGAACCGAGTATCGAAGAACGTGCAGTTGGTAAACGTGCAATTGATGAAGGCCGCATCGGTGTGCACGGAGACGTTGAACCGGGCACCGCGGAAGCTGCAGTCGGTGAAGACGGCACCGGTGTTGGTGACTTCGGTGAGATCAAGGTCGACAAAAGCGACGCCGGTGTGTATTGCGGCGGATATGTCCAGCCCTTCCCAGCTCTCACCGGAAACGGTCGCCGTGGGTTTTGCGTGTCGCGCTTGCTCGGCCATGTGGTGTTGCGTCGATGTGGGCGAGATTGGGAATACGTCGGCATGATGATGTCCAACGCAGTTTCCTGAACAGGATCACGGCATGAAATATCGACTCGGCCTGCTGCTCGCATGCGCGGTGATGAGGGCGAATGCGCTCCCGGCACAGGTTCTGCAAGTCGCAGAGCTCAATACTGGGCAGATTCGCGCGCTCAAACGCGACCGCACTGTGGTGTTGTTATCGGGCGGTATGCTGGAAGAGCATGGACCATACTTGCCGGCGTTCACCGACGGCATCCTCAGCGCCCGTCTCACGCGCGAACTTGCCGCCGGCATTGTGCGTCGCAAACCAGGGTGGACCGTGCTCGTCTTCCCGCCCATCTCCGTGGGCAGCAGTGGCTCCAACGAGATCGGCCGACAGTACAGCTTTCCGGGCACCTACACCGTACGCCCGTCCACACTGCGCGCCGTGTTTGCAGACCTTGCGAGCGAACTCGGCGAGCAGGGGTTCCGCTCGATTCTGGTCGTACACGTGCATGGTTCGCCGCTACACATCGGGGCGCTCGATGACGCGGGCGACTATTTCCACGCGATGTACGGCGGGACGATGGTCAATCTCTGGGGCTTGCTCCCGGTGCTGGGTGGCTGGGGTGGTGCAATGAGCGATATGACGCCCGCCGAGAAGGCGGCCGACGGACTGTCGCTGCACGGGGGGATGGACGAGCACAGTCTCATGCTCCACCTCCGCCCTGACCTGGTCGCCCCGAGCTACAAGCACGCACCGTCCGTGTCGGGTGCGAACTACGACGAGGCCTTTGCGGTCGCCCGACGGGCCGGCTGGCCTGGCTACCTTGGTGCACCGCAACTCGCGACTGCAGCACTCGGCAAACGCATTTGGACGGCCTTCTCCGAGGCGGCGGTGAAAACGTCGGTCGAGATCCTGGACGGCAAGGATCCGGAGTCGTATCCGCGCTACCTCACGTACCTCAAGAAATTGCCGCTCTACCGTGAGTGGATCGACTCATCGGCCGCGCGGGATTCCGCTGGTGGGGCGCGTTTGGCGAGCTGGCTGGCGCGGCGGCCCAAATAGCCCTGCTGGCAGACATCGATCCGGGACTAGTTCCGGGCCATAGTACTGTTTAGCGGACAAACAGCACTATGGGCGTTGAATCATGGAATGGCAGGGACGTATCTCCGCGGCAGCGGATGGCCCCGATGATGCTTAGCCCATGACAACCGCTCTACGTTCGCGCGGGCGGCATGCGCAAGCGAAGGTCTGGTCGTGGTCGCTCAAACGCGTGGCATTGTCGCAGTATCTGCTCGGCCTCCGCGTAGTCCGCCCATGGGACTGCAGCGGTCCATCGTTGGGCATACGCCAGGACGTCGATCAACGTCTTGGCGTACCCCTGTCGTGACAGGTTCCTCAGCCCACTGAGGTACTCGTCGCGAAAGACAGAGGGAATGACGATCCGCGTGCTCTGCGCCGACACAAGCTCGGCGTTCATTACGGCACGTGCGACGCGCCCGTTGCCATCATCGAAGGGGTGGACTTCGCTCAGCACGAACATGATTGCAACCGCCCGCTGCAGTGGCTCGGTCAGCGCTCGCACGAGATCGAGGCCTCGGCGCAGTGTCCCCACGACAAGGTCTGGCGCCACGAACGATGTATCACCCACGCGATTGGCGACTTCCTTGAACACGCCGGGGTGTTTGTCGGGACGCGCCTGCATGATGATCGCGTGCATGGCTCGCAGCTGGTCCTCGTACGCCTCGTGCGAAGGGAACGTGGCGAGCGGGCGGTGCATCCACTGGCGACTTCCGACGATGGCATGGGTGCCAAGGACATCGTGGGCATCCTCCGGACGGGCGGCCGGAATCTGGCCGTCAAAGACGATGGCGTGCGCCTCGTCCACCTCAAACTCGGTCCCCTCGATGAAGTTCGAGAAATACGCGTCGAAGAATGCCACATTGGCGAATGACAACGGCGCGGAGGCCCCCGCGTCCGGAAGCTCTGGCGGCGCGAACTCGCGTAGCGCCTGGAACAGGTCCTCGAAGAGGCGCTCGCGCTCCGGGTCGTACGGGGTGCCAGCGAGCCGCGCGGCGACGGTGGAAATCCCCGAGTTGCCGGGGCGAGACCCTAATATGAGGGCGGCCGCGCGATTGACGATGGTGAGCTCGCGGTCGGCGGCC
>JANMKU010000024.1:0-22681 GCA_031372205.1 Gemmatimonadaceae bacterium | reverse complement strand
ACGAATTAATGGAAAGGGCACCGCCGACCACAGCGACCAGTGCTACGGGCACGATCCATCGCATGCGACATGTCTCCGGGAAGGGTTCAGTCAGCGCGAGGAGAGCGACGTGACCGCAGTGAGTACAGCGGCGTTCGTCGGTCGGATCTTGTAGTCCGTCTGAATGTCACGCCACCGCACCACACCTTTCTTGTCGATCACGTACGTCGCCGGATGCGGAATACCGCGGCGACTGCCTGCCGGATTCATCACGCCGTAGCGCGCAATCACGGCGTGATCCGGATCGGACAGGAAGGAAAAATCGGCCTTCGTGCCATCGGCGGTGATGCGGGTGATAGTGGTCTGTGTGCCTTTGTCGTCGTCAATCGATACGACCAGCATCTCGGTGTCCTTCTTCAGTTCATCCGTCAGCATGGTGCGCATTTCCTTGAGCTGCGCAATGCAGTACGGACACCAGTAGCCACGATAGAAGACGAGGACCACATTCTTCGTGCCACGCATCGAGGACAACGTGGTGGTCCCGCCGCCAAAGCGCGCGAGTGTAAAGTCAGGTGCGAACGCGCCAACGGCAACGCGGTCGATGTCCGTCTCGGTCATGTCTTTGCCGTCGACCGGGCCCAGCATGGCAGACGCCGCGGATTGGGCGTGCGCTGATGCAGTGAGCGCTGTCGCTGCGACGAGCGCAATGGGCAGGCAGGCGAGACGCACGGCACGCGCGGTGTGACGCAGGGAGCGGGTCATTGCATGAGGGGAACGGGTGAGTGCTGGTTGCCGGTCGTGGGCGGGGCAAACCGGTCACGTGTTGCACATAGACGTCATCACCTCATACAGTTCCCAACACCGATCGCTCGCCAACGGTGTCTGCACAGGGAGTGCATGCGGAGGAACCTGTAGGCTGCATGGCGTCTACGTTTGGTGTCGCCCGGTTGGGCGATGTCGGCCGCCACCGCCACTCGCATCACCGCACCGATCCCGAAACGGTCATCCCAATGATTCACCGCGCAGCGTCGCTCGCAGTTTTCCTCCTCACGTGGTCCGCGACGTCGACGGCGCAGCGACAGCGGTCACGCACGCCCGACGACCTGACACCGCACAGCGAGATCGCGCTGGTCGCCGAGTCCGATGCGATGCGTCCGGGCACGCGGACGACGGTGGCGCTGCGCATCACAATGGATGCAGGCTGGCACACCTATTGGACCAACCCAGGTGACGCCGGCTTACCACTGTCGGCGCAGTGGACACTGCCAACCGGTGTGACGGTTTCTGCGCTGCGCTTTCCCACGCCGCATGTGTTACCGCAGCCTCCGCTCATGAGCTTTGGGTACGAGCGCGAAGTATTCGTGCTCGCCGACGTTTCTGTCGATGCGACGGTGCCGCTTGGCATGGCTCTTACACTGGCCGCCGATGTGGATTTTCTCGTGTGTGCCGATGTGTGCTTGCCGGCCAGCGCGCATATCACCCTGTCGACGCGCAGTGCCGCAGTGGCCGCGCCGACGAGGTGGGCCACGGCAATCGCCGCTACCCGCTCGCGTCTTGTGCGAGTCACTGAAGGCTGGAGCGTCAGCGCATGGCGCGACGGACCCCGCGTATTGTTGCTGGCACGGCCATCAGCCAGCGCGCTGCGTCCACTATCGCGCACCGCGTACGTGATTCCGGATTCAACAGGAGTGCTGGAACACGCGGCGACGCAGCGCGTGACGTGGTCCGGTGACAGCATGGTCCTGGCCATGACCGTGTCGCCGGGGTTCGCTGACTCGGTGTCGCGATTCACGGGCATCATGCTCAACGATGTGGCCGACCCGACGACCAGTTACCAGATCGACGTCGCGCTCGCGCGCGATCCGCCTCGCGGCGCCGCGCGAGTTGTGGCACTGATCGATGGTGCGGACGCGAATACCACCGGTGGTGCGGCCATCAGCAACGGCGCAATGAGGGCGGCCACCACACCACAGGCGAACGAGAATGCGGCCGATGTCCGCCCCACGGCGCGCTTGGCGACCAATACATCGGCAGATATCGGACTGTGGGTTGCGATCTTGCTGGCATTCGTTGGTGGGCTGATTCTTAACCTGATGCCGTGTGTCTTCCCCGTCTTGTCGGTCAAGATTTGGGCGTTCGTCGAACGTGGCGGTGACGACGACGGTACGATCGGACGTCGTCACGCGATGGTGTTCACGATCGGCGTCTTGACGACGTTCTGGGCCATGGCCGGCGTGTTGCTTGCGCTCCGCGCGGGCGGCGCGCAGCTCGGCTGGGGCTTTCAGTTGCAGTCCCCAGTGGTCGTCACCGTGCTTGCACTTGTCGTATTCGCACTCGCCCTCAATCTGAGTGGCGTCTTTGCGATGGGGATGAGTCTCACGCGGCTTGGCGCGGTAGGTGCCGGCGAGCGATACAGCGATTCGTTCCTCACCGGATTGCTGGCCGTTGTTGTCGCCACGCCCTGCACGGCGCCGTTCATGGGCGCGGCCTTGGGCTACGCGCTCACGCAACACGCGGTGATCGGTATGATGGTGTTTACATCCCTCGCGCTTGGACTTGCCGCACCGTATCTCGTGCTCGCCAGCAGCCCGGCGCTCCTCCGCAGGCTGCCGAGGCCGGGTCCGTGGCTCGAGACCTTCAAGCAACTGCTGGCGTTTCCCCTGTACGCGACGGTGGTGTGGTTGTTGTGGGTACTCGGTCGGCAAGTCGGTACCGATCAAGTGACGATCGTGCTGTTGGTGTCAATCGGTACAGCGCTCGCGGGGTGGATGGCAGGTCGCTCGCAGCATGCCGGCCGTCGCACCGCGAGCACAGTCTCGCTCGCACTGCTGCTGCTCAGCATCGTCGGCGGTGGTGTCGTGGTCGCGTCGCAGCCGCCACCGCCGATTGCGGTGAGCGCTACGCCCGCCGGGTGGGAACGATGGTCAGCCGCGCGTGTGAGCGCCGCGCGCGACTCGGGCCGTGCCGTGTTCATCGATTTCACGGCAGCGTGGTGCCTCAGTTGTCAGGTGAATGAACGCATCGCGCTGCACACTGACGCGGTCGTACGCGCGTTCGCTGATCACCATGTGGTCTTGTTGCGCGCCGACTGGACGTCGCGCGATGCGGAGATCACGGCGGCGCTCGCCAGCTTTGGGCGGAGTGGCGTGCCGTTGTACGTGATGTATCCGAGTTCCGCGTCGAGGCCCGCAGAGATCCTGCCGGCGGTGCTGACGCCGGGCGTGGTCGTGAGTGCGGTCGCTCGGGCGACGGCGAGCAGCGTCGTTTCTGTATACTGAAGGCCACGAAACGGCGCATCGCCGACCAGATTGCGATCGGCGATGCGGACTTCACTACGGCTTCTTTTTCTTGATCGGACCAACGCTGCTGCGGCCAGGGATGCTGTCGTAGTTCCCAGCACCGCCGACGACTCCGTCAAGCTCATCAACACTGAGATCGCGGTTTGTCGGGTAGGTGGGGTCGAGCTTTTGCGTGTCCTTCTGTGGCGCTGCCATCTTGTCTGTCATGACGGACTCCACGGAAATGAGGGGTGTCGAGCTGTGTCGACACCTACGACGCTACATCCGCCGTGGATCTATCGCAAGCAATCGCGCTGGGCGGCACACCATCGGGTCGTGTCGACGCACTGACGGCCCAAGGCCGATTTGAACATGCTTGCGACTAGCCTTGAGGGCTGCGCACCCGCCGTAGGGTGCGGGTCCCCCCGTGCATGGCGCGTATCACATTGAATTGACCTACCCGGCAACGTCATCATGACGGTGTCCGACACGCTACCAAACGGCATCAAGTTCATCGCGACGACGGATGGATTTTTGTGTCGCGCGATGCGCAGGTCGCGACGACCAGTGATCCGACGGCAGCGCCGGCGTCGCTCAAGTCACTCGACGCCAGTGATGCACGACTGCTCGACCCTCGCGGTCTCACGGTCGAATTGCCACACAGTCTGTCGCATCATCGCAACTGGCTTGAGTGCGTACAATCGCGCAAGCAGCCACTCGCGCCAGCGCCCACTGCGCATCGGAGCAATACCGCATGCATTCTGAGCTGGATCGCGATGACGCTGGAGCGTCCACTCACTTGGGATGCGAAGGCCGAGCGTTTCGTGAATGATGCAGCCGCGAATGCGATGCTCACTCGGCCCGAACGTCATGGGTACGGCGCACTGCAACTCGCGGTTTCGCACACGGGCTGACCGTGACCGGGAGGGTTTTGATAGAAGAGCAGCCACTGACAGGGGGAGGGAACTCATGTGTAACTGGACTTATGACTTCGAATGTGCGATACTAGAATGTACAGAATTGCGTACTGCCTGAGCCTAAGGAGACTTGCATGCGAACCACTGACATTCAGCCGTTGACGGAACACCGCGCTCACCTCGCTGAGAATTTTCAGCATGTCCGCGAAACTGGTCGTCCGCTCTTTGTCACCGCCAATGGCCGTACGGCTGCTGTTGTCCTGAGCCCGGACCGCTACGACGCCTTGATCGTGCTTGCCGAGAAAGGTGAACTCGCCGAGAACCTAGCACTGATGCGGCAGGGCAGGGATGATTTCAAAGCTGGACGGGTCCATGATGCGCGCGCGAGCATCCGTCAACTTGCCGACGAACATGGCTTTGATTTGCGTCGATGAGTTACCGGGTTCTTTATGCGGAGCAATTCCGTGTGCAGCTGGTTGAACAACTCAAGTACTTCGCACACGAAAGTGCGCCACAGGAACGCATTTCCAATTGGCTGAATGAAATGCTGCTGATGATGGACAGTCTTGAGGAGTTGCCGCTGCGATTTTCGGTCGCTGAAACTGAAAGTGGCATAGAAGGCATCACGCTTCGACGAGTGGTGTTCGGGGCGCATTTGATTTTCTATCGCGTCGACGACGAACATGAGGAAGTACAGGTCTATGGTTTCCGGCATGGTGCCCGATTGCCATAGAAAGTGTCGAGTGCAGATCGTGACGCGATACAGCGACTATCGATACAGTATCAGCTCCTCTTGTCCTGCTTCAGTTGAAATGTGACACCACCCACTCCACACTATGGAGCACCGGAGGTTGTCATGAGCGCATCGAAAGCCGCCCTTCAGCGGTCCCGCCGTCTGTTTACGCCCGAGCAAAAGGCGGGATGCACGACTCGAAGCGGCACGCGCCGCCCGGCAGCTCGCGCATCATGCCGACGCCGCGTAACATCACCTCATGCCCGTCCAGTTATTCCATTGTTCGTTCACCCACGTGTCCCATTCACGCTGAACCAAGACACTCTCATGGAACGACGCGATTTCCTCTTGCGGTCGGCAACACTTGTTGGTGCCAGCGCTGTCGCCAGCCGCGCTAGTTTGGCGCACGCCGCTACCGCCGACCTGCATGCGCAGCCTGCATCGGCCACTATCCCGATCACAATGGCAGAACGCCTGGGCCGCATCGACAAAGCCCGACGACTCATGCAGGAGAACGGCATCGACGCGATGGTGCTGGAAGGTGGAACCAGCATGTTCTACTACACCGGAGTTCGCTGGGGCAACAGTGAGCGCACGTTTGCTGTCGTCATTCCGGCGCGTGGCGAACTGGCCTGGGTGACACCGGGCTTCGAGGAGGCGCGGGCGCGTGAACTGATCAAGATCGGCACGGACATTCGCGCCTGGCAGGAAGATGAAAGCCCCTATCGCCTGATCGCGGGAATTTTGCGCGACCGCGGCGCGACAAAACGCGTTGGCATTGAAGAGCGCCTCCGGTTCTTTATCTATGACGGCGTGCGACAGGAACTGCCGTCGCTGCAGTTTGTCGGCGCGACGCCGGTGACCGCAGGCTGTCGCATGATCAAGTCCGCTGCCGAAATCGCTTTGCTCCAACAGGCGAATGACATCACGCTCAAGGCAATCGGCAGCACACTAAAAAACCTGAAGGAGGGCATGACCAACGCGGACGTGAGCGCCACCGTCGCGGCGACCATGAATGCGCTCGGCGGCAAGGCCGACGGCGCATTGGTCATCTTCGGCAAATACACGGCCTTCCCGCACGGCAGCGTGCAGCCGCAAAAACTGCGCGACGGCGACGTGGTACTGGTGGACACCGGATGCACGGTGGATGGCTACACGTCGGACATCACCAGAACGACGGTCTTCGGGAAACCGACGCAACGCATGCGCGACGTGTGGGACATCGAGAAGCGCGCGCAAAGTGCCGCGCTTGCCGCCGCACAGGTTGGCGCCACCTGCGAATCGGTCGACGCCGCCGCGCGCAAAGTGATCACCGCCGCCGGATTCGGCCCCGACTACAAAGTGCCGGGCTTACCGCATCGCACGGGACACGGCATCGGTCTCGACGGTCATGAGTGGACGAACTTCGTGCGGGGAAACACAACGAAACTCCAACCGGGTATGTGCTTCAGCGACGAGCCAACCATCTCGATCTACGGGGAGTTTGGCATCCGGCTGGAAGACTGCTTGCACATCACCGAGTCAGGACCAAAGCTGTTCACGCCACAGAGCCCGAGCATCACGCAGCCAGTGTGATGATGCTACGGATTGCGGTCGGTGCAGCCGGTATACGTCGGGTTGTTTCGTTCGGCGAACGACGGGGTGATGTTCTGATCGGAGCCGTACGTGCCACCCTTGAAGTACGCCCCCGACGGCCAGACTGACGTCGCGGCGCGCGCGTACTGACGCACCTGACGACGCAAATCACCGACGCGATGTGCCGTCAAATACATCCAGAAGGCTCGCTCGGTGAAGATTTGGGTCAACCGTGTCTCGTCGGTGCCGGGGTCCGTCAACGGGGGCAAAGGATCCGCGCCCCCAGCAGGTGTCACGATACTTCGCGCCGTGCGCACACCGGCATCGGCGCGCGCCGCATTCAACGCGGCCAACGACGCGGTCACGTTGCCCGCCTTCTGTGCCGCTTCCGCTTCGATCAATCGTGCTTCCACGCCAGTCGCGAGGTTTGTCGGCGAGCTTCCGGTCGGATAGCCCTGGACCGTGAACACTTGTGTCGAACCATCCTGACCGAGACGGAACGTTGTCCCAATCACTACGCGGGGATCGCGTGCGGTGCGGAAGGGGAGGCCGTTCCCTCCTTCACGATCAGACGGGCCGAAATTCGCCGTGTTCACCATCCAGTCGAAGATGGTGTTGACAAGTGTCGTGGCCGAATACTCGGTGTTGAACACGAAGGATGTGGGGACGGCAATGGAGCCGGCGCCATCACCACCAGCGGCGACCGCCGCCGCTGCTTCTGGGAAGCGACCCAGGTTGACCAGCGCACGCGCCTTGGCGATGCGGGCCAGATACCGAGTGTTCACATCGGTCGCCGAAGACACGGTCAGCGCGCTGTCTGCTTGCGCGAGCGCACGCGTGAATAGCTGCACGTTCGACACCGTCGTGAATACCGGATTCACGTCATCACCATTGGCCAGCGGAACACCGTTGCAAAAGAGCTCACCGGCAATACTCAGTCCAACGGCCTGTCGAGCATAGAGGTCCGAGATTTGCGACGATCGCGTCGCGCCAGCGGGCGAGTACTTGTTGAGCGCGGTGACCGCCCGAATGATCTGCGAGTGCGCGTTCGAGAAGTTGTTCCACGTGGTGTTCGGGAAGACATTCTCGTTGAATTGTCGCTGGTCGATGTGATCGGCGCCTGGCCGTGCGTTGATCAATTCGTCCGATAGCAGGCCAACGTACAGGTTGACGCCAACGTTGGTCGTGCCGGAGTAGAAGGTGGCAAAATTACCGATCGCCGCGGCACGCAACGCGAGCGCACCAGCGGGACTCGCGGCGTCGTCCGGTCGGATTTGGTCTGGCGTGGATACTTCCAGTAGCTGCTCACGCGAGCAGCCCGCCAACACCACCACGGCACACACGCGGAACGCGCTGCGTCGCACGTTTGAGAGAGTGGTCATCGGTCAGAACCCCACGTTGAAGCGAACGATGTAGTACCGCAGGAGGGGCGTCGCGAAGAAGTCATTGTTTCCACCGTTGCCGACGACGCCGACAGAACTGTTCGTCTCCGGATCAATGCCGGGATATTTCGTCCAGACGCCGAGGTTGCGGCCACTGAGCACGACAGAGAAGGAGCGCGAGCGCAGATACTTTTTCGCCACATCCGTCGGAACGTCATACGACACGCTGAGTTCGCGAAACCGCAGAAAGTCGTTGTCGCGAAAGAATCCCCACACCGTATTGCCGAGTGCCGCGCTCGTCGTTGCCACGGCCGCGGCTTGATCGGACAGCGGTGCGGTCGGATCACTCACCGCGCGACAGTTGCCACCGCCACAGCGCTGATTCTCAAAGCCCCATTGGTTCACGAAGCCGCCACGGTAGTCGAACAGCGCAGTGATCCGGAGCGCGTCGCTGAACAACCCGACCGTGTTGGAGATTCCCGACTCCCACCGCGGCAGCGTCGGGCCACGGTACTCCGCGGTGTCACCCACCACGATTTCACCTTCCGTCAAAATCCCGTCACCGTTCTTGTCGGCAAAACTCTTGATTGGGCGAGCCCAGAGCGCAAAGGCCGGATACCCAACCACGTTGCGTGCGCCTTGCGTGACGGCAAGCTGCGCTTTGCCGGCGTCGATGATCTTGTTGTTGATGTGCGAGCCGTTGATCTGCGACTGCAACGAAAGGCGTCGCCCCGACAAGACCTTGCCACTCAGCGAGAACTCGTAACCCTTGTTCGATACCTTGGCGAGATTCTGCCATTGATTGGCTCCGGCGCCAAGCGACGGCGGCAACGGGTTGTTGAACAGCGCGTCCTTGCTCTGTTTGCTGAAGGCCGTCAGCTCGACATTAAACCTGCCGTTGAGCAGCCCGATGTCGGTGCCGTACTCGTACTCGGTGGTCACCTCCGGACGCAGGTCGGCGTTGCCGATTGCGGCGAGACGCAGTGTCCCAACTTCGACGCCGCTGATCGGCGCTGTGGCCGCCGTAAGGAACTGCAATGCCGCTGTGGTCCCGGGGAGATTCGCGGCACGCCCCCATGAACTGCGCAATCGCATGTTCGACACGCCCGGGAGCGATGGGAACCAGGACTCTTCGGAGACGACGTACGACAGCGCGAGTCGCGGGAAGAGGATGTTCGATGCCGTCGAGCCGAAGGCCGAGTTGTCCTCGACACGCACGGAGCCATTGGCGTACACACGATCGCGCCAGCTGAGATCTTCGGCGACGTACGCGGCGACCGTCTTGTTCTCCGATGTGAACTCCGATGACGTCCGAAGTGATGCGCTGTTCGGTGTTTGGGCGCCGGGTGGCAGCGTGTACCCCTGGACAACGGTCTGGTACTGGGCATCCCTGAACCACTGTCCACCGACGGTAGTCTTGGTCCCGAGCGAGGACGTCAAGGCGTAGCTCGCGATCGCAGACAGGTCGGCGCTGTAGCGCGAGAACGAATTACGATTGGCGTCCTTGCCTCCCGTCTGTCCCGGTGGGCCCCATCCGGTGATGGTGCCTTCATTGAAACGCGAAAAACGATAACTGTACCCCGAGGTCTGATCCACGCCGGAGACGGCGCGGGTCGAGAGCCAGGACTTCGCTTGCCATGTGGCCGTCGCGCTCGTAATGGTGCGCTGCTCGCGAACCGACTGCGACACACTGAAAATGTCGCCCATGAACTGCGCCGAAGTGCCGTTGGTGGCCGTCTTGAACCCCGGCGCGAAATAACTCTGAAACGACAAACCGGCGAAAAATCCGCCGTCAAAGACGCTGTTCACGGTGCGGTCCGAGTAGGCCGTTGCCACGGACAGATCGGCCTTTTCGCCGAGCGGCAACGAGAAGTTTCCGCGAAGTGACGTCTGGCGCAGCGTGTTGGGTTCGATTTGCTGGGTGGTGGGTGCCGAACCGCGCAGTGTTGTCAGTCGACTGATTTCCGACGCCGGCATCTGGTACGGTCCCGTCTCGTCTTCGCGTTCCGCCGAGACGAAATACTTCACCTGACCCGTGCCGCCCGCCACTTGCGCGCCGTAGAGGTAGCGCGGTTTGGTCGCAAACGGAGTGGTCTCCGGATTCATCAATGGATTGAACGTCGTCAGACTGTCGCGCACGCAGCGGCCGAGCGACTGATCCGAAATACGGCATAACACCGCAGCCGTCCCGGGAACGCCGTTGGTCACGTTGCGGCCCCAGGCGCGATAGTTGGGGAAGAACTCCGCGGGCTGCTGGACCTGCCCCATTTCGACATAGGTGTTCCACCGGGTTTGACCGGCCGAGCCGCGCTTGGTCTTGATCACCAACACGCCGTTGGCCGCCGCACTGCCATACATCGCCGATGCCGACGGTCCCTTGATCACGTCCAGCGACTCGATGTCATCGGCATTGAACGATGAGAACCGATTCATCCGGAACGTGTTGAAGTTTCCCGGCGTGGCCGAATTGTCGATACGGATGCCATCGACGATGATCAGCGGCTCGTTCGACAACGACAAGGAGCTGGTGCCGCGAATGCGGATCGAGCTGGTGGCGCCCGTCTGTCCAGACCCCTGAATGATTTGCAGTCCCGGCACACGCGCCTGCAGCATTTCGTTGACGCTGGTTACTGGAGCTCGTCCCGCGACCTCCGTGGCCTGAACGGTGCTGACGGCATTGCCAAACTCGCGGCGTGATTGGTCGCCGGTGGCCGTGGTGATCACGGCATCCAGCTGCGCGACCGATTTCTTCATCTTCACGTTGACGGTGGCATCACCGCTTGCCGTCACCGTCACGATGACCGTCTGTGGCGCGTAGCCAATGCGTGCGAACCGCAACGATTGTGCACCGGTGGGCACGCTGCGCACCACAAACGTGCCGTCGTTGTTGGTAATGGCGCCGCCACGTGTCCCGGTCACCACGATCTGCACGCCAACCACTGGCGCGCCCCCCTCTTCCTCAACCACGCGACCGCGAACAATGCCGTCGAGTGTTTGCGCGTCGATGGTCGACGGGCGCGCGGTAGCCACCGCGAGCAGTGCGGCAACGAGCAGCGTCCATCGCCGCTGCCATGCAGAAGTAGGTCTCAGGTGCGCCATTATTTGCATACCGTGAAGAGGTGAGTCGCTGAACACCGCGCCGACGCAGACATGCACTTATTACGCACGCATTATGCTACGGCTCGCGTCGCTCATAGGCAAGCGACACAACAGCGTGCGCACGCGGGCAACGTCGCGAATCGAAGCCATGTCGGCAGAGCGCCGTTCGTCTGGTAACGGGTTGGTTGCACCTTGACCGATTGCGCCGTACTCTTGCCCGACGCCGATTCAATTTTGCATCCCGCGATGCTCAACGTTCCAGACAGCTCGCCTCGATGAATAGCGGCACGGTCGCGCTCGCCGTTTTGCTCGCCCCCGCACTCGCGTTCGCGCAGCCCGACTACGCGAAGGCCGAGCGGATGCTCACGTGGAACCTCGCGCCGCTTGTGGCCAACGACGTGGTGTCGGTGACGTGGCTCGCCGACTCGGTGCGCTTCTGGTATCGCGTCACGCGACCGGGTGGCTCCGAGTTCATGCTGGTCGACCCGGTGGCCAACACGCAACGATCGGTGTTCGATCACCGCCGGCTCGCTGCGGCGCTCACGAAGCTCGAGTCCTCGGCCAAAACGTACGAGCCAGCGAAGCTACCGTTCCAGACGTTCACGCTGCTGAAGGGCGACACCACCATTCGCTTCGCAGTGGGTGGTCGGTGGATAGACTGCGACCTCGTCGCGTACGACTGCGCGCCCAGCAGCTACAAGGCGCGGCCGGCCACCGAGGTGCTCTCCCCGGATTCGCAGTGGGTGGCGTACGTCAGGAACTACAATGTCTGGATCAAACGCGCCGCGGGCGGTGACTCCGCGCAGCTCACCACCGACGGTGTTCGACGTTTCTTCTACGGCATTGGTGATCCGCTGCCAACGCAGATCCGATCCCGTGCGCAGATCGCGCCGAGCATTGTCTGGTCGCCCGACGGCAAACGACTGCTCGTCATGCGCATCGATGAGCGCAGCATCGGCACCTTCCCACTGTACTCGTCGACAACGATCCGCCCGACACCGTACACGATCACATTTTCGCTCCCTGGCGACTCGATTATTGAACGAGGACAACGCTATGTGATCGACATCGCCACGAGGTCGGCCAAGGCTATCACCGAGCCAGCGGTGTATGGCATTGGTTTTGGTGGCGGCGGAACGGCGCGCGCTGGTGGCGAGTGGAGCGCCGACAGTCGCAGCTTCACGTATGAGACCATGACACGAGGTGACAAAGTTGCCTCCGTGTATCGCGTCGACGCAGAGACCGGCGCACGAAAGCGGCTCGCATTCGACTCAAGTGCGACGTACGTCGATCAAAGCGTGTTTCACGTCCTCCCGGCTGACCGCGGCACGGTCGCCATGTCCGAGCGCGACGGCTGGAAGCACCTGTATCTCTTTGACGCTGCGGGCATGGTGAAGCGTCAGCTCACCGCCGGACCGTGGCTCGTTGGCGATGTGCTGTACGTCGATGATGAATCGGGCACGATCTACTTCACAGCACTTGGACGCGAGAAGGGACGTGATCCGTATTATGCGAAAGGATATCGCGTGAAGACTGATGGCTCAGCGGTCGAGCTCCTGACGCCGGAAGATGCGACGCACGCCGTGCGTGTGGCACCCGGTGGTCGATTTATCGTCGACAGCTACTCGCGCGGGGACCTACCGCCAATCACGGTGCTGCGCACACCAAGTGGGCGCGTGGTGCGCACGCTGGAAACAGGTGACGCCTCGGCGCTGATCGCCACCGGTTATCGGCGTGGGGAGCCGTTCACCGTCAAAGCGCGTGACGGCGTGACCGACCTGTATGGCACGCTGTGGAAGCCGAACGACTTCGACTCCACCAAAGCCTATCCCGTCATCGACAATATTTATCCAGGCCCGCAGGGACTCACCGGACAGAAAACATTCGCGCCGAACAACAACCCCAATGCGTTCGGCGCCGGCTACTCGCAGTACTCGCAGGCAAAGGCGCTGGCGGAACTGGGATTCATTGTCGTCAACCTCGACGCCATGGGGACGACGGATCGGTCGAAAGCGTTCCGCGACACGTGGTATGGGAACATGGGAGACAACGGACTCCCAGACCACATCGCCGGGCTCCGCCAACTCGCGCGCACACGCCCGTTCATGGACCTCACGCGCGTGGGGATCTACGGCATCTCGGGCGGCGGCTTCGCCTCGGCCGATGCGATACTGCGCTATCCGGATTTTTTCAAGGTTGCCGTCGCCACCTCAGGGAACCACGACAATCGCAGCTACAACACGCACTGGGGTGAGAAATACACCGGCGTGCTTGTACGCGACACGGTGAACAAGACCGACAACTTCGACAGTCAGGCCAACGTCAATCTTGTCAAACACCTGCGCGGCAAGCTGTTCTTGCTGCACGGCGACATGGACGACAACGTGAGCCCGGCCAACACGCTGCGTTTGGCTGATGCACTCATCAAGGCCGGCAAGACGTTCGACATGTTACTCATTCCCGATGCGAATCACCGGATGTACCTGCTCCCGTACGTACATCGTGTGCACTGGGACTATTTCGTCCGGCACCTGCGACACGAGGAACCACCGGCGGACTATGTCGTGCGTGGCCCTCCGCTCTCCTGAGGGCATCATTCCCATATCGTCTCCATGACAATCTCCCGCCGCTCCTTTGTTGCCACCGCCGCGTCCTTGACTGCTGCCGCCGCGCGTGGGGTTGAGCCGACGCTCGCGTCCGCGTCGGTGGTGTCTGCGGCGCCAACCGATGCGCGTGTCACCCACGCCGACGACCCGCTTGGTGTGCGCGTGGACTTTCCGATCGTTCGCACGCGGACCTACCTCAACTCCGCGTACATCACACCGGTGCCGCGTCAGGTTGCCGCCGCAGGTCACGCGTTTGTCGAGAGCAAGTTGCTCAGTCCCATATCGCTCGGCGATATGCTCAAGAAGACGAACGACGTGCGCGGACAGTTCGCGCGTCTGATCAACGCGTCGCCTGACGAAATTGGGTTTCTCTTTGCGACCAGTGAAGGCGAGAACATCGTGGCCAACGCGCTCGACCTCGGGCGTGGCGACAACGTGGTGATCGACGAGTTGCACTACGAGACCGAGTTCGTGCTCTACCGCCACCTGGAGGCCACCAAAGGCGTGGAGTTGCGCATCGCCAAACATCGCGACGGTGCCGTTGAGATCCGCGATTTTGAACCGCTGGTTGATGCGCGCACGAAGCTGGTGTCGGTGTCGTGGGTATCGCATCAAAACGGCTTTCGCCACGACATGCGTCCCATTTCCGATTTGGCGCACGCGCACGGGGCGCTGTGCTACGTCGATGCGATTCAGGCCGCGGGGATGTTTCCGATTGATGTGCAGCTGGCCGGTGTGGATTTCCTCTGTTGCGGGACCTACAAATGGGTGCTCGGCGGCTTTGGTGTGGCGCCGTTTTTTATTCGGGCAGCACTGCTCGATCGCATCCGGCTCGATCGGTTCGGCGCGCTCCATGTGTCGCAAGAACTGCCCGGGCAGAAGTTCGAGCTGTACAAAACCGCACGACGATTCGACTACGCAACACTGCCCTTTGCGGAAGTGTACCAGTTGGGAGCGGGGCTCTCGTACCTGGAACGCATTGGCGTTGCGCGCATTGAGCAGCACACCGTGGCACTGGCGCGCGAGCTGCGCGCGGGACTGGCGGCACAGGGGCACCACGTGTTCACGCCAGAAGGGAATGCGTCGTCCATTGTGACGTTCAATTTCACACGCACGCCAGCCGAGATGCGCGCGGCGTTCGAGCGCGCGAAGATCGACGTGACGGTGCGCGATGCGCTCAAGCAGGTGCGGGTGTCGCCCGCCCTGTTCAATACACACGATGAGGTGGCGCACATGCTGGATGTCACACGACGCCTGCGATGAGCACGTTTCGGAGCGCATCATGAAAGCGGCCGCGCTGCTGTTGCTCGCGTGTGCAGGCTCCGCGCAGGCACAGTGGGTGATCCGGCCCACGGGAACGGACGCCGACCTTCGCGGCCTTAGTGTGTTATCGCCGATGGTGGCCTGGGCCAGCGGGGCGCATGGCACCGTGCTGCACACGACGAACGGCGGACGGACGTGGATCATCGACACAATTCCCGGTGCATCCTCGCTTGACCTGCGCGGCATTGCGGCGACGTCGGCGACCGTGGCACACGCGCTGAGCATCGGCGATTCCTCGCGCATCTTTCGCACAGTCGACGGTGGGCGCACCTGGTCGCTGCGCTACATGAGTCTCCGCACAGGGTCGTTCTTTGACAACATTCGCTTCTTCGATGCGCAACATGGCATCGCGATGAGCGACCCGGTGGACGGCCGCTTTCTCCTCGTCACCACAAACGATGGTGGGGAGAGCTGGCAGGAAATTCCCGCCGATCGTCTGCCGCTGTGCTTGCCGAACGAACGCGCGTACGCAGCCAGTGGGAGTGGCATTGCAACCTTTGGCCGTCACGTGTGGTTTGTGAGCGGTGGCGCAGCAACGGCGCGCGTCTTTCACTCGGCAGATCGTGGCGCGACATGGACCGTGAGCGACACGCCAATCAGAGCCGGCATTCGATCGGCGGGCATCTTTTCCGTCACGTTTCGCGACGCAACACACGGCGCGATTGCCGGAGGGGACTACCGCCAGCCGGCACTGCGTGGCCGGAATCTCGCGCTGACATCTGATGGCGGCGCGACGTGGGCGCTCGTGGACAGCGCGACGTCACCCGCGGGATTTCGGTCGGCCGTCGCGTTCGTGCCGACAACGCAGGGCAAGCGGCTTGTTGCCGTCGGGCTCAACGGCACCGACGTGTCGAGCGATGGTGGCGGCGCGTGGACGGCCGTTGACACCACCACCTATAACGCCGTGGCGTTCGCGTCGAGGACCAGCGGATTTGCTGTCGGGCCAAAGGGGCGCGTGGCCACGTTCGTCGACAAAAAGAAGAACGTGCCCTGAATCTTGCGGACCACGTCTATGCGTGGAGTCGCCGTCCAGTCCACCCTGGAATCGGCAGTGCCGTGATGTACGCGGTGGCTATTTGATATTGCAAGCGATCGTCGAAGACGTCACCGGTGGGCCATTCGCCGCATGGATGCAGAAGGCAGTTTACGTTCCCAGCGCCCGCTGCTCAGCGATGATCCGGTCGTACAGCGCATCACGTTGGACGTCAACATCGCGGCTCGGCGGATAGTCGCGCGCCACCATTCGCATGCCCGCCCACGGGTCGATCGCACAGTCAAAGTCGCAAACCACCGCTTGCACCTTGCTGTTGTCAAAGATCACTGATGCGGCCTTGTCACCGTGCAACGGGCCTAACCACTCGGGTTCGTATCGCACCAGTGTATCGGCCGCGACATGCACCAACTGCGCGTGCGCGATACCGAGCGCCGCGGCGATGGCCTCAAAGATTGCATTCCACGACCACGATCGGTTGTGCGTGATGTGAAAGGCGTCGCCAAGCGCACCGGCATTGCCAAACAAACGCACGAATGGTCTGGCAAAATCGCTGGCATGCGTGACGGTCCACAACGATTCGCCGTCGCCGTGTACCACAACGGGCAAGCCACGCAGCAAACGCGACACTTCGCCGCCCAGCGCTGTGGGCATCTTGGTGCGGTATGTATGACTCGGCCTGACAATCGTGTACGGGAGCCCGTCCTGCGCCGCGAGCAGCAACTCCATCGCAGCCTTGTCGCGCGAATACGCCCAGAACGGATTTTCGAGCGGTGTGGCTTCCGTGATGGGCAGGTCGCGCACGGGCTTCTGATACGCGGACGCTGAACTGATGAACACGTACTGAGCGCAGTGGCCAGCGAATTGCCCGATATCGCGCAACATCTCCGCTGGCGAGAAGATGCGAAACTGGCAGACGACATCAAAGTGCGCGAGCCCCAGTTGTGAATACGCCGCGTCATCATGCAGATCGCCTGCGATGAATCGGCAAGCGTCGGGGAGTCCGGCGTTGTGGCGCCCGCGATTGAACACCGTGACGTCGTGCCCCAATCGTATCGACTCGTGAATGCAGTCGAAACTGATCTCGCCACTGCCGCCGATATAGAGGACGCGCATCAATCGTTCAGCCGACCGGTTCTTCCGGAATGTGCAGCAAGTAGAACGCCAGATTCGATACGAGGCAGTACGCGGCGAAGAAGTAAAATCCACGCTCTGCCACCGCGTTCAGATTGTCGGTGGCCTTGGCCGCGAGATAGGCGATGAATACGCCAACGACAAACACGTCGGCCATCGACCACTTGCTGATCGAGCGTACCAGCAGATACAGCCGTCGTCGCGTGAGCGCCCGCCGCGTAGTCAGCAAGACCGCCAACAGCACGGCTTTGATCACCGGAATCGTGATGCTGAACAACAGCACCAGTCCAGCCACGAACGCGTTGCCGGAGTTGTACAGATTCTTCACCGTCTGGGCGATGCTTTGCGTCTGCCGAAAGACTTCCTTCGTCTGTCCGAACAGGCTCATCGACGCCGTGATCGTCAGGACGGGCTCCGTGAGGCCCGGCCAGAGCAGGCCGAGCGACACGAGCGTGAGGGCGATGGCGGTAATGTTTCGCGTGGTCATGACGAAAATGTAGCGCGCCGTCGCCCGTTCCTTGAGAGCGACGACGACAGGGTCCTATCGTGCCGCCGCCGACGCGCCCATCGCCAGTCGGTAGCGCGTGTGCGCGCGTGCCAGGTCATAGCGTGCCCGCACAGCCTCAAGCTGGGCCTGGACGGCGTTTTCCTCCGTCTGCAGCAAGCGAAACGAATCACCAAGGCCGAGATCGAGTCGCCGACGCTCCGCCACCAATTGGTCCCATGCAAGCGACGCGGCATCGTCCGCGGCCGTTAAACGCTCGCGGCCCGTTCGCATAGCACGTTCAGCTGCGCGCACATCAATGCGCACCTGCGCTTCGACCGACCGCAGCAGCACATCCTGCAGTTCAAGTACGGCGGTGGCAAGCAGCGCCTGCCCCTGATCGCCGCGATTGCGCACCGGTGCAGACAGGCTCACGCCCAGTCGCCAGCCATTGCTCGTGCTCCCCGGCGCTCGACCCAAGGGTGACGTGACGGCGTCGGATTGCGTGGCACTCCACCCGCCGTCAAGAGAAAGCGACGGCCGCGTGGCGTTGCGAGCGCGCTCCAATCGCACCTGTGCGGCGTCGCGCGCAGCGACCGCGGCGCGCACATCGAGACGGTTGGCGAGCGAGAGCCGCGTCGCCGCCGACACGTCCATGACCGTGCCTTGCGCCATCAATAGACTGTCGTCGGTTGCCACAGACTTGAGTGGCAACGAGTCGTCAAGCAACTGCCCCGCGGCTCGCTCGCCGAACACGGCGACAATCAACTGATCGGATACATCGCGTCGCGCTTGTCTCGCCTGGATCACGGTTGCGAGGCGCAACGCCACACCACTGCGCGCGGTCAACACATCCACTTGCGCCACCAGGTCGCGCGACGCGAGCTCGGCGTTGCGCGACAATAAGGTCTGCGAGAGTACGAGCGAACGCTGATACACCGCTTCGGTGGCCTGCGCTTCACTGAGCGACCAATACTGCACCTCAATGTCGGAGATCACCCGCTGCGCAGCGCGGTTGAACGCGTCGATCGCCGCGTTGCGTTCCAGTCGAGTGGCACGCAATTCGGCCGTTCGCTGGTTGAGCCCGTCGAGCAGCGGCTGCGAGATGGACAACGACAAGGCCGATTGTCCCGAGGAGAGCGAAACGCCCGCGGTATCGGCGCCGCTGCGGCGAATCACATCGAGTCCAAGTTCCGTGCCCCACCGTAATGCGGATTCGATTCCGGCCACCGCCGTACGAACAACGGGAGCGCCATCGCCACTCGACGCCACACCAGAACCGAAACGCAGCGTGGGATCGGTTGCACGCCCTTCCTGCAGTGCGCTGGCTTCGGCCAGTTTGCGAGAGGTCATCGCCACCCGCATCGCAAAGCCGTCTTTGAGCGCGATGCTCAGTAGCTGCGACAGCGGCACGGCGCGTCCGGGGAGCGAATCAATGAGCCCGGCGATGGAACGACCTGCGAACGGCGCACCAGCGACGGTGCTCGTCTGCGCGAGCGCCACACAGGGGACGATGCTTGATACCAACGCACATAGCGCACGTCGCGCCACCCTAAAACGCCGGCGTTGCAGATGCTGGCGACTCATGCTTCCTGCCGCGTGGCCATGCTGGCAAAGAGGCCGCCGAGCGCCATCAACTCATGGTACGTGCCCGTCTCGGTCACTCGGCCCCCTTCCAACACGTAGATCCGGTCGGCGTTGCGAATGGTGCTCAGTCGGTGGGCGACGACCACACGCGTCGCATGCATCGCGTCGACGCTTTCGCTCACCATGCGTTGGGTGCGGTTGTCGAGCGCGCTGGTGGCCTCGTCGAAGAACAGGATGCGGGGACGCCCCACCAGCGCACGCGCGATGAGCAAGCGCTGACGTTGCCCGCCCGACAGACTGCCCCCCCCTTCCTGAATGACCGTGTGCATGCCCATCGGCATAGCGTGCATGTCATCCTCCATGCCGGCCATCCGTGCGGCTTCCCACGCGTCGTCCATCGACAACAGCGCCGCACCGACAATGTTGTCAAAGATGCTGCCGGACGTGAGCGTCGAGTTCTGCAACACCACCCCGATCTGTCGACGGACGGCGGTCACATCGACCGTCGACACATCGTGCCCATCGAAACGCACCGCGCCGCTCCGCTGTTTCTCGAATCCGAGGAGTATGCGCAGCAGTGTGGACTTGCCTGATCCGGACGGTCCAACGAGGGCGACGAACTCGCCTGGCTTCGCTTCCAGCGACACGTCGAACAGAATTTGTGGACTGTCGACCGCATACGCGAAGTTGATCTGGTTGACTTCAATGTGGCCCGTCAACGCGCCTGGATCGGGTTTGAAGAAGTCAGTTTCCGGCACGGTCTCAAGGAGTGGACGCGATCGCTCCCACGTGGGAATGAGGTCCACCAGCGAAATGGCCAACGCGGACAGCGCCATACCCGACGCGAGGAAGGTGCCACTGGCAGCACTGAACGCGAGGAAGGTGCCGGTGGACAATCCGCCGCCGACCGACTGCGACATTCGCGCGTACAGTCCATACGTCGCAAGCATCGACAGGATACCGAGCGCTGCTTGAAAGGCTTCGATGTTCGTGGAGAACAGTCGGATCTTGAACGCCACTTCTTCCTGTCTGCGGAACGCGGTGGACCAGCGCGCGAAGGCACGCCCTTCCGTCGCCGACACCCGCAACTTCGCAATGCCGTCCAGCAGTTGCAGCACCAGTCCGGCCAGCTTGCCCGCCGCTTCCTGGTGCTCGCGGGTGTAGTGCAGCATGTACCGCGCAACGACGAGCGACACCAAAATGTCCACCGCGAGGGTGGCGGTGGTGAGCAGCGCCAGCGGCACGCTATAGTGGAACAGCAGCACAAACGATCCCGCACTCACGACACTACTCAGAATGGCCGAAATCGTTGCGCTGCCGAGCTGCAGGCCAATGGTGTTGATGCCCATCGCGCGCTGTCCAAGGTCGCCGGCCGAGTACTTCCGGAAGAACCCTGTTGGCAGGCGCACGAGCCGATCGAGGACGGCCATCTGCAGCGCCGTTTCCAATCGCGTGTGGACGCGCAACACCGCGATGGATCGCGTCACTTCGAACGCGGCGGCGGACAGCGTGGCCACGCAAAGCGCCGCGAACACGACGCCAAGTGCTGGCTGATCGGCGCTCGGTATCACGTCGTCGAACAGGTATGCGGTGAGCAATGGCAGCAACAAACCGACGCATGCGCCGGCAATGCCGACGCCGAGAATCAGACGCGCGTCGGCGCGAACGCCGAAACTGGCAAAGCGCCACAGATCTTTGGCGCGGACCGCAGCCGACGGGAGTCCGCGATAGAACTGCACGCCGAACGCCGCGATGTGCGTGTCCAGTGCGTCGGACACAACGGACCGTGATCCTGTTTCCGGATTCACCATCTCGTAGCCGCCGGCCGGCATCGGCAGCAGCGCGACCGGCACAAGCTCGACGTCGTCGTGTCCTTCCGAGGACGCGTCGGCCATCATCAGACGCAGTTCCAGAAACCCCAGCAGTGGTCCTGCTTCCCGATTCCACCAACCGGGCGACAGCTTGACGCGTCGCTGACCGACGCTCGAAGTCTGGGCAATCGAACGCGCGGCGCCGTATGGATCGGACGCGAGCACGTCCGTGCCCGGCGCGCGAAAGCTGATGCCCACCGATGCACCGACCATTTCCATCGCCGCCAGCAGCGGCACGCCCTTCTTCCGATCGGCACGCGTTCGCTTGGACGTCATGACGGTGGCCATCGCCGTCAGTGCATCACGACGCGCGCCTTCGTCCGCGTCGACACGCGACCGCATCTGCGAGATGCGCGCGGTTTGCTCGCGGGCTATACGCAGCGCTGACCAACTGATGATCATCCGCTGAAACTCGGCGAGGGCCGGCCATACGCGCCCGTCCTCGACTAACGCAGCAACGGGTACCGGCTGCACCGTCGCGCCCAGATCGAGATCGCTTTCTGCTTCAACCCATGCACCCGACGCGAGCGGAAGCGCGCCTTCGTGCGCGTAGAGCGAGAGTGCCATCTCGCCCGCCAGCCAAATGGCCCCGCGTGACACGGTGAGCCATGTCACGTCGCGCCGCGCGCTCAGTCGCGTGCCCGGACGGAGGTCCATCTCCTCGTCGTCGGAGACAATCACGTCAATGCGTGGCGCGCTCCGTACCGCGAGCGCCGTGGACATGTTGCTGACGAAACGCTCCAGCAGTTCAGCGCCAACGTCTGGCGCTCCCGATACGAACGCCTGCACGTCAATGAGCGTGCGCGGTACCACCATCGCGTCTGTGCCGCCCACGGCGATCAGCGCTACCGATTCATCGGCGTTGAGCGACCCGCCAAACAACAGATCGCCAGGTTCCACCTGAAAGAGGAACTCGCGCGGTCCACTGATCTTGTCGTCGACCACTTCCGCCGCAAACACGTGCATGCGTCCGCCGACCACCTTCCACACCACCGTCGGGTCTGTGAGCAGCAACGGGGCGTTGCTACCGGCCGGACGCTGTCCAAGCGTGCCCCACGAGGCGAAGGACACCTCAGCCACCGTCACGCGACGATCTCCAGCAGCCGCGCGTATTGTCCGTCTGGATCGAGCAGCAAGGACTCGTGCGTGCCGCGCTGTACGACGAGCCCCTGGTCGAGTACTAGAATTTCGTCGCAGTCGCGTACGGTGCTCAAGCGATGCGCGACGATCAGACACGTGCACCCGCGGCGCCGGATATTCTGATCGATCAACTCTTCGGTCACCGTGTCGAGCGCGCTCGTGGCTTCATCCAGCACCAGAATACGCGGGTTGAGACAGAGAGCGCGCGCGATGTCGAGTCGCTGCCGTTGCCCGCCGCTGAAGTTGCCACCGCCTTCTTCGAGCAGATGCTCATAGCCCCCTGGGCGCGCCGTGATGGCATCGTGAATCAGTGCGTCTTTCGCGGCCTGAATCACCTGCCACTCGGGCACCGTGCTGTCCCACATGGTGATGTTGTCGCGAATGGTCCCTTCAAACAGCTTGAGGTCCTGGTCGACGAATGCCACAGAGGAACTGAAAGCCGCGCGATCGATGTGCTGCGCGAGCATCCCGTCAAACAAAATCTCACCGTCCCATGGCTCAAAGAGCCGACACACCAATTTGCTGACGGTGGACTTGCCGCATCCCGACGCGCCAACGAGTGCGACACGCGAACCCGGTGTG
>JANMKU010000456.1:0-12887 GCA_031372205.1 Gemmatimonadaceae bacterium | reverse complement strand
CCACACCGTTGAGCGCGGTGTCGCTGATGGAGAAGTGCGAAAGCCGACAGTACCGTCGCGTCCGAAGCGACCCACCGTGACGGCGCAGCCGCGATGGGGCGCTTCGCGAACTCACAAGTTGTTGACGTTACTTCTCCCCTTGTTGATGACTGCACGATAGGAGTTTCGATTGGCAGGATAGGAATTTCGATTGGGGTCGGTCGAGTATACGGCATGATCGCCGACCGCCGCGAGCACCGACCGACGGGCGGCGGCGTGCTCTCCGCCTCGCTCGCGCGCCTCGTGGGCCGGGCGAACGGCGGTTCCCGGGGGGGGCGATGCCGGCGGGGCCCGATCTGACGGGCCTCGGCTCGCGCGGGTCCGGAGGTGGGTGAGGATCTGGTCGATCACCGAGGCCTGGGTGATGAACGCGACGACCCGCACCGGGCCATGGCGGGTTGGGCACGCCAGCGGGTCGACCTCAAAGATCTGTTGGAGCAGCGTCGCCCACCGGCGGGTGGCCTCGGTGGGCGCGAGCCGTGGTGCGGAGGCGATCACGGTAGGCGCACCGGTGGCGGACTCGGCCTGCCGACGCATGCCCCGGGGGCGGTTGGCGTACCACCCGTAGTACCGCGTCGTGACGTGTGGTGGACGTGGTCTCGCCTTCGCGTGAGCGGGTGGACCTCAGTTCCAGTTGCAGGTGGCGCGGCGCGATGGTTTGCGCAGGGCATTTTGGACGTAGTTTGTTGTCAACTGGTTGACCCATCTCTTTCCGACACGATCATGCTCTCTGCATCGACTGTCCGGCGCTCGCTCCTCGCGTCGCTGCTCGCATTGTCCGCTGTGCTGGTGCCGACGGTGCGCGCGCAAACACCCGCCGACTCCAGCAGACGCCCTGCGACGAACGGTGACCTACCGCTGGTCGCCACGCGCCCCCTCAAGTTCACGACCGACGAAGGCACGTGGTTGTCGCTCGACGTCTCGCCCGACGGCCGCAGCATCGTCTTCGACATGCTTGGCGACATCTACACGGTACCGATGCTTGGCGGTGCGGCGACCCGCATCACGAGTGGGACGCCGTTTGATGGGCAGCCACGCTTCTCGCCCGACGGCAAGTCAATTGTGTTTGTGAGTGATCGCACTGGCGGCGAGAACCTGTTTCTCATGAACCCCGACGGCACCAACGTGCGTCCGCTGACGCGCGGCGCGAGTCAGTCGTTTGTCTCGCCGGACTGGACGCCCGACGGCGAGTACGTGGTGGTGTCGCGCAGCAATGACCTGTGGCTCTACCACCGATTGGGTGGGAACGGACTGCGACTCACTGGACAGACGCCACCTGCGGCTGGCGGCGGCGGTGGTGGGACGGCGCCCGCCAACTTCATGGGCGCGTCGGTGACACCGGATGGTCGCTACGTGTACGCGAGCGCGCGCACAGGGCCCGCCGGCTACAACCAGATGATGGGCACGACGCAAGTAGTGATGTACGATCGGAGCACCGGACGACTCGCGTCGCGTACCCTCAACCTCGGCACAGGCTTTCGGCCCGCCGTCAGCCCAGACGGCAAGTGGCTCGCGTACGCGTCACGCAAAATGGCGGTGACCGGACTCAAGCTGCGCGAGCTTGCATCGGGTGATGAACGCTGGCTGGCCAGCGAGATTCAGCGCGACGATATCGAATCGCGTGGGTCGCGTGACTTGCTTCCAGGCTATTCGTGGACGCCCGACTCCAAAGCGATCGTGCTCGCGCATCACGGCAAGATCTGGTCGCTCGACGTCACATCAGGCAAGGAGACACAGATTCCGTTCACCGCGCAGGTGGATCAAATGCTCGGCGATCTGGTCCGCTTCGAGTATCGGGTGAACGACTCGGTGCTCACCGTGCGACAGATTCGCGGGGCGCGTCCGTCTCCCGATGGTAAGCGTCTCGTTTTTTCCGCGCTCGATCACCTGTGGACGATGGATCTGCCGTCGGGCACACCAAAACGTCTCACCACGTCCACTGATGGCGAACATGCGCCGGTGTGGTCGCCTGACGGACGGTACATCGCGTACGTGTCGTGGACGGAAGACGGCGGAGACATCTGGCGCATCGCCGCGGCTGGTGGTCGTCCGGAAAAATTGACGACGCAAACGGCGTTCTATGATGACATCATGTATTCGCCGACCGGTTCGCGCATCGTTGCCGCGCGCGCGCCGCGCACACAACGCGCGATCGTCAACGACGAGATCAACCCGAGTCTGGTCATCACGGACCTCGTGTGGATTCCCGCGAACGGCGGTGCGACGAACTTCGTCTCGACACTCACCGACGCCGGTCGACCGCACTTCACGTCCGACACCTCGCGCATCTGGTTGTATGAGAGCGGCGATGGTCTGGTCTCCATGCGCTGGGACGGCACCGATCGACAAAACCATCTGAAGGTCACGGGGTTTGTCGCGCCTGGTGGCGGACCGAACGCGCAGCCGCGTCAGGCGTCGCAGCTGCATGTGTCACCGGATGGGAGCCGAGTGCTGGCCCAGGTGGACAACATGTTGTTCATCGTGCCGTTGCCGATGACGGGCGGTGCGACACCCACCGTGTCGGTGCAGCAACCAGCGGGCGGTGCGATTCCGTTTCGGCGCCTGTCGCGCATCGGTGGCGACTTCATGGGCTGGAACGCCAACTCGCGCAGCGTCTTCTATTCGCTTGGTCGGTCGTTCTTTCAGTATGACGTGACGCGCGCCGATTCACTCGCCGCCGATTCGGCAATGATAGCACCACCTCGACCCGCGGGCGGTGCGGCACCAGCGACTGCAGCGGCAGGCAAGCCGGTGTACGAAGCATCGCGCATAGACGTCTCGATCACCGCACCCAAGGACCGCCCCGCAGGGAGTGTCGTGCTGCGTGGCGCGCGCATCATCACGATGAAGGGCGATGAGGTGATTGCCCGTGGCGATGTCGTGGTGACGGGGAGCCGTATTGTTGGCGTCGGCGCGCAGGGACGGGTGCCCATCCCTGCTGGCGCGCGCGTGATTGACGTATCGGGCAAAACCATCATGCCGGGACTCGTGGACGTGCACGCGCACATGTGGCCGCAATGGGGCGTGCACTCGCCGCAACCGTACATGTACACAGCGAACCTCGCCTACGGCGTGACGACGACACGCGACCCGCAAACCTCGCAAACGGACGTCATTTCGTATGGTGATGCGGTGGACGTGGGGCAGATCATTGGCCCGCGCATCTACGCCACCGGCCCGGGCATCTTCGCGCAGGACAACGTGTCCAGTGCGGATGATGCCAAAGAGGTCATGAAGCGGTACAGCGAGTTCTATCTCACCGAGACGATCAAGCAGTATCAAGCGGGAGATCGACGGCAGCGGCAGTGGATCGCGATGGCGGCGAAAGAGCAGCGCATCACGCCGACGCTCGAAGGTGGCCTGGACTTCAAGAAGAACATGACGGAAGCGATGGACGGCTATGCCGGCATTGAGCACACGCTGCCGATCGCGCCGATGTACAAGGACGCCGTGCAGCTGTTCGCACAAAGTGGCACCACCTGGACGCCGACGTTGCTCGTGCAGTACGGTGGGCCGTGGGCGGAAAACTGGTGGTACGAGCACTACGACATTCTGAGTGACGCCAAGCTCACGCGGTTCACGCCCTTCTCGGAACTCGAGCGGCGCGCGCTGCGTCGTCCGCAGTGGTTCCGCGACAGCGAGTACTCATTCAAACTGTTCGCCGAGCAGGCGAAGAAGGTTGTTGAAGCCGGTGGACGCGTCGGGCTTGGTGGACACGGACAGCTGCAAGGGCTCGGCGTGCATTGGGAGCTCTGGAACATTGCCAGCGGTGGCATGAAACCCATGGATGCGTTGCGCGTCGCCACCGTGTATGGCGCGGAGTCGATTGGGTTGCTCAAGGATCTCGGTTCCATTGAAGCGGGCAAGCTGGCAGATATTCTCGTGCTCGACGGCAATCCGCTCACCGACATCAAGAACACCAACACTATTCGCTACGTGATGAAGAACGGTCGCATGTACGACGGGAACAGTCTGGCCGAGGTGTGGCCGCGGCAGCGCGCCTTGCCGAAGCAGTGGTGGATGACGAACGATGCAGCCCCGAGCACGCCAGGCCCGAGCACGCCGGGACGGTAACGATGTCGCTGTTGTTGGGGCGATCGGGGTCTTACAGCAGCACGCGCCCCGCCGCCAACTCCCGCATGAACTCGACGATCGGCAACACGAGGACGTCGCGGTCCCTGAGGCGATCCTTGCCCGTGTACACGCCAAACGCTGCATCGACTGCACCCTCCGCTTTGAGCGCGGCGAGTGCTGCTCCGTCCTCACGACGCCACGTACGTGCGGATTTCACTTCGATGCCGACGCGTCGTTTGCCACGTTCCCAGATGAAGTCCACCTCGGATCCGGACGTTGTGCGCCAGTAGGACAACGCACCGCCGAGGTTCTGCTCGTTGATCGCCGCACGCAGTTCGTGCAGCACGAGACCTTCGAAGAGTGGACCACGTTCTGCGTGCTCGAGCGGCTCGCGCGTGCGGCCTGCCAATGCGCGTGCGACGCCGCTGTCGAAGAGATAGAACTTCGGATGCTGCGTCTCGCGAATGCGCGCACGCGGACGCCATGCTGGCAACCAGAATCCAATCAGCGTGTCGACCAGCACATCGTAGTAGCGCGCAACGGTTGGACGGGCAACACCAGCGTCTCGGGCGACACCTGACACATTGACGACTTGTCCGTGCGTCAGTGCGGCGATCTCAAGAAAGCGACTGAACGCACCCACGTCGCGCGTCAATGCTTCCTGCTGAATCTCTTCGCGCAGGTACGTGCCGACATATGCATCAAGCATGTCCACGGCGAGCGTCGGCTCGCTGCGGATCTTTGGCAGGCAGCCGGTCGCGAGTAAATCGTCGACACCAACCGCGAAGTCCAACTCGGCGCCGGTGAGCGGGAAAACTGACGAGTAATCGCGCGGCCGGCGAGCAGGTTGGTGTCGAGTCGTCGCAGCTTTCGCGCGCTCGATCCGCTCAGAGCAAAGTGATAGCGATTGCCGGTTTCTGCGATCAGCGCGTGCACCTCGTCGAGCAGGGCGGGTAGCCGCTGCACTTCGTCTACGACAATCCACGAGCCTTCTGGCAGTGCTTCAACACGGGCGCGGAACAGCTCGGGGCGACGGGTGAGTTCAAGCACTTCGGACACGCGAAGCAGGTCGAACCAGTGCGCGTCGGGGAGTCGCTGCCTCAGCCATGTACGTTTCCCGGTGCCACGCGGCCCGAAGAGAAAGAACGTGTGGGTGGGGATGGGAAGTCGTCGTGTATACATAGTGAGCAAAATTGCGGTATTTTTGTTCGCATGCTATACAATGGTCCATGTGATCAGGGCAAGGGGGCGCAGTGGAGCGGGGTCGACGGTCTCGGGGCCCGCCGACGGGCCCTCGGACTTGTCGGAACGGTAGGTGACCGTTGTCGGCTCGGCCTGCCGCCGCATGCCCCGGGGACGGTTGGCATACCAGCCGTATTACCTCGTCGTGACGTGGCCGTTGTCGGGAATGTGCACCAGCACCCGGGCCAGGAACTCCAGCGGGTCCACGGTCTCGGTGCCGGCCGTGGACCCTCGGACTTATCTGTTCTGGGAAATGGGCGTATTTACCAACGTCGGCCTGCTCGTCGTGATCCTGTACTCGGTGCTCCTGCAAATCGCCCTTCACCACATCCCGTTGGCACAGGCCACGCTGAACGTCAAACCGCTCTCCGCCGCGGATTGTGCACTGACCATGGCGGTGGCGCTGGTGCCGGTTGCACTGATTGAACTCTCGAAAGTCGTGCGAAGGCAGCACCCTCGACCCGCGCGATAGCTACGCCAACCAACCACCGACGAACCTGCCCGCGCCGACGTTGAACACAGAGGTGGTGCGTGAAACGTCTCGCTTCGGTGGTGCTCCGCCAACCTTTCGGCTCGCAAACGCCGACCGAAGCATCATCGGTCAACCAGTTGCATGGCGTTGGCGACCGGCTCGTTTGGCAGACCGGGCAGACTGCGGCGGTTCAGGGGATTCCCATGGCACGCAGGACTAGGCCGTTTGAGCCATAGACGAGCCCCCGGGTCGAAGGTACCGTTGCAGGATGCGATCGCTCCTTGAAGTGCGCGCCGCTGATCGACCGATCGGTTACTGATGATCAGACTTGCGGGCCTTGCAATACTCAGCGTCTTCATGGCCGCGTGCCAGGCCCCGCGGCCCGCCGACGAAAAACTCGCCGCAAAGGAACGCGCGCCCGCCGATGTTCCCGCGGCGAACATGTCGCACGGCGAGGCACCTGTCGGTGACGGCGTTGCTCCGGCGCAAGTAGATGCGTCTGCACCGCCGCGGGCGACGGTGCACCGTCAGCGGCTCCGACTCGATGTCTCGAACGCCACAGTGGAAATTTCCCCGGGCGTGAAGTTTGCCGCATGGACCTTTGGTGGCGATGTGCCCGGCCCGGTGCTCCGCGCGACCGTCGGCGATACCGTGGAATTCACGCTCGTAAACAGCGCGACGATCCCACACAGCATGGACTTTCATGCGGCAGAAATTGCGCCTGACAAATATTACGTCAACGTATTGCCGAAGGACTCGGTGGTCTATCGGTTCGTACCGCACGTGGCTGGCGTGTTTATGTATCACTGCGGAACCGCGCCGGTCGCGGCGCACATTGCCAACGGCATGTATGGCGCGTTCATCGTGGACCCACCAACGCCACGAGCGACGGCGAAAGAATTCGTGCTCGTGCAGAGCGAATTCTATCTCACCAGCGACAGCGCAGGCAGGGCACGCTCGCTGGCGTGGGAGCGCCTACTGAGCCTTGCGCCAGACTTTGTGGTGTTTAACGGACGCGCGGCACAGTACGCCACGCACCCGATCGATGTACGCGCGAATGAACTAATTCGGCTGTACGTGGTGAATGCTGGACCAAATCGGGTGTCGTCATTTCACGTTGTCGGCGGCATTTTCGAGCGTGTGTTCGCCGATGGATCGTTGAAACCAACCTACGATGGCGTCCAGACGGTGGCTGTGCCGGTCGGTGGCGGTGCAATGTTTGAGATTCGGCTGAAAGAACCGGGAGACTATCCCTTCGTCACCCATGCGTTCGCCGACGCGACGAAGGGAGCGGTCGGCATTCTTCGCGCACGGGCCCCGGGAAAGTAATGTCGTCGATGAACCGCGTACTCGATGCCGACGTGCAGGTACATCACTTGACGAAAGGCGACCTGCAGCTGGACGTCGCACTGGTCGCGTCGCACGGCCGGACTGCGCGGACGATCGTGAAAGAAGGTCCACTCCGACTGACGATGATGCAGATCGGCGCCGGAGGCACCCTGCCCGCGCACAGTACCGATGCCTTCGTCACGATCCACCTAATAGACGGCGAAGTCGTATTCTCGGTGCGAAATACTGACTATGCGCTTACGGCCGGTGACGTTCTTGTCCTGCGCCCGGGTGTCGAACACGCCGCGCGCTCGATCAACGGCTGCGTGTTCCTATTGACAGTGCTCTTTCACGGTGCGGCGCCGCCAGGACCGGCCAGGAACGCCGACGGCGCAGCCAGCGGCGACGGGCGCTGATGGCTCTCACCGATTTTTCCAGCGGCCGACGGAGCGTGACATGAAAGGAGTGGTTGAATATCAGCCGTTCAGACGATGGCTTTCACTGCATGCCAAGCTCAGACTTGTCGAGATACTCGACGTCGGTCGCATCGGCCCTCCAACGAAGAGATTCGTCTCTCAGGAGTTTGCATGAAGAAGTTCGTCGCGATTCTGCCACTCGTCCTTGTGGCACTGACGCTCCCGCTGCAAGCAGCGCCGAGAGCGGAGAAGACGCTGTATGAGCGGCTCGGCGGCATCTTCGCGATCGCTGCGGTCATCGATCATTTCAGCGACGCGGTCGTGCAGAACCCGATTGTCGGAAAGACTTCGCAGAATGCAGCGCTCCGCGAGTGGCACACCAAGAACCTCGGCAGATTGCCGGGCCTCAAGTTCGAGCGAACCTTGTGGGTTGCGGAGATCACCGGCGGGCCGTTCAAATTCTCGCCGACAAAGCCTGGCAAGAAGCACTTGGGTCTGGAGGAGGCGCATCGCAACCTCAAGATCTCGCCAGCGGAATTCGACGAGGTGGCGGCCGAACTGGGGCGCAGCCTGGACTTCGCCAAAGTGCCTGCGCGTGAAAAGGGAGAAGTCCTCGCCGCATTTGCGGCGCACAAGAACGAAGTCACCGCTGGCTATCGGGCGAAGTAGCGAGAATTCGCGCGCTTGAAAATCGAACGTGTCGAGGCGGGCGCGCAGACAACGTGAAGCTCGTGATTCCTGGTGACTCTACGGCACGTCGGGCCCACCAACCGCGCAGGATAGTTGGTATGAAGCGGCGGTTGGGCCTCCACGGTAACGTAACGTGGTGGCAAGCCCTGCTCCACCACTATCCACGCGCTCACCGTCTGGCGACGGGGCGCATACCGGGAGGCCAGCCGCCGATGGAGATCATCGGCCGGGAAGCGAGCACGGAGAGCGAGTGGGTGGCCCGCCACCTCGAGTCGCTCGGCCACGAGGTGAGCGTCGCCGATCCGAACTATGCGCCGATGTATGCCAATCGCTCGCGCCGCACCAAGACCGATAAGCGCGATGCGCGCACGCTGATGGACGCGTGCGTAACGGGGGCCTGGCGTCCGGCGTATCGGCTGTCCGAGGCACGTCGCACGTGCGCGCGGAGTTGGCGGTACGCGATGCGCTGGTGCGCACGCGCACGCGGTACATCGCGCTCGCGAAGGCGTTGGTGCGACGCGACGGGCTCCGCGTGCCGACCAGTGCGAGTGCGTGGGTGCCGACACGGATCGCGGAACTCGACCTGTCGCCGACGTTGACGACGGAGTTGGCGCCGCTCTTCGCGGTGTTCGCGCCGCTGAATGCGCAGATCGCCGTGGCCGATGCCCGCATCGAGGCCTTCGTGGACGAGGATCCGATCGCGGCGCGGCTCACGACGGCGCCTGGTGTCGGACCGGTCACCGCCAGCGCGTTCGTGGCCACCATCGACGACATCACGCGGTTTCGCACGGCCCACGAGCTGGAGGCGTACCTCGGCGTGATTCCGAGCGAGCGCAGCTCGGGCGAGAAGCGGCAGCTCGGGCCCATCACCAAAGCGGGCAACGGGCGCATGCGCTGGCTGCTGGTCGATGCGGCATGGACGATCATGCGATCGAAGTCCCCGAACAACGCCGCGCTGCGCGCGTGGACCGTGCAGATTGCGCAACGGCGCGGCAAGCGCATCGCGGCGGTCGCGCTCGCGCGTCGATTGGCCGGGATCTTGTATGCGATGTGGCACGCGCGAATCGAGATGACTGAATCGGGAGCGGCGAGCGCGAGAATTTCCTTCACGCAGCACGCAGTACATCGACGTCGTGGGATAGTTGGCGCCGTCCGCTCTTTCGTAACCACCCAAATGCGCCGGGACCACCGCGTCCCACACGAGAGCGCGAACAGACGGCTGAGCAGCGCCTCGAGGATCGCTCGGACAACCGACGAACGTGCCACGGCACGCGCAGAAAAACACCTTCTGGGCTTGACGCGGGCCGGCGCTTCACAGAAGGAAGTTCAATCGCTACGAGCGGACGAATTGCATCAACGGTTCAAAGTCGCCGGCGTCTGCAGCCCGCAGTGCGTGAAGATATTCCTGCCGCACGTCCTGATGGTCATCACGCTCTGACGCCGCGCCCCAGCTGAACGCTGGCCGTCCCCATCGTCGCAACAACAGGTCTGTTGCCTCCCGGGCATGTCGTCCGTTCCCGTTTGGCCACGCGTGAATCAGCGCCAGCTGGTGGTGAAATCTCGCCGCCACGGCATCCACCTGATCAGGCGAATGCGTCGATGCTTCGTACTGCGCCTTCGTGTTCGCAAGCAGATCGTGTATGAGCCGAGGCACTTCGTACCATGCGTGGGGACCGATGCTCTTGTTGCTGGTGCGATACGTCCCAGCCCACTTCCATGTCTTCTCGAACATCTTCTTGTGCAGTGTCCGGAGCGCCTTTTCATTCAGCATATCCGGCGTGCGCGCCTCGGCCCATGCAATTGCCGAGCGGATGTTCTCGGCTTCCCATTCGTTCAGCTCTGCACGTTTGACGATGTGATCGGGAATGAGTTGCTCCGACTCGTCGTCGTCCAAGGGCGTGTTCCCGTCCTCTGCGTCGTCCCACGCCTTCATCTTCATCTGATCAGTCCCACAGCCCGGATCCACGTTTGGCAATCCGTTGCGCTACCGACCGAGTCTGATCCGGTGACAGGGCGACTCCGTGGTGCTGATTCTCAAGCTTCATTGTATGCAGGATCCGGCTGTTCTCCTGCGCTGCTTTTCGAACCGCCTGTCGCTGTAGCATCTCTGCCAATGGCACTCGAGGCACAAACGCGACAACCAGGTCGCAGCCCAGCGCATCAGCTGCGCTCCGCAACTTCGCCACGGTGATCGATCCGCTCGCTTCCCTGCGCTCAAGGTCCGCAATCCCTGGCGCTGAGACTTCGAGCCGTCGCCCAAGCTGTGCCATCGTCATCCCGAGGGCCGTGCGAATAGCGCGAATCCAGCCTCCTGTCGGGGGCTGCTCACGCGTCATTCCTTCTAGACGCTTATCCAGTTGCCGCCGCAGCAGTGCTCTCGAGTCCATCGAGCCTCCGGGGTGCGTTTATTCAGATATTACTGAATATTTAATCAGACAAAATAAAGCTATATCGTAATACTAAAGTAGTCAATATTAAGCGATATCTTACTTCTCACCGCACTTCACGATAGGCAGTTCGATTGGGGTCGGTCGAGTCATACGGCGAGATGGTGGGCGAGGATCTGGTCGATCACCGACGTCTGGGTGAGGAACGCGATGATCCGCATAGGGCCATGGCACGTCGGGCACGCGAGCGGGTCGACTTCGAAAATCTGCTGGAGGAGCGACGCCCACCGGCGGGTGGCCTCGGTGGGCGCCAGCCTAGGCGCGGGGGCGATCACGGGCGGCGCCCCGGTGGCGGACTCGGCCTGCCGCCGTTGGGCCCTCTGACTTATCGGAGCGATAGGTCACGGCCTGCTACTTTCTCGCGACACCCGTCACTCCCGGAATCTGCCGCGGTCCAGTCCACATCAGGATCGATCCGCATCCGCTCAGCGGATTGGAGTATTGAAACGGTGCGAATGCGGCCGCGTACACCTCAACGGCCCGCACCTCTGTCGGCATCACAAACCCGTCAAGCGAACCGTCGTTCGGCATGCGCATACCGTCCAGGAACACCTGGGGCGTGCACAGCCTTGACATCCCGTTCCCGCGCATGAGCAACACGTCGCCGCCCATGCCGGACTGTATGCGCACGCCCGGCATACCGAAAAAGATCTGGCTGAGACGCAGCGGATCCAGACGCGTGAGCTGCTCCGGGCCGAGAAAGCGCCCCATCCCCGATCGGCGCCGCTCCTCGAAGCCTTCCATGTCGCGACCGAGGAGTCGCGCGCGCACTTTCACCGTGTCGAGCGCGACGGCGCGTGTCATTTCCCACGAGCCGGTCGTCGTTTCGTCGACAAACAAGTCGACCGCGAGCTGTTGTGGTTCGAAGCCGATCGCACGCACGTCCATCGCGCGGGTGCCCGCGGGAAGGTCGAGCAACGCGAACCGGCCGTCCGCGTTGCTGTTCACTTCGAGACCGGCCTCGTGCACCGTCACACGTGCGTTCGCGACGGGCTGTCCGCCCGGGCCGATGATTCGCCCCGTGAGTTGCGCACTGCCTCGGCGAATGGTGCGCGTGGCCGGCACCAGCGAATCGGTCGTTCCTGAGGAGTCGCGCAGGGTCAGTTGCTCCGCGCGCGACGCTCCGACGAACAGTTCGCGCCGCATGACTCCCGACGCGGGCATCACGAAGTCGAGGTTCCCTGTGGAATCGGCGCCGCTCCATGCGGCGATGCGCACGGCACCGCCGACAGGGACGGCGCAGGCGACGAACGCTCCGTTTTCGCCTGTCGGTACCTCCACGGTGGCGATGCGACGCAACGAACCGCGTCGATCGATCACGTACTCGAGCCACTGCACGCGCACGACACCGGCCGCGCGCTCGCGCGTGCCGACCGCACGCCGCAACCGTCCGAAGATGAAACCCGTCGTGTCACGCGCCAGCGAGTCGCCACAGACGCTCGCCACACGCCCTCGGGTGCTCGGCACCGCGAGCTGCACGCGCGTCGTGCCCGTGGCTTTCACCAGCACTGCGGTCGCCAGCTCGGAAATGGCCAGCGAGTCGAAGCGCGCATCACGCACGACCACGGACCACCCACCCGCCGCCACGCTGTCAAACGCGAAACGGCCGCCGCTGAGGGATGTGGTCATGCGAGACCCGGCCGCGTCCGCCCGCGGCACCGAGTCGGTGCCTGGCGCGAGTTGCACACGCGCGCCGACAATGGGCTGCATCGCCACGCTGTCGAACAGCACACCGGTAATTCGCCCGCGAGCCGGCGGGGAGGGTAACGCGGGCGTCATCGGCGCTTGCTGGGCATGCACGAAGCTGGCGGATGCAAGGAGCAGTACGGCGATCGGCCGCCGCACAATCAGACCACATCGCGATTGCATAGTCACCTATTCTCCGGGCACGGCGCCGATGCGTGTTCGACAACGCTACGGAACAATATCACCCGATCCACAGATGGCGCGAGCGCCCGGTGGCAGGCGAGTTTACACGGGCGAAGTCGGTTGACGGTAATCTCGAGAGCAGACGATCATTCCGAAGCCGCGAACGGCCTCGCCCATTCGCAATCGCGAGTGGAACCACGCAGACCTAATCAAATGCGTCCAGCGCATTCCAACGGTTCGAACGCGCTTCGCGTCCTTGCCACTGCCCTGCTCGTTCTCGGGACAGCGGCGTGCGGATCGCGTGCACAG
>JANMKU010000428.1:0-4033 GCA_031372205.1 Gemmatimonadaceae bacterium | reverse complement strand
CCGCGGCAGGATCCAGTCGTACGAGAATCCAGTGACGAGCCCCTGAATCATGATCTCGAGCGTGCCGAGCCCCAGGACACAGAAGCCCCAGAAGACGAGCGCGTGCATCATGCCACCAATCGGGTCGCGCAGAATCTTCGTTTGCGCGATGCCGATCGCGAGGAAGTTCTTGGTGCGAACCTCAGGCTGATTGGTTCGGTTTTCCGGACGTCCGATCTTCAACCAGCGGACAAGGCGCTGGGCGCTTCGGGCAAAGAACCCGAGCGCAACGACGAGTACGATCGCGAAGATGACGTTGGAAAGCGTCATCACCCCTGCGCTTTTGCCTTCCGGATGGCGGCGGTCAACGCCGGCATGACCTCAAACACATCGCCGACGATCCCGTAGTCAGCAATCTTGAAAATCGGCGCGTCTTTGTCCTTGTTGATCGCGACAATGGTCTTCGATGTGCGCATGCCGGCGAGATGCTGGATCGCGCCAGAAATGCCGACGGCGATGTAGAGATTGGGACTCACATTTCGACCCGTCTGGCCGATCTGGTCGGAGTGCGGGCGCCACCCTTCGTCGGTCACCGCGCGCGTGGCTCCAACCGCGGCGTTACCAAACGCGTCGGCCAGATCTTCGCACAACTTGAAGTTCTCTGGTGCCTTGAGTCCGCGTCCACCAGCAACAATCACCGGTGCGTCACCCAAGTCGATTTTCCCAGTGCTGCCCTGCCGCAATTCCGTCACCTTGACACGCGACGCACTTGGATCGCTCTCCGACTCAAGCATAACGGTCACGAGTGGCTTGGCGTGCACTTCCGGTTGCATCGCGGCGGGCCGCACGGAGAGCAACGCTGGCGTTCCCGTGAGGGCAAGCGTCGCGATCACCTTGCCGTTGTTCTGCGGATGTACTCCAACGACCGCACCACCTTCAATCGAGAACGCGGTGACGTCGGCGACGAGTCCAACGCGCAGTTTGGCCGCGATTCGTGGCGACAGATCGCGCCCCTGCGCCGTCGCACTGAACACGCCGTACGCGTACGTCCCGGTGCGCAAGGCCGCGGCCAGCGTCGCGGCCAACGCTTCGGGATTGTAGAACGTGAATCCCGCGTGTTCGAGCACCTGCACCTGGTCAGCGCCATGCTGCGCAAGCGCCTCCGCCAATGCCGCAACGCCCGCGCCACCCGCGACGACCGCATGTACTGCTCCACCACCGCTGAGATCGGCCAGCTTTCGCGCCGCGGTCACCGCTTCGAGCGCAACTTTGCGCAGCTCCCCACCGCGCGTTTCTGCAAACACCAGGACGTTTGCCATATCAGAGTACCTTCGCTTCGGTCTGGAGAAGTCGCACAAGTTCTGGCACCGCGTCCGCATTGTCGCCGAGGATGCGACCTGCTGCGCGTTCAGCGGGCAGCTCCATGCGCTTCATGGTGACGAGCGACTCGCCAAACTGTGCTGGCCGAAGATCGAGCGGCTTCTTTATGGCCGCCATGATGCCCTTGAGCGACGGCAACCGTTCCTTGTTCAATCCGTCGTCGATGGTGAGCACCGCGGGCAACGGGAACTCCACGACCTCGGTCGCACCGTCGAGCGCGCGATGCGCCGTCCCATGTCCACTCGCGATGTCGAGCTTGCAGACGTTGGTGACGCATGGCACATCGAGCAGTTCTGCCACCATGGGCCCCGTCATCTGATTCATCGAATCGATGGCGATGCGGCCGAACAACATCAGGTCGTAGCCGCCGTCTTTGAGCTCTGCGGCGAGCGCTTGGGCAACGGCAAACCCGTCGGACGGCGTCGCACTGCTGGTGAGCAAGACGCCGCGATCTGCCCCCATGGCGAGCGTCTTCCGAATCTGCTCTTGAGCGGCGTCGGCGCCGAGCGAAATCACGACGACCTCGCCCGCACCGGCCTTTTCCTTCAGTTGCAGTGCGGCTTCCACCGCCCAGAGATCAAAATCGTTGACGTCGTACTTGAGGCCCGTCTCATCGACGCGAGTTCCGTCGGCAGCGATGACGAACTTGACCTCCATCACCGGGACGCGCTTGATACACACGGCAATCTTCACCGCGAGGACTCCACTTGAGGGCCGGAAGGGTGCAAATAGACCGGAAAGCTAGAACGCGACCTTTGCCCCGGCAATGTGACGGCACCGTCGGATTTGACGCCGTTACTTGAACGCGTTGAGTCCGGTGATCGCCATGCCGAGGATGAGCGAGTGGACGTCATGCGTGCCCTCGTACGTGTAGACGCTTTCGAGATTGGCCATATGGCGCAGCGCCCCATACTCGGCGAGAATGCCGTTCGCGCCCAGCAAACGCCGCGTTTCGCGCGCGATGTTCGTGGCGATGTCCACATTGTTGCGTTTCGCCAGTGACACCTGCACCGGCGTGAAGTTGCCCGCGTCCTTGAGGCGGCCCAGATGCAACGCCACCAGTTGCCCTTTGACGATTTCCGTCAGCATGTCGGCCAGTCGCACCTGCTGAATCTGAAAGCCACCAATCGGCTTGTCGAACATGATGCGGGTCTTGGCGTACGCGACCGCTTCTTCGAAACAGGCTAGCGCCGCACCAAGGACGCCCCAGGAAATGCCGAAGCGCGCTTGTGTCAGACACATGAGCGGACTCTTGAGCCCCTTGGACTCGGGCAAAAGCGCGTCAGCTGGCACATGCACGTCGACCAGCACGAGTTCTGACGTGTCGCTAGCGCGGAGCGAGAGCTTGCCCTTCTGGTCACGCGCCGTGAAGCCCGGTGTTTTCGTGTCCACAATGAAGCCACGTATGGACGCGTCCTCGTCGCTGTCACCGGTCTTCGCCCAAATGATCGCGATGTCGGCCATGGATCCGTTGGTGATCCACATCTTGCCGCCGTTGAGGATCCAGCTGCCATCGGCCTGCTGTCGAGCGCGGGTAATCATCCCCGACGGATTCGATCCGTAGTCCGGCTCGGTGAGTCCAAAGCATCCGATCAGCTCTGCCTTCGCCAGCTTCGGCAAGTAGTGTCGCCGTTGCACTTCCGACCCGAACGCGAAAATCGGATACATCACCAGCGCGCCCTGTACCGATGCGAACGACCGAATGCCGGAATCACCACGCTCCAGCTCTTGCATGATCAGTCCGTAGGCGACACTCGACAGCCCCGCGCAGCCGTACTCTTCCGGCAGTGATGCCCCAAGCACACCTAGTTCAGCGAGCTCAGGTATGAGTTCCTTTGGGAATCGACCGTCGACGTAGCATCCACCAATGATTGGCAGAATCTTTGCGTCGACAAACGCACGAATCGTGTCGCGAATGGCGCGTTCTTCCTCGGTGAGTGCCGCGTCGATGTTAAAGAGATCGGCGGCATGCGCACTCAAGTCGACAGACGGCAGCGCCGGAATTGCGGCGGAGCCAAGGAGATCGTGGGCCATGGTCGTGGTGGAAGCAGAAGAAATACCAAACGAACCGCGTGACAATGCGGAAGGAGAATCTAGCACCGCGTGACGGACGGTACAGTCCGCATGGGTGCGGCGTGCAATGGTTGGTTGTCGACGTTACACTTCCCGTATGCCTTCCGCATTCCTCTCTAGCCGATCCCCGACGATGACTTCGATCAGACGTGTACGTAGACGTGTACTCGCCGGCGTACTGACACTGACGGGCATCGCGCTCGTTGTTGCAGGATGCGGCAGCACGACAGATACACCGGTAACACCGACGCCCACCATCACCCTCAGCGCCAACACGGCCGCGGTCACCGTGACGGTAGGGAGTAACACCACCGCCAGTTTGACGATCGCGCGTGGCGGCGGTTTCGCTGGCGATGTCACGATGACGGCCGAAGGTGTTCCGACTGGCATTTCCGCCACGTTCAATCCTCCGTCGATCGGTGCTGCCGCCACCTCAAGCACGCTGACGATCGCCGTCGGCGCCACCGCGGTCGCCGGCACCAATACCATTACGGTGCGCGCCAGCGGCACTGGGGTAACGTCGTAATCGGTGACCATCGCCGTCACGGTGCCGGCCGCAGTCACGCCGGCGATCACGCGGTCGGCAGGCAGCAGTACGCTC
>JANMKU010000229.1:0-6861 GCA_031372205.1 Gemmatimonadaceae bacterium | reverse complement strand
CACGGAAAACACTCGGCTGGCGCACCCCAGCCGAAGCACTGGATCAGCTGCTCCATACACATTCAACCGCAGGTGTTGCGACGACCAGTTGAATCTGAGCTGTGCGCGCCGATCGATTTGAGGAACGCAGGTTCGCGCGGGCCTTGAACGCTGCGACCGCTTCTGCGCGCTGTTGCAGCAAGCCATCGCCGGACATGTCGATCGGTGTGGTGCTCGTGCGATCCATACTCGTGCTCCGAATGATTGTTCGAGTCTCAGGTTGCCGGGTAGCGCGCCGCGTGCACCCGCTCCCGAAGTTCTCGCAATAGCGCATCGGTCAGCGTTGGTTGTTCTGGGCATGCCAGCAGGGCGCGTGCGGCGGCGAGCATGTCGTGCACCCGCTCGACCTTCGCCATTCGCCGCAACTGCGCTTCGTCGAGATTGTGCTCCAGTACGGATAACGTCATCAACGCTTGCGTCCCTTGTCCAGTATGCCCGGTCTGGTCAAAGTCCACCAACCGGGCGAGAAGTACTGACTCCGGGATCACCAGCATCATCGCGTATCCCGCGACATCAATAGTGACCGTCGGATCGGTGATGTCGGAAGGTCTCTATATGCAGGACTGCAGTGGTCGCCTCGACCCTCGAGGGGATGAGCGACCAGTATCGCAATGTGCCTTTCACCCTCATTGCCGGTTCTCGCGAGATGTACGTCAGCCCCAACGACTGCAGAATTTCCAAGCGTTCGTAGCGGGAGCGCGATGACCACGCCGTCGCACGAGTGCAGTACACCATAGTCATTGACTATGGTCATAAGATGTCTAACTTATCACTCATGACCGCCACTCCCACAGAGACCATGGCCATCTCGGAGTTCAAGGCCACCTGCTTGGCGGTGCTCGAGCGGGTGCGCCGAACTGGCGCGTCGATCATCGTCACGAAGCGGGGCGAGCCGGTCGCCGAGATCAATCCGCCGTCATCAGCGAGCACCGGCCTGGCGTGGCTCGGCTCCCTGCGTGGTACCGCCGTGTTGGCGGATGACCTCATTGCGCCGACCAGCACTCCCAGTGATTGGGAAATTCTTGGCGCATGAAGCTGCTGCTTGATACGCATATCTGGCTGTGGGCGCTCCTCGAACCGGAGCGCTTGTCTCCAGTGGTCCGTGCCGCACTTGCGTCTCCCGAGAATGAACTTTGGCTCTCACCGATTAGCGTGTGGGAGGCGATGCTGCTCGCGGAACGCGGTCGGGTGCGTGTCGGCACCACGCCGACGGAGTGGGTAGAGCGTATGGTGCGTGCGCTGCCGCGACGCGAGGCCGCGCTCACGCACGACATTGCGGTGGCCAGCAGGCAGCTCATGCTAGCACACGAGGATCCCGCCGATCGGTTTCTGGCGGCAACCGCGCAGGTACTCGGGTTGACGTTGGTCACGGCTGATGCGCGGTTGCTCGGGTCCACAGAGTACGCGGTCATGGCGAATTTATGACCGACGTTTTGTCTCGTCTCGCCGCCGCACTCGGCCAGAGCTACCGCGTTGAGCGCGAACTCGGCGCAGGCGGCATGGCCACCGTGTATCTCGCGCATGATCTCAAGCACGATCGTGACGTCGCGATCAAAGTGCTGCATCCGGATCTCGGCGCGGCCCTCGGTGGCGAACGGTTTCTCTCTGAGATTCGCACCACGGCGCGACTACAGCATCCGCACATTTTGCCGCTGCTCGACAGTGGGGATGCCGACGGATTTCTGTACTACGTGATGCCGCTCGTCACCGGCGAAACATTGCGCGCGCGATTGGAACGCGAACGGCAATTGCCCATCGCCGATGCGATTCGCATCGCGCGTGAAGTCGCGAGCGCACTCGACTACGCGCATCGACAAAACGTCATTCATCGCGACATCAAGCCGGAAAACATTCTCCTGCATGATGGCTCCGCGCTCGTCGCCGATTTCGGTATTGCATTGGCCGTGCAAAGCGCCGGTGGTCAACGCATGACGCAGACGGGATTAAGCCTCGGCACACCGCAGTACATGAGCCCCGAACAAGCGATGGGGGAGCGCACCATCGACGCGCGCAGCGACATCTACGCACTCGGTGCCGTCACGTACGAAATGCTTTCCGGCGACGCACCGTTTGTCGGTAGCAGCGTGCAAGCAATCGTCGCGAAAGTGCTCAGCGAAAAACCCACATCGCTGCACACACTGCGTGACACGGTGCCGCCGCATGTAGAGCACGCGGTGTTCACGGCGCTCGCGAAACTGCCGGCCGATCGCTTTGGCACCGCTGCAGAATTTTCGACCGGGTTATCGGATCCCACCCGGTTTGCATCGTCACAGGTAACGACGACGTTCAGGGGCAATCGCGCCGCCTCACGTCGCGTGATGTACGCTGCCTGCGCGGTGTCACTGGCATCCGTTGCCTTTGGTGTCTGGGGCTGGTCGCAACGACAGCCGCACAATGAAGAAGTCACCCGTATTGCTGTAGCGTTACCCATCACGCAACAATTCGTGCCGCAGTGGCGCGGTTACAGTATCGCGCTTTCCAATGACGGCACACGCCTCGCGTACGTTGGTGCAGGTCCAACGCCCAATACTTCGCAACTCTGGGTTCGGCCCCTTGACGCGCTTGAGGGGACAGCGGTTCCCAATACTGCAGGTGCGTCGACTGTTCGCTTTGGTGTTGATGGAAAGTCTCTGCTGTATTCTGCGGGAACAAACACCGCCAGCGCGGCGATTGTCTCACTCGTGAATAATCAGATCACGCAAGTAACGGAAGCGTATGACGGTGATGCCGGAGCGAGCGGTCGTGTGTACGTGGGCGTGCGCGGACGGATTCTCCGACAGACGCCGGGAGGCGCAACGGATACCATCGTGCGCTTTGACGGTGCGGCTCCACTCACTGTGACGGTGCTCCCGAATGAGAGCGGTGCAATCATTTCGCTCAAGCGAGACTCCGCCAGTGTGTATGCCGAAACACGTCTCTTTGGTGTCTCCTTTGCCTCGGGAAAGCTGACGGAGATTGGCCTGGGGATTTACGCACAATACCTGTCGTCGGGACAATTGCTGTATGTGCAGGCCAGTGGGGAGGCATTTGTTGCCCCCTTTGACGTTGAACACTTTCGTCTCACCGCACGGGGTGTACAAGTCGCACGGGTTGCCGTCACCGCCGACGCCGGGCGCCTGTATCCGCAAATCACTGTATCGCAGAATGGAACACTGGCGTACGTGAGCGGCAACGTGCAGCAACAGCGTTTGACGTGGCTCGACCCAAATGGGCGCGTCATACAACGGCTGGCAAGTGAGGGGAATTTCTGGGGTGTTGCACTATCACCCGACGGCTTTCGCGTGGCGCTCGCCACCAGGCAGGATGAACGTGAAAAAGGGGCCACGAACCGGGGTATCGGCGATGTCTGGGTGGAGGACTTGCGCACGGGGGCACGCACACAACTGACGTCGACAAATTTCAACGTTCGTCCAAGTTGGTCGGCCGATGGCGCGTACGTGTTGTATACGCGCCTTGGTGGTCCACTCGGCCAGGCGCTCATTGAACGTCGGGCCGATGCCTCGACGCCGGAGCGGGTGGTCGCGACGCACAAATCATTCAAGCGAACAGTGGGTGACGGTCGTTGGCTTCCCGACCATCGCACGCTCATCGTGCGTACTTACGCAGAGCCAGGGACCGGTCGCAATATCTACTACATCCATACGGATGGTTCGGACACAACGGTCGCTGTGGTAGCAGCATCACCAGGCGACGAGATGGCGCCTGCGCCATCGCCGGACGGTTCGCTCGTTGCTTACAATTCCGATGAAGCAGGATCAATGGAATTGTATGTGCAACCATTTCCGAGTGGGCACGGACGGTTGCAGGTTTCACATGGAGGTGCAGGTCCACCGCGCTGGTCGCGTGACGGAAAACTTTATTACTGGGATCATCGCAATCGACTTATCGTAGTCACTCTACAGACACGTCCAGCGCTTGCCATGACGAGCCAGCGTGAAATTGGGGGTGACGTTATTCCGGCCCCAGAAGCCGGTGGCTCAACCATCGGTTTCGACGTGACACCTGATGGACGCATTCTTGTTGCCGAGCCGGTTACGAGTGCATACTCGCTCGTCCTCGTGCGAAACTTCATGACGGGACTTGCGAAGGGAGCGAACAAGTGAGCGACGTTCGTGCGCGCGTTACCACGGCCCTCGCCGATCGCTACCGCATCGAGCGCGAACTCGGCGAAGGCGGCATGGCCACTGTGTATCTCGCGCACGACTTGCGGCACGAGCGAAAAATTGCGGTCAAGGTGTTGCGCCCGGAACTCGCGGCGGTCATTGGCGCTGAGCGATTTCTTCACGAAATAAAGACCACCGCCAACCTACAGCATCCGCATATTCTCGGACTGCTCGACTCGGGTCGCGTCGATGGGCTGGTCTGGTATGCAATGCCATTTGTGCAAGGCGAATCATTGCGTGATCGGTTGCAACGTGAAAAACAACTGCCAATTCCCGAGGCGGTGCGCATCGCAAAAGAAGTTGCAAGTGCACTCGACTACGCACATCGCCATGGGGTCATTCATCGCGACATCAAACCTGAAAACATCCTGCTGCACGATGGGAGCGCACTGGTAGCCGATTTCGGCATCGCGTTGGCGGCAAGCAGTGGCAGTCGCATGACCGAAACGGGCATGTCACTTGGCACGCCACATTACATGTCGCCTGAACAGGCAATGGGTGAGCGCGAAATTACAGCGCGTTCCGACGTGTACGCGCTCGGTTGCGTGTTTTATGAAATGTTGATCGGCGAACCTCCGTTCACTGGTCCGACGGCACAGGCCATCGTCGCGAAAGTGCTTACCGAAAAACCGGCCAGCCTGCACGCGAAACGAGCGCGCGTGTCTCCGCAACTTGAAGACGCAGTGCTCACCGCACTCGAGAAACTTCCCGCCGATCGCTACGCCACCGCAGCGGAGTTTGCCGAAGCGTTGAACGACACGAAAACCACAGGAGTTGTGCGTGGGTCGACGGCGCAGCCATCCAATCGCACACGCTTGCTTCCTCTTGCACTTGTTGGCGGCATTGCACTCGGCGTGGTAGCCACGGTGTTGCTGACGACGTTCCGACGCGACAAGGTTGTGGTGACGGGCCCCATTGTTCACGTCACCATCGACGACGGGCTTGAGATTCAACCAGCGATCTCTCCCGACGGTAAGGTCATTGCTTATGCCGCCGGCACATCGTTGCATGTGCGCATTTTCCTACGGCCCGTCAGTGGTGGGCGCGCTGTGCCGCTTACAAGTGATTCAGTATCGACGCAACAGGAACCACAGTGGTCCCCCAGTGGCGGAAGTGTTCTGTACCTCGCGAACGGAGGTGTTGATACTGTTGCCGCGGGACTTGGTGGTGGAACGCCAGTGACACTTATTGGCGCAACAAACACGCCCGTACAAGCGGCCACCTGGTCGCCCGACGGGCGACAGATAGCCTTCGTGCGAAAAGACTCGCTCATGATTTACACGATAGCGAGTGGCGCCTCGCGCTTTCTTGTGAAAGAGGCCGCAAAAATGTGCGCGTGGTCGCCACGCGGCGATTTGCTGGCATGCACCACACCAAGAGATTTCGCGGCGATTGGCTTCAATATGGGAAACACAGGTCCAAGCACGATCAAAGTGATACCTGTCGGTGGCGGCACAGCGGTCGCTCTATCGGGCAGTGCATCGCTCAACATCAGCCCGGTATGGTCTTCAGACGGACGTCGCTTGTACTTCGTATCGAATCGCGACGGGCAGCGGGACATTTACTACCAGCGCATCAGCAGTGATGGGCATGCACAAGGTGATTTGCACCGGCTCACGACGGCGCTCAACGTAGTGTCGCTTTCGCTCTCACGTGATGGCCATAAACTCGCGTATTCCGTGTACACCCCGCAAGCCAACGTGTGGTCGCTGCCAATACTTCCAAATGGCGTCGCCACCTCTGCCGTGGCAAGGCAAGAGACGTTTGGACATCAATTGATCGAAAGCATCGCCGTGACGAGGGATGGCAAAACGCTCGTCTACGACGCCGATCGCGACGGTAATTCGGACATCTGGAGATTGACGCTCGGCGAACGCGAGGCCGAGGCGTTGACAAACAGTCCGGTCGACGAATTTGGTGGCGAGCTATCGCCGGACGGAAGCAAACTCGCGTACTACTCGTATCCGGAAGGGAGCAACCGCGGCGTTATTTGGGTGAAGCCCATGAATGGCGGGCCGGCACAACGAGTCAATACCGACGCCACTGTCGGAATCTTTCCGCGGTGGCTGCCCGACGGGAAGTCGCTCGATTGGGGATGTGGGACACAGCGAATTTGTACAGCAACTCAGGATGGCGCTGGCAAATGGAGTGTCACGACCAGTGTGGAAGGCCGCACGAATTTCTCACCCGATGGGCGGTGGAGCACGAACGCCAGACAAACTGATAAGGGCGCGGTTGTCACACGCGATAGCATCTCGATCATGGCGCAGGGCTCGGCCCAAGAAAAAGTGCTTTACGTGCGACGCGCTCCAACTGACCCCAGCGTTACCAACATTCAATGGGGACCGGACAATCGAACGCTGTACTTCCGGCACGCCGAGACGGATGGTCGCGTCTCGTTCTGGAAGCTGTCCATAGATGGTGGCGCACCGCGCCTCGTCGCACACCTCGACGACCTCACGCGTCCCTCGTATCGCCGTGATTTCGCCACGGACGGTCGGCGCATTTATTTCGGCGTGTACGACCGGCAAAGCGACATATCGGTGGTGGAGTTGATTGAGCGATGAGCGACGTCGTCACGAAACTCACTGCTTCCCTCGCTGACAAATACGGCATCGACCGCGAACTCGGCGCGGGCGGCATGGCGACCGTGTATCTC
>JANMKU010000378.1:0-14706 GCA_031372205.1 Gemmatimonadaceae bacterium | reverse complement strand
TCATAGTGCCCGTAGATAAGAAGCGTTGGTGCCGGCGCGCCGGCACCGCGCCACACGCCCAGCACAAAGGGATGACCCGGCGTTGGAAACAGCGTCGCGGTGAAACCAATGCGCGTCAGTGCATCGGCCACGAACTGCGCGGCATCGATGCAGTCCTCTTTGTGCTCGGACCGGGCACTGACACTCGGAATGCGAAGGAACGCAAAGAGTTCGTCTTGCGCGCGCGCATCGTGGGCATCGCACCACTCGGCGAGATCGATTGGAATGGACGGAATGGCGAGCGGCATACGTGCGGACGAGTGAGAGTGAGCGAGCGCCAACTAGCGTGACTGCATGAGACGACTGCCAACGAAGAGACCGGACATCATCGCAAGCACACCAACGACCACGCTGGTGAGTACGTAGGCGAGTGCTCGCGCGACACGCCCTTCCTGCACGAGGGTAACGAACTCCGCGCTGAACGTGGAGAATGTGGTGAATCCACCGCAAAACCCAACCGTGAGCGCGACGCGAATAACCGGATTGCTGCCGGACGTGTTGAGTGTCCGCGCGAATAGTCCAAGGAGAAAACAGCCGGTGACATTGATGAGCAGTGTGGCCAGCGGGACTTGCGCCGTCACGCTTTTCATCCACACCGTGATGAGATAGCGCAACACTGAGCCTGCGGCGCCGCCGATTGCTATCGCGAGAATCATGCGGGAATCATGCGAGCGTCAACGTCCATCGGAAAGCGTTGGCAAATGATCAGGGGGAGGCGGCACACTGCGAGCGATCCGAAAGCTCCAGAGCCGTCGTTCGGTGATAACGCCGTCGCCGCGACTGAGACGTACTGTTTCGCCTTGCTTCGTGGTTTGGAACCATTGCCCCACGCGCACCGCAAGCCCATCACCGTGCGCGTTGGCGTCAAAGACCGCCACCAGTCCGTCGCCGGGGCGCACCTTATCGTACACAGTTGGCCACAGGGCGTATTGGTTCGAGCGCCCGCCGAGGTTGAGAGAGAATACCACAGGCTGACCGGCAAGGTGGAATGCCAACTCAGAGGCATCCTGATAGCGGTCTGCTGCGACCCACTGATCAGTGGTACCGGCGAGAAAGGGATCAATTCGCGCTGCTTCGACGGCCGTCGCCAAGGTTTCCCATCCATGAGCGCGACCGAACGGGTCATTGCGCGCCGGAATTGGCAGGAGGGGGCGCCACGCCTGCAGCGTCGCGGCGACGAGGAGCACCGCGGCAAGCACGAGCCCGCTACGCCATGCCCGCGCGCGCGCCCACGGGGCGGGACAACTGGCGAGCAACGCAATGGCGCTCGGATAGATCAAGGCCGGCCAGTTTGGCTCAACGGTACGCCGCCATGCACTCACCGCGAAAGACGCAAATACGACAACCGACATCAGACCGAGCGCAAAGCGACGTGCCCGTGGGTCGGTGGGATCGGTCTGGCCTCGCGTTCGCCACCCGTCGCGAATGGCCAGCAGCACGGTCGCGACAAGCAGTACGAAGATGATGGGCGACGCGAGTCCGAGCTGGCCGCCCACCAGTTCCAGTTCGCGATTGAGCGGATTGCCTCGGGCGACCGCGCCGAACCCGTGGCCGAGCTGAAATCGAAACGAAATCCATTCATGCAACGCGTTCCAGACGACGACAGGCGAGATCATCAGCGCGGCGATCGTGGTAGCGAGCCACGGCCCTGGCTCGCGAAACCTGGCGCGCAACGCCGGATGCAGCAGGCACGCCAACAGGAGCCCAGCCGGTAGCAAGACCGCGGTGTATTTGGCGATGAACGCCGCGCCCAGTGCGACACCGGCAGCGATCCACCAGCCGGTAGATCGGCCGGAACGAAGCGGCGACGCCAGCGCTCGCTCGACACAGGCAAGCACCAGCATCGCACAGGCAAAGAGCGCGGCGTCGGGTGTGGCTGGCACCAGTCCAATCGCGGCGATTGGCAGCAGCGCCACGAGAATGGCTGCGCGCGCCGCTGCCTGGGCGCCGTCCCGCTGTCGTCCACCGAGGGACCAGGCCAGGAAGACGGCGATAAGGTGCGTGGCGAGGGCGGCCACGGCAGGTCCGGCGCGCACGCCGGAGAGCGTGTTCCCGAACAGCCCGACGCCAGGTGAGATGAGTAGGGCTATGCCTGGCGGATGGTCGAAGTAGCCGGCGGCAAGTCGACGCGTCCACTCCCAGTAGTAGGTCTCGTCGGGGAGGAGCGGCACAAGCGCCGACAGCAGCAAGCGGCCGGCAAAGGCGGCGACGATCCAGCCAGCGACGACGAACCAGACTCGACGATTGGTGGAGGATTCTGTGGACGGCAGCAGTTCTGAGATCACGTAGCATAAATGAGTGGTTCACCGTCCTGTGAATCAAAACGCGCAACGCTGGGTAAACGTGGAAAGCGATTCGCGTTTGGGTGCCTGCTTTGGAGCGAAATGAGTTTTGCAGACGGGTTGCAGTGCTTTAGTTGTCCGACCAGCTTTTGAAGCAACGGTTCCGGGAGCGTGACGGTTACGCCGCGCCCCGAATAGGCGTCAGTAAGGTGCACCTCTACTGATCGCGTCATCCACTCATTGCAACAGGACGACCTGCATGCGGGTCTTTGCCCCCTTTGTTCGATTGCCGTGGCGTCGTTTGCGCGCCGCTGCTCCCCTGCTCGCGATCAGCGGGCTTGTGGGCTGTTTGGATCTCAATCCAACGATCGAGACCTGCACAGTTACGATCGCGCCGAATGTGATCTCGTTGCCGGTCAATACTTCGCTGAAGGTGACCGGCACCGCGTTCGACTGCAAAGGCAATTCAATCTCGTCCACCAAGAAGACCATCAAGTACTCGACGGCCGACGCGTCGGTTGCGACGGTAGCAAACGATGGTTTCGTCATCGCCATCGCACCCGGGCAGACTACGGTGTCGGCGGTAGCCGATGACAAGTCCGGGGTCGCGCAGGTCACCGTCACGCCGGAAGTCGTTTCGTCGGTCACCGTGTCGCCCACGAATCTGACACTCCGACGCACTAACGCGCGGCAACTCTCGGCGGTGCTCAAGAATGTCTCCGGAACAGTCATCACCGGACGCACGGTCTCATGGGCATCCAGCAACTCGTCGATCGCGTCAGTTGATCAGAACGGTAATGTGATCGCGTTGACGGCCGGCCAGGTAGTGGTGGCGGCTACGTCGGGCACTGCGCAGGGCGCGGCGAACATTATCGTCACCGAAATACCGATCGGTAGTTGTAGTCTTGCCCCGACGTCGAGCAAACTCACGGTGACGGCGTCGGTGCAGCCGGTGCTCACGCTGCGCGATACCGCGAACAACATCCTGCCGACAGTGGGGCGGGCTATCGCCTGGACCAGTGATAACGATGTCGTTGCGACTGTTGTCGGCACGGGTGTGATCACGACTCGTAAAGCTGGCGTTGCCAAGATCACGGCCGCCGACGTATCGAACCCGCAGGTGAATTGCAGCACGAATGTTGAGGCGGTTGATCCCCGGATCGTGTCGGTGGTTATTACGCCGCGCACCGGTTCGCTCCGCATTGGCACGCCGCGCGTGTTCGTCGCAACGCCGCTCGACAGCCTGAATCAGCTCATTCCTGCCGGTCGGCTTGTTACGTGGACCAGCTTAGCCCCAACGGTCGCCTCGGTCACGCAGTCCGGCATTGTAACCGGGCTCGCGCTGGGTACGGCGCGTATCGTGGTCAACGCCGAAGGAGTCCGCGACACGGTCTCCTTCCCCGTCACCAAGGTTCCTGTTGGGCGCATAGTCACGGCACCGCTCCAGATTTCGCTGTTTGAGCGCCAGACGGCGCAACTCACGGTAACTGTTGAAGATTCCGCGGGCACGGTGGTGACCGACCGCCCAGTGGAGTGGCTGTCCAGCGATCCCACGAAGCTCACGGTGAGCGCCACGGGTTTTGTGACGGCGATCGCGCAAGGCGTTGTGACCGTGACCGCGGTGAGCGAAGGGCGCGCTGCGCAGTCGAGCGTGCTGGTGCAGCAGATGCCGATTGACACCATTCTCGTGGACGCGGAGTTCTCACTAGTCCGGGGGACCAGCAGTGCATTCACCATCCTTGTACGGGATGCGCAGGGGAACGAGCTGCGCAACCGCATCATCGTCACGACCAGCGACAAGCCCAGTATCGCGCTGGTCAATTCATCCACGAACACCTCGACCGTAAGCGTCGGCGGCGTGCTCGTTGGCGAAGCGATCATCACGCTGCAGGGCGTGAACGTGAATGGACAGAACGAGGGGAAAGCCAGTAAGGTCAAGGTCATCGTCAAGCCTCCCACGCCCTGACGCGTTGCTGATGATGCGCTAGTTTGCGCAGCGGGGCGATTCCTCACCGGAGTCGCCCCGCTGTCGTTTTGTCGATCACACCCGCCGTCGAGCGTGTCCATGAGTAACGCGAAGAGTGCGCCAAAAAGCCCGCCGAAGCCGTCGTTCTTGCGCGGACTGTTCGCGGGCGAGATCTCGGATGACTTGCTGTTCCCGTATCCGGCACCGCTCGACGAGCGCAACCCCAACGAGGCAGCGACAGTTCGCCGATTGGTCGGTGCACTCAACGCGATGCTCGAGTCCGGGCTGATCGACTCGCGCCAGTTCGACGAAACGGAGACGATTCCGGAACCAGTCATCCGCGCATTTGCTACAGCCGGTCTGCTCGGGATCTCCATTCCGACGCAATACGGTGGCCTGGGGTTATCAGCGTCCGGATACGCGCGTGTGTTCGGTGCCGTCGCCGCCATCGACCCTTCGCTGGCGGTATTGATTGGCGTGCACTGTGGCCTCGGCGGAAAAGCGATCGTGCTGTTTGGGAACGATGAGCAAAAAGCACGCTACCTCCCCATGCTGGCGCGCGGTGACACATTGGCGGCGTATGCACTCACCGAACCGGAAACAGGGTCGGACGCGCAAAACATCGTGTCGAAGGCCACTCGTGCGGCTGACGGCAGCGGATGGCTGCTTGACGGACGCAAACACTGGATCGGCAACGGCCATCGCGCGGGTGTGATTGTCACCTTCGCACAAACCGCCGTGGAACGCGACGGCAAAACGGTCATGCGGCCGACAGCGTTCATCATCCGGCCGGACATGCCTGGGTTCCGCATTGATGGCACCATCGAAAAACTTGGCATTCGCGGATCGACGCAGGCCGAGCTGGTATTCGAGCAGCTGTTCGTGCCGAATGATCACGTGCTCGGCGAGGTCGGCAAGGGATTTCGTGTGGCGGTCAACGCGCTCAACGCCGGTCGATTGAGCCTCGCCGCGGGGTGCACGGCCGCCTGTAAACGCCTCGTCGGCGAAATGACACGGTACGCCGAGGCGCGGACGCAATTTGGTGGTGCACTGGCGTCGTTCGAGATCACGCAGCGCAAGATCGCATCGATGGCGGCCGATACCTACGCGGCTGATGCGATGGTCGGCGCCCTCGCCGCTGCCCTCGACGCGGATCACGTGGACGCGTCGCTCGAAGCGGCATGCGCAAAGATTTTTGCCAGTGAACTGGTATGGCGCAGCACGGACGAAATGGTGCAAGTCGCGGGCGGCCGTGGTTTTGTGAAGCCGTGGCCCTATGAACGCTATCTGCGCGAAGCGCGCATCAATCGAATCTTTGAAGGCGCAAACGAAGTGCTGCGACTCTTCATCGGGCTGAATGGCATTCAGTCACCGGCCGCCGAACTCAAGGAACTCGCCGCCGCGCTGCGCAATCCGTTTCAAAACTGGGTGCTGGTCTCGACCTACGTCGCGCAACGCGTGCGATCCGCGCTCGGCGCCCGCGACAAGTTCACAGTGGAGCTCCATGCCGACTTGCGCACGCATGTCACCTTTGTCGAACACCATGTCGCCGAGCTTGCCGAGGCAACGGAGAAGGCGATCACGCGACATAAGCAGGAGATCGTCCACCGGCAGCTGGTCATCGAACGACTTGCCGATATGGCAATGGAGGTCTACGCACGCTCGGCGACCATTGCACGCACACACCGACTGATCGAGCAGCATGGAAGCGCGGCGTGCGCGCGCGAACTGGCCCTCACGGCGCTATTCTGCGTGCAGTCAGGACGCCGCTTCCGCGCGGCGCGCATGGAGCTTGCTGGTGAGGCGGGCGAGACCATGGACGACTTGCGACGTATGGTAGCGGCCACCGTCCGGCGCGAGACTGGGTACGCGTCAACTGACGCACTGCTGGATGTCCCGGTGCCGCCATTGCCGCGGTTCAGTTTGATGCGCGACGAGCAGGGTCGCTAGCCGCGACGCTATCGTTTTCCGCGCTCGAACGCGGACTCTCCAGTTTTGAATACGCGAAACAGATACACAAAGCTCGGCAACAGTATCGCTGTACCGATCGCCAGTGTGGCGAGTGCCAGCTTGAGTGTGATGCGAGGAGCCGCTAGCGCGGCGATGGTGTGCGCTGGAGGCAGGAGCCACGGAAATTGCGACCACGCCCAACCCCAGATGATGAAACTGGCTTGGGCAATGACGGCGAAACGCGCGAGTGGGTGGCGCCGACGGCGCAGCGCGACGACCGTGGTGACGACTGTGAGCACGGTGGCCACGTACATCGCCACGGCAACCCGGCCCCGCGTGAGACCGCTGAACACCATGGGCGCTTCAGACCGCGCGGTGGCAAACGTGACCACCGCGAGCACGACCAGTGCACCCTGCGATTGGAGTGCGCGCCGACGAAAGATGTTGCGCAGCGTGTCGTCGCGCGCTTCCACTGTCAGGTACGTCGCCGCGATAAAGGCGAACAGCGCCAGAGTGAGCGCACCGACCGACCATGCGAAGGATGATGTGGCCCAGGGCATGACGTATCGCTCAATGAACGAGCGCGGAAGCGTGGCGCCAAACGTCAGACGTCCGCTCGTAACCGTGCAGAGACAGAGCCCAAGTACCACCGGCGTGGCTACGCTCGCGACCGAAAAAATGCGCCCCCATCGCAACTGTACCGCGTCATCCTTGCTGTCATACGTGCGAAAGGTGAACGCCGATCCACGAAGCACGATGCCTACGAGCATGACGGTGATCGGGAGATGCAATTCGGTGGCAAGAAATGCGAACGCTCTCGGAAAGCAACTGAGCAACAAGACCACGACGAGGATCAGCCAGACTTGATTGGCTTCCCGGATCGGCCCGATGGCATTGGCGATGAGGGCGCGCTGCGCCACCGACGCCGGATTTGAGAATCTGTCGCCACAGGAGAAACGCGACCGTGACGGCGAGCACGATGTAGAGGGCAGAGAACAGGGTGAACGAATACACCAAGCCGGGCATCGGCGTGACGGAGTCGGCAGTACGCAGCATGCCTTGTATCACCCACGGTTGCCGTCCAACTTCTGTCACCGTCCATCCCGCTTCGAGTGCGATAAAACCGAGCGGCGATGCGACAACAAGCGCGCGAAGAAACCGTCGGTCATCGGGCAGTGGGGAACCGAGGCCGCGGCGGCGTCGCCACGTGCGCAGGGCCGTCCACAGCCCGAGCGCCGCGAGTAGCATGCCGCAGCCGACCATGATCTGGAACGCGGTATGCACGATGCCGAGTGGTGGCCGATCCTTTGGGGCGACGGCATCGACACCTGGTACCGATGCGGTAGCATCGACGCGCAAGAGCAGTGACAAAGCGCCGGGAATTTCGATGGCGCCGTGATGTTCAAGCGTCGACGCATCCAGCCATCCGCCAATCAGCAGCGATGCCTGCCCGGTATGCAGGTGCCCTTCCATCGCTGCCAGCTTCACCGGCTGCAATCGCGCTACCATGCGTGCCGACCAATCGCCGGACAGCGGCTGCAGCAGTGCAGCGGGAACCGCAACAAGCAGCGCGATCTGTAGTGCAGCCCGATGAAACGCGCGATGCGGCGTACCGCGAAGCAGCGCGAATGCGTGAACGCCGGCCGCGGCGAATCCGGTGGCGGTGAATGCGGCGATGGTCATGTGCACGACTTGCGCTGGCGCTGCCGCATTAAGCATCGCCGCGATCGGATCGACGTCGCGTACCTCGCCGTTCAGCGATCGAAACCCGGCGGGGGCGTTCATCCACGCGTTGGCACATACGACGAACGCGCCACTGAGCACGCCGCTGATCGCGACCACCACCCCAGCGAGCCAATGGGCACGCGGTGGAATCAGTTTCCAGGCATACAAGTAGATGCCGAGAAAGATGGCCTCGGTGAAAAACGCGAATCCTTCGAGTGAGAACGGCACGCCGATGACAGCACCGGCATGCTCCATGAACGCGGGCCAAAGTAGACCAAGCTCGAACGACAGCACCGTTCCCGACACGACACCAACCGCAAACAGAATTGCAGTGCCCTTGGCCCAGCGCTTCGCCAGTTCGCGCAAGGGTCACGTCGCCAGTCCGCATCCAGCGCCATTCGGCCATCACCATCAACACGGGCATGCCCATCCCCGCGACAGCGAAGACGATATGGAACGCGAGAGACATCGCCATCTGCGAGCGCGCGAAGAGCAGGTCGCTCATAGCAAGATCAACGCGCTAATTCCCGCGGATGATCCCTCGACACTCTCCGAAACCGATGCGCACCGCGTCCGGCGCGTCGGCATAACCACGCAGGATGACCTCGTCTCCGTCTTCGAGAAAGCGTCGCACTTCGCCGTTGCACAGGGTCACTGGTTCAGCGCCACGCCGCGTGAGCTCAAGCAGGCATCCGCGATTGTCCCGGTGTGGTCCGGAGATGGTGCCCGTGCCGAGGAGATCGCCCGGCCGCATGTTGCACCCGCCACTGGCATGGTGTGCGAGCATTTGGCCAAGTGTCCAATAGAGATCGAGTGCGCTCCCGCGCGTGAGTTGTTCCGGGCCGATGGCATCGTCGCGCATTTTCGCTGTCTGGAGCCAGAGTTCGACGACAATCGCCATGCCACCGTGGGCTCGGTCGCCGGCGTCATCGAGATACGGTAACGGCCATGGATCGTCGGCAGCGCGTGGTGCCAGCGGCGCACGAAACGGTGCCAGCGCGTCGAGCGTCACCACCCACGGACTGATGGACGTGGCGAAGTTTTTCGCGAGGAACGGACCGAGCGGCTGATACTCCCAACTCTGGATATCGCGCGCCGACCAGTCGTTGAGCAAACAGACGCCAAACAGATGCGCGTCCGCATCGGCGAGTGCGATAGGTTTGCCGAGCGTGTTGCCGATGCAGATAAACGCGCCGAGTTCCACTTCGTAGTCGAGGGCCCGCGTCGGTCCGACCGTTGGTATGCTCTCGTTTGGCCCGACGCGCTGTCCCGCGGGTCGTGTGATGGACGTGCCGGAGACGACAATCGACGATGACCGGCCGTGATAGCCGATTGGCACCCATTTGTAGTTGGGGAGCACTGGATTGTCGGGGCGAAATAGAGCGCCGACATTGGCCGCGTGGTGCAGCGAGGCATAGAAGTCCGTGTAGTCGCCGATCTGCGCTGGCAGAAAGAGCTCGGCCTCACGCTGCAGTACCAAGGCATGTTCGGCGATCTGTCGCTGATTTGCCGACGCACCCGTGGCCAGCAACGCCGAAATCGCGCCACGCAGCGCGCGTCGCGCGTCAATGCCGCATGCCATCAACGCATTGAGTGACGTCGACGCACACGCGGCGGCGGCGTTGTGTACCATGGGATCATCCGCGCCGATCAGGCCAGCGGCGAGACATGCAGGTATGTCGAGAATGCGATCACCGATTGCGGTGCCGACACGCGGTGACTCCTGCGAGCCAGCACGCCGAAAAACGCCGAACGGGAGATTCTGGATGGGAAAGTCTGTCCCATGCACACCCGCACTTGGCACCCAACTGCGGAGTGCAGGATCAACCGTTGGATCGTTGTTCACGCGATGGTCAGTGGTGAGGATGGACAGACGCCGAATCGGTAGCGACGACAGGAGGCCGAGGGCGCGCGACTCGTCCACTGGCTCGAGAAACGAGCACGATCCGAAGCTGACCAGCATGCGCTCGCGCACGCGATGCAGGAGCGCGCGATCGAACAGGTACGCGCGACCCTCATGACGCCAGACGATGCTGTGCTCGCTGACCTCGACGGACTGCACATCGTGTTCACGAAGCAGGTGCACCGCCTCATCCGCCGATCCGCCACCTGCCATGAGCGCGACGGCGAGAAAGACGTTCACGAACCCGAACATCGGTGCGGCCACCGCGTGCTCATCGTAGGTGAGACGGAACGTGCCGCGCAGCGGATGGTGCAAACCAGCCGTGGCCTTTGCCACGAGATCGAGCTCGGCGCACTGCGACAAAAAGCGCACGACGTCCGCAGCTGCAGGAAACGCGTCGGGTGTCGTGCCACCCATGCGAATTTTGGGACGTCGACCGGCATGCGCAATCGCCGCGAGTAGTGGCGCCGGGTCGTGCACAACCGGAATTTCGATGAAGGTGATGAGCGCGCGCGGCACCAGGCCGTTGATTGCCTCGATCTCCGCTACCGCATTGGCGCGTACTTCGATGGTATCGACAACTGCACCGACGACATGGCGTGTGTTGAACGCGGCAATCGCGCGCAGGTCTGCGGCGAGATCGCCACTGCCGGTGACCGATACGTGCCACGGGAGCGCATCCGCATCTCGCGGTAACACTGATTCCGCTTCAGTGGAAAACTGTGTCAGCGCCGCGCACGGACAGATGAACCGGCCGAGCATCCAGCCTGTGCCGCCGGCACGATAGAGCGCATAGTTGCGGACCGCCGCGGCCATGGTCAGGGCTGCGGGCGGGTACAACCCCGCGTAGTCGACGATCCCTTCAAACAGGATGCGTTCGGCGCGCTCCGTTGGCACGATGAGACTGAATGACATACGGGCGAACGCGCTACAGATTCTCGAAGTCGAGCGCCAGGTCGAGTGCGGGCGCGGAGTGTGTCAGTGCGCCGACGGAGATGCGATCCACGCCGGTTTCGGCGATGCGGCGAACGGTGTCGAGGGTCACACCGCCGGACGCTTCGGTTGTCGCCTTCCCGGCGCACAGCGCAACGGCTTCGCGAATCATCGCAATGGACATGTTGTCGAGCAGCACCCAATCGGCGCCCGCCTCCAGCGCGGCGACGACCTGCGCCATCGTGTCGCACTCCACTTGCACGGGCGTGCCCGGCATGGCGAGTCCGCGTGCGCGCGTGACGGCGGCGGCGATGTCGCCCTTGATAGCCGCGAGGTGGTTGTCCTTGATGAGGACCCCGCTGCGGAGATCCAGACGATGATTGGTACCACCTCCAGCGCGCACCGCGTATTTCTCGAGCTTCCGCCACCCTGGAGTGGTCTTGCGGGTGTCGAGGATGAGGGCCGACGTGCCCTTGATCGCGTCCACGAACCGCGACGTCAGGGTGGCGATCCCGGACAGATGTTGCAGGTAGTTGAGCGCGACGCGTTCGGCTGAAAGCACGCCGCGGGCCTGCCCGGTCAACCGCAGCAGCACGTCACCACTGGCGACGTGCGTCCCGTCTTCCGCCTCGATCTGTACCGTGAGGCTGGAATCGAGTTGCCGAAAGGCCTCCACGCACATCGGGATGCCGGCGACGACACCGCTACTACGGGCGACAACGGCGCTATTGGTGTGCCGGACCGAGATGACGGTGGCCATGGTTGAGATGTCGCTGAACGCTTCATCTTCCTCAAGCGATGCATGCACATGTGCCTTGATTTCCTCTGCGGTGAGAGGAAACGTCAACAACGCGTCATCAATGGCGGGCGAATCGACAGGTGTGATGGGGCGCGGTCGAATCGCTTCGAATGGCCGTGTGGGCGTGCGTCGCAGCGGGGGATGATACTCGCTCATTCGCCGGGATCCTGTGCGCTGGTCGATTGCGGAATTGGAGCGCCGCCAATGGCAACCATCCGCTCAATAGCGGTACGGGCGCGCTCAGCGATGGCGGGTGGCACGGTGATCCGAAACTGCGTGTGACGCAACGCATCGCGAACCTTCGGCAGGGTCGTCACTTTCATGTATGCGCACTGCGCGTGATCGTTGGCAGCGATAAATCGCTTGGTGGGATTCTCGCGACGCAGTCGATGCAGGATGCCGATCTCCGTCGCCACGATGAATGTATCCTGTGTGGACTGCGCCGGGCGGCGGATCATTCCCTCAGTAGAGAGAATGTGTGCACCGTTCGGATCGACGTCACCGGCGGAGATCGCTTCCACCACCGAGGTTGCGCAGCCGCATTCGGGATGGATGAGGAACTCTGCGCCTGGATGTTGTGACCGCGTACGCGCGATGTGTTCCGGATCGATACCGGCGTGCACATGACACTCGCCCATCCAGACCCGCATGTTTTTCCGCCCCGTGAGCCGACGCACGTGGGCACCGAGAAACATGTCGGGCAGAAACAGAATCTCCTGCTCCGCTGGAATGGCATTGACCACCTCGACGGCGTTACCCGACGTGCAGCAGTAGTCGCTCTCCGCTTTCACCTCGGCGGTCGTATTCACATAGGACACAACAATCGCGCCCGGATGCTCCCGCTTCCATTCGCGCAGCTGATCGGCGTCAATGGTGCTGGCCAGCGAACAACCGGCCGCCATGTCCGGCAGCAGGACGGTCTTCGCCGGTGAAAGAATGGCCGCGGTCTCGGCCATGAAATGCACGCCACAAAAGACGATGATGTCGGCCTCGGTGCGCGCGGCTTCTCGCGACAAACCCAGCGAGTCGCCGACGTAGTCCGCGACGTCCTGCACCTCCGGCCGTTCGTAATTGTGTGCCAGAATGACGGCATTTCGCCCAGCGGCCAGGGCGCGAATTTCTGCCGCCAGCACTGTGTCGTAATGCGCTTCGAGAATCGTCATGTGTGACCCGTTACCAGGTGATGTGTCGCCCCTGCCATTTGCGGCGGGACTTGGGGAAATCGCTTCGGAAGTGTCCGCCGCGAGACTCCTTGCGCAGCAACGCCGCCTCCACCACAAGCGTGGCGGTCGTGTGCAGGTTCCGTTCTTCCGTCGCACCAGGTGTAAGCCGGTCGCCGATCTCCACGAGTCGCGCCAGACACCGGCGAAGCCCGGGCGCAGTTCTCGAGATGGAGGCATGATCCCACATCAGCTGTCGGATCTCGTCGGCCGCAACCTGCGCCGCGCCGCGATCGTCGAGCGACGGCACGCGCCACTCTTCTGGTTCGGGGGACGGGAGGTCGAGCGGCGTTTGCAACAGGTCCCGCGCCACGCGTTCCGCGAACACCAGCCCCTCGAGCAGCGAGTTCGACGCCAGTCGATTCGCGCCGTGCACACCGGTGCGTGCCACTTCGCCGACGGCATAGAGTCGCGGAATGCTCGACCGGCCGGCGAGGTCCGTCACCACGCCTCCCATCATATAGTGCGCGGCTGGCGTAACCGGGATTGGCTCATGCGAAGGGTCGATGCCGCGAGCCCGACAGATCGCGAAGATGCCCGGAAAACGAACGGGAAACTGCGGACCCAGCTTGGTGGCGTCGAGAAACACTGTGCCGTGCTCGTGCTGCTCGCGAAAGATCTCACGGGCAACGACATCGCGCGGTGCGAGTTCGGCCAGCCGATGCCGCTTGGGCATGAATCGCTGGCCTCGACCGTTGAGCAGGATCGCCCCTTCCCCGCGTACGGCTTCCGAGATGAGCGCCAGCGGATTCTCCGCCGTCTCCAATGCGGTTGGGTGAAACTGCACAAACTCCATGTCGGCCAGCCTTGCACCGGCGCGATGCGCAATGGCGAAACCGTCACCCGTCGCCACTTGCGGGTTGGTCGTGTACCGGTAGATCTGCCCGCATCCACCGGTCGCGAGAACGGTGGCGTCGGCTACAATCTCAACCGCCCGTCCGGCGATACTGGCCCGGACGCCCGCACATTGCATGATGCCATCGCCGTCATCCACCATGAGCAGATCGAGCACGCGCGCCGTCTCCTCGACACGGATGGAGCCGCTGGCGCGCACCTTGGCGACCAGTGTGCGCGCGACTTCGGCCCCCGTTTGGTCGCCCTGCGCGTGGACGATGCGATGCCGCGAATGCGCGGCCTCTTTCCCCAGCTTGAAATCCCCGTCCGGATCAAGATCAAACCGGGCCCCGGCTGCCTGGAGTTCGCGCACCCTGGCCGGCCCCTCGTCGACGAGCACCTGGACCGCTTCGGCGTCGCAGAGGGCGGCCCCAGCAGCTAGTGTGTCCTGGCGATGCAGCGCCGGGGAGTCGCCAGCACCCAGCGCAGCGGCGATCCCCCCCTGCGCGTATGCAGTGGCGGAGTCGAACAGGGAGCGCTTTGTGAGGACCGTCACATCGCCGTGGACCGAGGCGCGCCACGCAGTGTGTAATCCAGCGACGCCGCTGCCGATCACCAGAATTCGGGTGCGAACGCGTTCGACCATATAAGTTCAATCAATCGAAGGCACAGCGCGCATGCCAGCCACAATCTCGGCGGCGCACGGATTCTTCCCTAGTTTCAGGAGTCGTAGTCATGCGTCTGGCGTTTCTTGTTGGTGCCTCGGCCTTGGTCGGCACCTCGTTTGTTCCGACATCGGCCGTTGCGCAGCCCGGTGGTGTGTCCGCGGCGTGTAACATCGACGCGAACAGTCCCAAGGAGCTGGCGCTCGCCACGCTGAACATTCAGCGTGCCCGGACCGCGCAGAGCCCAGTGATGCGCATTGATGCGCTCAAAGCCATCATGAAAGAGCTGGACACCAAGCCGGAGCGCTACGCCAAGAATCCGGCCGGCTACAACTACATCCTGTCGCAAACGCTGGTGTTGTTCGCGACCGATCCGACGGTGGGGTCCAT
>JANMKU010000262.1:0-6772 GCA_031372205.1 Gemmatimonadaceae bacterium | reverse complement strand
GGCCGCCGCGCCCGGTGCCGAACACGAGATCGTCGTGACCATCGTTATCGACATCGATCCAGCTTACGCCCGGTCCAAGTTGGCTGAGCCGAGCCGGCAGGAGCGGTTGGCGACGAAAGTCCGCGTACAACGAATCGACGTGTGACGCACCGCCGAGCAGCGCCGTTGCGTTCTCGAAGAGGGGCGTTGCGGTTGGGCGAGCGTTGGCGGCGACATGGGTTGGCGCCGTCTCCTCGACCTCATACAGCCGATTGACGGGCGCATGACGGATCGCGCTGTGCAGGCCGTTGCGCCAGCGAACATCGATGTCCACCACGCTGTCGGTACCGGTCGCAAACGTGAGCTGCGCGTCACTCCCCGACAGGTAGTATCCGCCGGAGGTCATCTCGCGCGTCTGCACAGGGCGCGAGGAGGCGATAACGGTAATCACCGCCCCAATGCCCTGCGTGTTCGCGCGGCTGCCGCGCAATCGGATGGCAACCCGTGGCGCTGCGGTTGTGTTGTGGTAGACAACGGCTGGCGCATCAAGGCGCGTGACTACCACATCGAGTGCACCGTCGCCATCCAGATCAGCGAGTGCGATGCCCTGCGAAATTGCGCTGTCCACGCCGAATCCCCACACGCGACTCGCATCGTGGAAACGGAGATCCTGTCCGTTGCGCATGGCAACGCTGGTGGTGGCCAATCGGGGAAACTCTTTCGACTCGCGATTCCATGGCACACGAGGAAAGCCGTTGCGTATCCGCTCGTACGGATCGGCTTCGCGCACGTCGTAGCGGTGCCCGTTGACGGCCAACAGGTCTTCATATCCGTCGAGATCCACGTCGAGAAACGCCGACCCCCACGTCCAATCCGTTGCGGCAACGCCCGCATAGTCACCGATCTGCGCCCATGTCCCATCGCCGCGTGACAGTTGCAGCATGTTGCGCATCCACTGCGTACGTTCTGGCGAGCGCCCCACCGGCTTCTGCAAGGGTGTGTGCGTTGGGATCTGACGCTGACGCGCTTGCAGTGTGGGCGACAGCATGTCGGTAGTGAAGACATCGACATGGCCGTCGCGATTCACATCGGCGAAGTCGACCGACATGCAGGTATTGCTGGTGACGCGAAGTGCGAATTGGGGAACGAGACGAAAGTTGCCGCTGCCGTCGTTGAGCCAGAATTGATCCGGGTCTTCGAGATCGTTGCACACGTACAAGTCGGGCGCGCCATCACCGTTGACGTCGTAAAAGCGCGCGGCCAGCGTGAAGTAGTCCGGTTCGTGTGCAAGCGGCGCTCCATTTTCGTCTCGGAAGCGCGGCCCCATGATTGGCGTACGCGTAAAGTGCCCCGCCCCATCGTTGAGGAAGAACAGATCGAGTTCGGCGCGCTGCGACCGCATGAACCCGCCAAGATCGGGTCGTGCCTCGACCCGGTACTCCCGCTTCCATGCGTCAACAACCGTCAGCGTCCCGCCGACCTTCTTGAGCACTTGATCGAATGCGCGGGCCTGCGGTGGATAGACGTCGAGCGCGTTCTTCGTTTTGTACGTGGCCACATAGAGATCGAGGGAGCCATTGCCGTCAACATCGGCGAGAGTCATGGTCGTCGCCATGTATCCACCCGACAGTCCGCTCGCGGCGGTCGCGTCGATAAAGTGTCCGTGTCCATCGTTGGCGTACAGCAACACGGGTCCGCCAAACGTGCCGATCACGAGATCGAGGTCCCCGTCGCCGTCCACGTCGGCAAGCACAGCGCTTGTCGTGGCGACGCCGCCGAGTGTCAGGCCGCTGCCAACCGTGACATCGGTGAAGTGCATGTCGCCGTCATTGTGATACAAGGCGGCCGGCGTTTCTTCCGACGCCAGAAAGATGTCGGGGCGACCGTCGCCGTCCACATCGCCCAGCGCGACGCCGGCACCGTCCAGTAACCCGCGGTTGTCGAGCCCACGAATTTCGTCAATGTCGTTGTGATGAGAAATCCCGCTTGTGGACGCGCCAAGTAGTCGAAATCCGTCGCGTCCGCGCGATGGCACGGCAAGGGATCGCCAGCGATACCCTGTTTCGGTATGCCAGGTGGTGTCCGCCACACCGCCCGAACACGCGGCGAGTAAGGTGAGCAGCGTGAGCAGCGTGGCAGACGTGCGTTTCACAACGGAGCCCGCGTGTGGAGTTTTCGCTGCACCGTGCGACCAATGCATCGGCCCTGCGTGAGCCCGAGTGTCACCGCAGGTGCGTAGTGCACGCCCGCATAGACGCGCGACACCGCCACCTCAGCGAGGGCAGCATGCAGCGATGCGAATTGTCGCGGCGGTTGTCCGATGTCGACTTGCGTAGAATCTACAAACGCTGTCGTGTCGCCCAGCAGCGCGGTGATGACTTCGACCGCCGCAGCAGACTGCACCGAATGGCCTGAGGTGTACTCGGGAAAGGGCGGCGTGGGTATGACGGTCTGATACGCCTTGTCGAAGACGCGATGCACGTAGACCACCGGCCGCACCACATTCGACTGATACTTCTCTCGCCAGCAGCCGATGAATGCGTCGGCGATGGCAATCGAGGTCAGTACGTACGCCTCGACGGCACGGTCGACGCTCAAGTGCTGGTGATTCACCAGCAGATTGAGGATGCTGATCCAGTGAAAGCCCGGTGTTCCGGTCGCCACCGGGTTGTCGGCCCAGAACAATGCGATCGTTCGCTTCTCTGGCGTCAGCGATCGCACGGTGTCATAGAACGCCTTCCCCATGCGCCAGAACGGCGAGTCGGCCGCCTCTGAGTATGGCGGCGGCGGCGGCGGCTCACAGGCGTCGCGATCGCTTACGACGAATGTGCGGAGGCGGCCCCAGTACGGTTCGGTGGGCTTTGTGGGATTGAAGGACGGGAGCGTGGTGCTACGCTCCGGTTTTGGTCGATTCGTAAACGTTCCGCGCGCCGTTGCATTTTCGACGTCGTCATGAACGTTCGGATTGGTCAGCAGCACCAGGTCCGATTGTCCGGAAATGGACTGCGGCACAAACTGAGAGACGTCCGCCGTGTTACTCCATGCTGACCGCGCCGTCGGCGGCACATACGATCTGCCGCGCGTAGCAAAGAAGCTATCGGTCGCTGCCCAAGCGAGGATCGCGTGCGCGAGCGCTTGACCGTGCGCCAGCGACCGCGCGCGTTCTCGCTCGTGTACGCCCGCCGCCGTGCGCGCGTCGACCTGCGCATGCGCCAACGAGTCGATCGTGCGCCGAGTGCTGGGAAGTCCGTCCCGGTATAAGGAATCTGCGACGATGCGCTCGGCCTCCGCTGCGGCGATCGGCCCATCGATTCCGACGTCAAGCGGAGGACGCGGGAGCGCGGTCAACCCATGCAACTGACCGTTGAGCGATCGCAGCGAGAAGCGCGCATCAGACGCGTAGCCTTCGTACAACGCGAGGGCGCTGTAGGCGGAAATGCGCGACGCCACGGGTGGACCCAGCCGCTCGCTGCGCACAAAGGCCAGCGACGTGCGCATCCACTGTGTGACGAATTGCGGATCGGCGGCCGGCGGCGTTCGCGCGCACGACGCGACGAGAGCGGCACTCAGCCACGCACCCAGCAGCCCCCAACGCCTGGCGTTCGTCATGTCGTCTCCGGTGGAGGCACGCAGGGCGCGACGTGCGGCGCCTACAATGCAACGATAGCCACATCGCGGCTGGCGTACAGGGTGCGTTCCTGTAGCTTGCAGCAATGAGCCGCTGCATTGCTATGATCACTGTGACGTGTGCACTGTTGGCCTGCGGTGATCGCGCCGTTGGCGTGCGAATAGCCGGTGGTGCTCCGAGCGTGGATCAGCGCTATGCCGCCGCCGATGTGCCAGATATCGACGTGCGCCGACTGCCGCCGGAGCGTCGGGCGATGCTCCCCGATGTCCTCATCCGCACCGCCGATCACGCGCGCGTGCTCGGCGCAGACTCGGCAAAGGTGCAACTGTTCATCGTCAGCGATCTCCAGTGCGCGGCATGTAAACGGTGGCATGATGACAGCTGGCCAACGGTGAGACACGACTATGTCGAGCGCGGAACGGTTCGGGTGACCTTTGTACACTTTCCACTCCGGACCAACCAGCACGCCGTGCTCGCGGCGAGCGCCGCGATGTGTGCGGCGGCGCAAGGTCAATTCTGGTCAGCAATCGATCGCCTATTCACACAGCAGTCACGTTGGGCCACCATGACAGCGCCCGAGCCCCTGCTCGACTCGCTGGCATCAGTGCCCGGTGTCGACGCGCGTTCGCTGCGCGAGTGCACGGCCAGCCACCGCATGTGGCGCCAAATTCGCGCCGACATCAATTGGGGCGGGAAGGACGGCCTGAGCGAACTGCCGATGATCGTGGTCGGGACGCATCGCATGTCAGCGCGCACATCGCTCGCGCAACTGCGAGTCGTCATCGATTCCGCGCTGGCCGGGAAGTAGCGTTCGCGACACCGGTCAACTCCGTGTCTTGAGCACCATGGTGAGCGCTGCTCCAGCCAACAATGTCGTAGCAAGCACGTACAGTCCGTAGGTTTGGCTACCCGTCGCATCGGTGATCGCGCCAACCACGTACGGCGCGAGAAATCCACTCAGGTTGCCGATGGAATTGATCAACGCAATACCGGCTGCGGCTGACGCCCCGACGAGGATCGCGGTCGGCATCGTCCAGAACAGCGGCAACGTCGACAGGATACCGGCGGTGCCAACCGATAGGGCCACCATGCCCACCACCGTGCTGTGCCCCGACGCGCCCGCCACCGCGAGGCCGATACCGCCAACGAACGCGCTCAGCGCCACATGGCGCCGACGTTCACCGGTGCGATCGGATCGTCGCGCCATGAGTACCATCGCGACGGCACCAACACCATACGGAATTGCGCTCAGGAGACCGACATTCAACAGATCATGCACACCAAGGTTCTTGATGATCTGCGGTAGCCAGAACCCAACGCCGTAGAGTCCCATGGTGAACGTGAAGTACACCGCCGCAAACGACAGCACGCGCCCGCTGCGCAACGTCGCGCCAACAGAAAGCGACGCCTTGCGTGCGTCCTCCGTGCGCAATCGTTCGTGCAGCAGGCTCTTCTCGAGCGGAGTTACCCATGTCGCTGCTTCAATCGAGTCGTCCAGATACAGATACACCACCGCGCCCATCACCACCGAAGGAATCCCCTCAAGCAGAAAGAGCCATTGCCAGCCTGACCAGCCGCGAACACCGGCCATGTTGGTCATGATCACGCCAGAGAGCGGCCCGCCGACGACGCCCGAGATCGCGACCGCGGTCATGAACAGGGCGATGATGCGCGCCCGGAGTTCCGATGGAAACCACTGCGTGAGATAGAGGACAATGCCCGGAAAGAACCCTGCTTCCGCCACACCGAGCGCGAAACGCAGGCCATAAAACGAGGCCTCGCTCGTGATGAACATGGTGAGCGAAGAGAGAACTCCCCACGAGATCATGATCCGCGCAATCCACACCCGCGCACCCATACGGTGGAGGATGAGGTTGCTCGGGATTTCGAACAGGAAATAACCGAGAAAGAAAATGCCGGCGCCGAGCCCGTACGCGGTGTCGCTGAAGTGCAGGTCGGCGAGCATCTGCAATTTGGCAAACCCGACATTCACGCGATCCAGATACGCGACGACGTAACAGAGGAAGAGCACGGGGAGCAATCGCCACGCGACCTTTCGATAGACGGGCTCCACGACTATCGCGTGGACGGGTACGGAAATCCCTTCGCCAACAGCCGCGCGAGTGAGCGGTCCATCGCATAGATGTCGTCGTAGAACAACAGGGTGCCGTCCTCCCGCGCCGTCACGGTGGCATAGACCACGTGCACCGGCACGGTCTTGGCGAGATTCACTCGCTGCTGTGTGGGCTTCGCCATCGCTTCGACGACGTGCGCGGAATCCCATCCCGCTTGATCGCGCAAGAGAAACGTCGCCAGGCGCGTCGCATCAGCCACGCGAATGCATCCGTGACTGCCATCGCGCCTGGCACGACCGAAGAGTGAACGCGCCGGCGTGTCGTGCAGGTACACGTTGAAGGCGTTGGGAAAGATGAACTTCACGCGGCCAAGCGAGTTGTCGGGGCCCGGTTGCTGACGAAAGCGCGCCTTGCCGGTCGCGACCAACTCCAGCGCCTCATTGGTGGTCGGGACAACATGATCGGCACCTTGCACAATCTCGTAGTGTAATCGTGCGAGGTACTCGAGATCCTTGCGTGCCTTGGGAAGAATTTCCTTCAGCGCGATACTCGCCGGGACTTCCCAGTAGGGCGCGAACACGAGGTATTGCATGCGCCCGCTGAACATCGGCGTCTGGTGGTCAAACGCGTCACCAACCACCACGTCCATACTCAACAAATCGGCTTCCTTATCCGCGCCGTTGGAGAAGGCGTGGAGGCGAAACGCGGGCACGTTGACAATGATCGGCGGCTCGCCAATCACGTGCGGCAGCCATCGCCAGCGTTCGAGCGTCAATTCCATTTGCGCAACTTGCGCAGCAAACGGTCGGTGCAAGCGCGCGAGCGTGGTCGGGCCGATAACGCCGTCTCCGGTCATGCCTTGTCGGGTTTGGAAACGCCGGACCGCCGCAACGAGAACGCTGTCGTAGCGCAGGGAGTCGTCGCCAACCACGGCAGTCGCCGACGGCAGGTCTCCGAGTGCAATGAGTAAGCGACGCAGTCGCGGCACACCGTCAACCGAGGCAAGTGGCTTGAGTGTGCCAATCACGCGCAGCGGCAGCAGCGTCGTGTCGCGTGACAGCGCCCGGTAGCGGAGCAGTTCGCGCGTCTC
>JANMKU010000192.1:0-7129 GCA_031372205.1 Gemmatimonadaceae bacterium | reverse complement strand
CGCCCCGCCTACTCAACAACCCGTTACCTTGGCCTCGTGTTAAGCGACCGCATCGCCGACCGTGCGAAGCTTTTCGGCGTCCTCGTCGGGGATGTCGATGTTGAACTCCTTCTCGAACTCCATCACCAACTCGACGATGTCGAGCGAGTCCGCGCCAAGGTCTTCGATAAAGCTGGCCTCGAGCGTGAGCTTCTCGCGCTCTACACCGAGTTCCTTTTCGATGATATCCTTGATCTTCGACGCATGATCCGTCATGAGAACTGTTCCTCTGATTTGAGAAGGTAGAAAGGGAAGCTAGCCGAGCGGCATGGCGGTAGGGAGGGGACGCCCAAACGCTACATCACCAAGCCGCCGTCCACCACAAAGACTTGCCCGGTGATGTAACTCGCGAGGTCCGACGACAAAACGGCCACCATGCCACCGATGTCGTTCGGTGTGCCCAGCCGCTCGAGTGGAATGCCAGCGCTAAGTGTCGCTCGGGCCTCAGGCGATATTGCCGCCGTCATCTCCGTGTCGATGAACCCCGGTGCAATGACATTAGCGAGAATGTTTCGTGACGCCAGTTCCTTGGCGATCGACTTGGTCATGCCAATAAGTCCAGCCTTGCTCGCGGCGTAGTTGGCCTGTCCCTTGTTGCCCGTCAGTCCCACAACGCTGGCCACATTGATAATGCGACCCCACCGACGCTTCATCATGCCGCGGCTCGCCGCCCGACAGGTCGCAAATGCGCCGCGCAAGTTCGCGTTGATGACGGTATCCCAGTCGTCGTCTTTGAGGCGCACGAGCAGATTGTCGCGGGTCAGTCCGGCGTTGTTGACGAGGATATCCAGCCGACCGGAGTCCCGTTCAACCGCCTCCACGAGCGCCGCGGCTTGGCCCGAGTCCGACATGTCAGCGGCATACCCGCGTACGTCGGCGCCCACGCGCGTGGCAATCTCCCTGGCGCAGGCCTCGGCTCGTGCGAGGTCTCGTCCCGTCACGGCCACGCTTGCTCCTGCACGTGCCAGCGTTTCGGCGATTGCGTATCCGATACCACGCGTCGAGCCGGTTACCAACGCTACTCGTCCGGCCAGGTCGATGTGCACGCCTGTTGCACGCTCAGACATGTGCCTTGACCGTTGTCAACAATTTCTCGATCTCGGCCACGGAACCGCATGTCGCCGTCTTGACGGAGGGTGCGATGCGGCGCGCCAGACCGGCGAGCACTTGACCACTGCCAATTTCGAGAAACGTGGCCTGTGGATGGAGCTCGGCCAGCCGAAGCATGACGCGATTCCACTGGACAGGCGCGGTGAGCTGCTGTAAGAGCAGCGTGCGTGCGCGCGTTGCATTGCGCACGACCTCTGCGTTCACGTTTGCGACAACGGGCACGATAGGATCGGACCAGTGCACCGCACTCAACTCGCTGTCCAGCCCGGGTGCCGCGGCCGCCATGAGGGGTGAATGAAACGCACCGCTCACGGGCAACGGCAGGCAGCGCTTGGCGCCGGCATCCTTTGCCAGCTGCATCGCGCATTCCACGCCAGCCACTTCGCCCGAGATGACCACTTGCTCCACGCTGTTGTAGTTGGCTGCGACCACCAACCCTGCCTCGACACTCGCCCTCGTACAAATGTCGTCGATCGGCGTCGTCAACACGCCGATGATGGCGGCCATCGCACCAGGACGTGCCACACCGTTTTCGAACATCAGCGTCCCGCGTCGTCGAACCAAGTGCGCCGCGTCGCGCAGGTTGAACGCGCCCGCGAGATGGTACGCTGAAAACTCACCCAACGAGTGTCCGGCAGCGGCGCGAATGTTTGGTGTGAGCGTCTCGCGAAGCACGGCCCACACGGCAGCACTGTGGGCCAGCAGCGCGGGTTGCGCATTGTGTGTCCTAGTGAGCTCATCGACCGGGCCGTCGAACATCAAGGCGGACAGGGAATCGCCGACCGCGTCATCGACCTCTCGGAACACCTCGCGGGCTGCCGGGAACGCATCATGGAGATCTATGCCCATGCCGACGCGCTGCGACCCTTGTCCGGGCAACAGCAACACGATATCCATCGTCGTCTCGCTATCGATAGGGGACGCCGCGGCGCTCAGAAGCGCACCACGAGCGAACCCCAGGTAAATCCAGCGCCAAACGCCGCGAACAGCACGATCATGCCCTCCTTGACGCGGCCCTGTTCCACCGCGTCGTTGAGGGCGATTGGAATCGACGCCGCCGAGGTGTTACCGAAGCGATCGACGTTGACAAATACGCGATCCATGGAAATGCCGGCGTGTTTTGCCGTCGCCTCGATGATTCGCACATTGGCCTGGTGCGGGATCAGGAGGTCGACATCAGCTGCCGTCAGTTTCGCTGCATCGAGCGCGCGATCCGTCGCTTCCGCCATCGCCCGCACCGCGTGCTTAAAGACCTCCCGCCCAGCCATGCGCACATACTGCCGTCGTTGTGTATCCAACTCGACCGTGAAGGGTTCTTCGGCACCGCCACCAGGGCGCCACAAGAGCTCGGCCAGCGCACCGTCAGAGCGCATGAAACTCGACAGAATTCCCTTTTGGCCGCCGCGTGATCGTCGCAGCACAGTGGCCCCGGCGCCGTCGGCAAACAGGATACAGGTGTTGCGATCGGTCCAGTCGACAATGGTGCTCAGTTTTTCAGCGCCGATTACGAGCACAGTTTCGGCCGAACCGGCTTGAATGAGCGACTCGGCCACGATCGCCCCGTACAACCATCCTGAACACGCGGCTGCGAGATCGAAGGCCGCTGCGCGGGTGCAGCCCAGCTCAGACTGTAGCTCTACGGCTGTCGCCGGAAGCAGTCGATCGGGCGTCGCGGTTCCGAGGATGATGACGTCGATTTCGCCCGGATGCACACCCGCCTTGGCCATGGCTTGTCGTGCTGCCTCAGCGCTCAGCGACTTGACCGATTCGCCGGCGCGCGCGATATGGCGTTGGCGAATACCCGTGCGGTCGAAGATCCATGCATCGTTGGTCTCGAGCCCCATCGCCGTAATGTCATCATTCGTCACGATCTGCTTGGGGACCGCGTGACCGGTGCCAGCGATGTATGCGTACGGACGTTTCACGATAGGCTCCGGTTGGCGTCGATCGTCCCAACCGTCGACGCGAAGGCGAGGCGACGGCCAATCTCATCGGTCATTCCCGACTCGACGGCACGGATCGCCACAAGAATGGCATTCTTCAGGGCACGCGGCGAACTCTTGCCGTGGGAGATAACGGACACCCCGCGCACGCCAAGCAGGGGCGCGCCACCCTGCTCTTCGGCGTCGAGATGCTTCATCGTCCGCGCCAGTGTGACCCCGTCGAGATGCGCCGAGGTGGCGATCATATCGATGAGCATCGGTGCCAGACTTTCGTAGAACTTGAGCAAGACGTTGCCGATAAATCCATCGCACACCACCACATCAATGGGGCCCCGGTCGCAGCTTCCGCGCGGAATATCTCGTCCCTCAACGTTGCCGATGAAGTTCAATCCCGCATCCACAAGGAGCTGGTGCGCGTCCTTCACGGCAGCATTGCCCTTGGCTGCCTCTTCGCCGATAGATAGGAGCCCGATGGCTGGATTCGAGCGTCCCAGCAGGTCGCGGGCGTACACATCGCCAATGCGGGCGAATTGTACCAGCTCCTCCGGACTGCAATCGACATTGGCCCCCGAGTCCAGCACCAGCACGGGCTGCAGCGCCGTGGGGAAGATGGTGCCGATGGCCGGCCGAGTGAGGCCCGGATGCAACTTGAGCAAGAACAGGGACGCGGCCATTTGCGCGCCGGTATTGCCCGCCGAGACAAACCCTTGTGCGGTTCCATCGGCAACGCGGGCGAGCCCGACCACCATGGAGCTCTTGGTCTTTCCGCGCACGACGACGGACGGCTTGTCGTGCATTTCGATGACATCGGGCGCATCGACGACGTGCAGCCGCGAACGTAGGTGCGGGCTCGCAGCAAACTCGCCGGCAAATAGCGCGTCGAGCTCCGCTTCAACGTGCGCCGCGCGACCGACCAGCTCGATGTCGTGCTCCGGAGCGAGCTCCGCGAGCGCGTGTATCGCGCCCGCAATGGGGGCCCGAGGAGCGAAATCGCCCCCCATGGCATCCACGGCGATACGCGCCAAGCTTACGCTTCCTGCGCGGTTACTCGCTGCTCACCGGCGTAAAACCCACATTCCGCGCAGACACGGTGTGGACGCTTCATTGTGCCGCACTGCGGGCACGTCTGAATGACGATGGCGGGCGCGACATTCGTGTGCGTGTTGCGGGCGCGCTTTTTCCGCTTGGAGGTGCGGCGCTTTGGAACGGCCATAAAGCCCTAACCTGAACGTTCGAGACAGGAAAATCCGTCAGTCAGGGCGACGCGTCGCGTAGCCCAGCCCAACGGGGATCAGTGGACGGAACGCATGTACACGTTCCGGAATTACGGTCGGCACCACAAGTAGCGCAGAGGCCTAAACAATCCTCACGACACAGCGCAAAGGACGGCGTGGCTAACAGCCACTCCTCTCGCACGGCCGGACGAAGGTCGATTTCTCGCGAACCTGCTGGAATCGGAACGACGTCATCTTCCTCCGCCTCGTCCATTCCGGACTCCGCGAAGAGCAGTTGAACCTCGCTCGACACCGACGTGCTCACTTCAACCAGACATCGCCGACACGTCGTATTCACCGTGCCGTCGATCTCGCCGCTAAAGTAAAACCTGCTTTGCCCTGCACCGGACAGACGACCACGCACACGAACGCCGTCACCGACTGGTCGAAGGTCGTCGTCCTCCCAGATCGGATCCGTGGTGTCGAGCACACCATCAACGCTCTCAGCGCGGCCTTCCACGCTACGGATGTCAAAGCACAGCATAGCCTTTAAAAGTAGACCGACCGCCTCCCTCACACAAGTGCGAAGATGCCACGTCGTTGCTCAGGTAACACGATCCAACTGGTGCTCCTGCGAGGAGTTAGCCGACGACGAGGAAACCTCAGCCAGCCACCACCTCGCACTGGGCAAAAAAGAACGCCGCTTCCTGGGCCGCGTTCGCATCGGAGTCGGATGCGTGGATGGCGTTTCGCCCCTTCGACTCGGCATACAGTTTCCGCACCGTACCGTCTGCCGCCTCGGCCGGATCAGTGGCGCCAATGACCGTCCGCAGCGTTGCGACGGCGTCCTCGCGCTCGAGAATCATCGGCATACAGGGGCCGCTAGTCATGAACTCCACCAACTCGCCGTAGAATCCGCGGCCGGCGTGCACCGCGTAGAATGCACCCGCCTGTGCTTGCGTGAGATGGAGCACGCGCGATGCCTTGAGCGTAAAGCCAGACTGCTCGAGCAGTGCTAGAATGAGTCCCGCCTTGCCGTTGGCAAAGGCGTCTGGCTTGATGATAGTAAGGGTACGATGTCCGGCCATGTGTCAGGTTCGATGCGCACGGTGAAAGAGGGAATGCCGACGCACGAAGCGTGCCGCAGGCATCCAGGAGTTTTAGGAGAGTCGTGCTCTGATTAGATCGACAAAGTCCACCGGGCGTTGCGCGACGCCCATGCCCGCCGCGAGGAAGGCGTCAATCTTTTCAGCCGCAGTGCCAGCGGAACCAGAAATGATAGCGCCGGCATGACCCATACGCCGACCTGGCGGCGCTGTTTGTCCGGCAATAAAGCCGACGACTGGCTTCTTCATGTGGTCTTTGATAAACGTCGCCGCGTCTTGTTCGTCCGTGCCACCAATCTCGCCCATCATCGCGACGGCCTCGGTGTGCGGATCTGCTTCAAAGGCCGCAAGACAGTCGATGAAGTTGGTGCCATTGATCGGATCGCCGCCAATGCCCACGCATGAACTCTGTCCAATACCGGCGCGCGTGAGCTGATTGACGATTTCATAGGTGAGCGTTCCGGAGCGGCTGACCACACCCACGTTTCCGGGCGTACAAATGCGGCCAGGAATGATGCCGACCTTCGACTGGCCCGGTGAGATGAGTCCGGGACAGTTCGGGCCGAGTAGCCGCGCTCCACGTTCCTTGACGAACGGATACACGCGGGTCATGTCGAGCACGGGAACACCTTCCGTGATACACACAATGAGCTGTATGCCAGCGGCCGCGGCTTCCATCATCGCGTCGGCGGCGAACATCGGCGGCACGTAAATCACCGAGGTGTTCGCATCCGTTGCACGCACGGCATCTTGCACCGTGTCAAAGATTGGGACCGTGCCTTCGAACTGCTGCCCGCCCTTGCCGGGTGTGACGCCGGCCACGATCTGTGTGCCGTATTCGAGCATCTGCTTCGAGTGAAACGACCCGTCTCGACCGGTGATGCCCTGCACGACCACCCGAGTGGCGTTGTCGATGAAGATGCTCATGCGGCGGCTCCAGTGGTGGCGAGTTCAACGGCGCGCTGCACGGCGGCGTCCATATCAGACGAGGCGGAGAATCCGTTGTCCTTGAGGATTTTCAGCGCGAGCTCTTCATTCGTTCCCGTGAGACGAATCACGATCGGTACCTTGAGCGGATTCGCTTTGGTGGCGGTGACAATGCCATTGGCTACGTCGTCGGTGCGCGTAATGCCGCCAAAGATATTGAACAGGATACACTTGACGTTCGGATCCGACGTGATGATGCGCAGTGCATTCACGACTTTTTCGGGATTCGATGAACCGCCGATATCGAGAAAATTTGCGGGATCACCGCCGTAGTACTTGACCAGATCCATGGTCGCCATCGCGAGCCCTGCTCCGTTCACCACGCAGCCGACGTTGCCATCCAGTTTGATGAACGTGAGGTTGGCCTCGCGGGCGTCGACTTCACTCGGCGCTTCTGACGATACATCGCGGAGCGCGGCGATCTCGGGACGGCGATCCAGCTCGTTGTCATCGATCACCATTTTGCCGTCGACCGCGATCAGCTCACCGGTCGGCGTCATGACTAGCGGGTTGATCTCGGCGAGCGAACAACCGGCGCTCATGAAGGCGGTATACAACTGCTGCATCATCTTCGCCGCTTGCCGCGCAAGTTTCACGTCGCTGTACAGGAAGAAGCCGAGCTGCATCGCTTCGAACGGGAGCAATCCGTATCGGGTGTCCACCGGGTGATAGAGGATCTTCTCTGGTGCCGTCGCCGCGACTTCCTCGATGTCGATACCGCCGGCCGCGC
>JANMKU010000182.1:0-7232 GCA_031372205.1 Gemmatimonadaceae bacterium | reverse complement strand
CAATCCGCAAAAGATTGGATTGCCACAGCGCGCCAGTGTGAACTTCAGCATCAACAATCCGCTGGGCCTGGCCGATCTGGTCGCGCATGGACAGAATATCCGCGGTTGGGGTCAGAACATCGCGCCCGATCAGAGCCTGTTGTTCGTGCGTGGCTTTGACCCGGCCACCAAGCGCTACAAGTATGAAGTGAATCAGCGTTTTGGATCGACGTTGCCAACACAGAGTACGACGCGTGTCCTGCCGCTGGTCAGTCTGCGCGTGCAAATCGATATCGGTGTGCCACGCGAGCGTCAGGTGCTCACGCAACGTCTCGATATGGGACGTGGACGTCCTGGCACGAAGTCCACAGCGCCGCTGCTCAAGTCGCTTGGCAGCAGCACGATTCCCAACCCGATGGCGCTTATTCTCCAACAGCCGGATTCGCTCAAACTCACGCGCAAGCAAGCGGACAGTCTGTCGGCATTGAGCCGAGCATTTACGCAGAAGGCGGATGCGTTGTGGACGCCGGTGGCGAAGTATCTCGAAAGCCTTCCGGAGGGCTATGACAAGAGCGGAGCCTACGAGCGGTACGTCGTGGCGCGTCAGCAGACGGTGGACTACTTGATGACGCTGGTGCCCGATGTCAAACACGTGTTGACGAAAGCACAGAAGCGGCGTTTGCCGCTCCAGATCCTGAATTTTCTCGACGAGCGCGTGCTGAAGTTCATGCGAACGTCGAGTGCCGGTGTAGAAACCAGTCCGTTCATCATTCGTTAGAGATCGTTCATGTCGTCCGACATTTCCTTCCCGGAGTTCCGCATGCCAGTTACAGTCAGCCGCGCGATGCGAGCGTGCGCCGCGTTGATCGCGGTCGCGTCGAGTGCATCGGCGCAATCGGCAGTACCCGTTCGCGACCTTGCCATGGTCGACGCCAAGTCGAGCGAGAATTTCGGCAACATTTTCAATGTGCGGCAGCTCGCCGGTGGCAAAGTGTTGGTGAACGATGGTGTACGTCGTCGTCTCGTCATGCTCGACGACAAGTTGTCGAACGCCAAAGTGGTCATTGATTCTGTCTCGGACGGTGGCAATGGATACGGCCCGCGCGCTGCACCGCTCATCCCGTACCTGTCCGATTCCACGCTCTTTGTGGACGGCACGTCACTGTCGCTGCTCGTGATCGATCCGTTCGGCAAAGTCTCGCACGTGATGTCGGCGCCCAAGCCCAGTGACCTGCGATTTCTTGCCGGCGGTGCGAGCGGCGTGGACACGAAGGGCAACCTGATCTATCGCGGCGCGCAGATGATGACGCAGAATCGCATCCAAGGATCGCCCGGGCAGCCAGCCGCGCCCGTGCAGCCACCAGACTCCGCGCCAATCATTCGCGCGAATCTGGAATCGCGCACGGTGGACACCATTGGCCGCGTAAAGATTCAGAGCGGCACGCGCATGAACATGAATCAGGGGCCTGATGGCAAGATGGTTATGAAGATGACCGTCAACCCTCTGGTCACGGTGGACGATTGGGCCGTGCTCTCCGATGGCACGGTCGCGTTCGTTCGCGGGCATGACTACCACGTGGACTGGATTCGGCCGGATGGCACCAAGTTGTCGACGGCTAAGCTGCCGTTTGACTGGAAGCGGCTGACCGATGATGACAAACAGAAACTGGTGGACTCGGCGCGCACGGCGATCGACAAAGCGGATTCCACGTCGAAAGCCAACGCCGCGAAACCGGGTGGCGCGAACGCTGACGCGATGGCAGTAGAAAAGATGGCCGCCGCGATGGGCGCGGGTGGCATGGGCGGCGGCGGTGGTGGTGGCGGCGGTATGGAAATTCGTATCGTTCGCGCCGAAGGTGGCGGTGGCGGTGGCGGCGCACCCCAGGTGTATTCGTCGAACGGCGGTGGTGCGAATACGCTCCAGATGGGCGCACCGGTGATTGACTTTGTGCCCCTCAAGGACATCGCGGACTACTATCCGGCGATTCGTCCTGGTGCAGCCAAGGCCGATCTTGATGCCAACCTGTGGGTGCTGCCGACGACGTCTGCACAATCGAAATCCGGTGAACTGGTGTACGACGTGATCAGTAACCGGGGCGAACTCACACAGCGTGTACGCGTCCCGTCAGGCCGCTCCATCGCGGGCTTCGGCAAGAACGGCGTGGTGTACCTGATGTATCGCGATGGCACCAATGGGTGGCTGTTGGAACGCACCAAGATTGTGAACTACACACGCGCCACCGAACACTAGATACACGAGGCTAAAACAGATATTCGTGTCGACGCGCGAAGAGAGGTAGTTCGCGCGTCGACGGGCGCGGCGGTGAGCGTGGCGTCCATATCAGGCATGGTGTAGTACGGAATACCGTTCGCCGTGCCTGCGGTAAGCACGGGCACGATGTTCGCTTGCTGCAGGCGCGCGGCCAGTTTCACTTCGCGCGTAAACCGCTCGGCGCTCACCCCCTCGGCTAGGTCGGCCTTGATGACCTTGATGACGACCTCACGACCGAGCGACTCATCGCGCGCCACGAACACGCGCGACATGCCGCCGCCGAGCTCGCGCTCGATGGTGTAGCTGCCGCTCAGGGTCGCTTGGAGTTTGTCGCGCAAGTCGGACGTCGGCAGTCAAGGCTCCGCGAAATCGGGATGGCGTACGTTAGCCGCGAGCGACGAGGTCGGCTAGCGAGGCCTCGGCGATGGGGCCACCATCGGCACCAGACCAGCAGGTTCCCCCACGCTGGCTGCGCGGATTCCGTCTGCGGGGAGGAGCGTTGCAGGTCGTTACTGGGTCATATCGGCGCCCCAGCCACATCACGCGAAATCGCGTCGGACATCGCGCGTGCGGTGGCGACGATCGGCGCAAACCGCACATGCGACCGCAGCGACTCCAGAAAACGGCAATGCACCTCGATGAACGGCGGCGGACAGAAGCCCTTGTTCACCGACGACTCCAGCACGTCGAGTGCTCGCTCCGTCTCGCCGCACATCGCAAACACTTCGGCGAAATGGAACGTGATGTGATTGTCGAACGGGGAGAGGTCGAGCGCCGATGCCAACGCGAGCGCCTGTCTCGTGTCACCCTGCTGCGCGCGCACGAGTGCCTGCAACTGAATCGTGTACGGCACGTGCGGGCCGGCGGCCACCAGCCAAGCGACTTCGGCTGAGGCAGCCGTGACGTCTCCAACTGACGACAATGCGTAACCGACGCACCAATGGGCGATGAAGTTGGCCGGATCGAGTTCGACCGCGCGGCGGAGTGGGTCGATCGATCCCGCAATACCGCCATCGAACCACTGGGCAACGCCGACGACCTCCCAAGACATCCAACTCAGCGGGTCCGTCGCCATCATACGCGCGGCCGCGTCCTTCGCCATGTCGAGCAACCCGCACATGTTGACGGCCATCGTGAGGTACAACATCGAATCGGTATCGTTTGGGTCGCGCGCGATTGCCTTGCGGAAGCCCGCAATGCACATCCGCCAGTCGCCGCGCTCGAATCTCGCCCACGCACGAACCGCGTAGCCGAACGACAAATCGGGTGCCATCGCGATCAACGCTTCGGCCCGTCGCTCGATCTCATCAAGGGTCGCCGGATCACCGAGTCCCGTCCTCAGCAAGGCCACCATGCCCCAGACGCGCAACGCCAGCAACGGCGCGCGCTCCCCTTCGATCGCAATGGCCTGCTCGAGCAACGCCTGCCCGCGCGCCGTGGCCACACCAAGGCGCCGCAGTTCCTGTCGCGCTTCGAGGTAGAGTTCGAACGCGCGCACGTTCTTGATGTCGCGATGCGACAGGCGGCGGTCCTCGTCGGACGTCAGCGTGATGCCAAGCGCCTACACGATCTCGCGCGATACGCGTTCCTGCACTTCGAAGATGTCGTCCATCGTGCCGCTGTGTTTCTGTGCCCACAGTTGCTCGTCGGTGTGGGCATCGACCAGGCGCGCCGTGATGCGCAGCGACGCGCCCGCCTTGCGCACACTGCCTTCGAGCACAAACTGCACGCCAAGCTCGCGACCGATCGTCGCAATGTCCTTGGTGGTGCCCTTGAAGTGCAGCGCCGACGTGCGCGAAATCACGCGCAGCGACTTGATGCGGGCGAGGTCGGTGCTGATCTCTTCCGTGAGGCCGTCACTGAAGAACTCGTTGTCCGCGTCGGGACTCTGATTGACAAACGGCAACACGACCACGGCGTGCTTATCGCTTTTCTGCGGCACCATGGTGGGCAGGACTGTTGGGCGCCGGACTGCCCGACGCGGAATCCGACTCGACGGCCAGCCCCGCCTTGCGGAGCCCCTCCAGAATGTTCTCCAGCAACTCGCCAGGGCCGAACCCGCGTCTCGTTCCCCGAGTTGCCCGTATGCCATCGCCAGCGCAGCGTGCGTGAAGAAGTAGCTCGGCATGTTCAGCTTCAGGGCGATGTCCAGCGCGGCCCGGTGCTCCCGCTTGCGGTAGGCATTGAAGAAGAGGCAGAACCGGAACCACCCGGGGTGGTAGGGGTTGAGCTGCTGCATGGCCTGCTCGGCCAGGGCGCAGCCGCGATCCCAGTCGCCGCTGTAGGCGATCAGGATCCCCATGTACGCCACCGTCGCCCCGTCCATGGCGTTGAGCGCAATGGCCCGCTCCGCGGCATTCCGGAAGGCCGCGATCTCGCCGCGGAAGAAGTGGGCATCCGCCAAGACGAGGTGCGTGAGTTGGCTGGAGGGCGCGGCGGCGACGGCGCGCTGGGCGGTCTCGAGTGCACGACCGAGCGGATCGGGCCTGAGGTTGAACCCTTGCTTGTATTCATCCGCGTAAACGGTCGAGAGCATGGCCCAACAATTGGCATTGTTCGGCGCTCGTTCGACTACCCGCTCCATCGTGCGCCGCATAACTGCATGCTCCTCCGCGTCGGGCCGCCCCGCATAGCCGAACCCGCGCAACACCGCCTCATGGGGGCTCAGCGTATCCGGATCGCGGTGGCGAAGTGCCTCGCTCATGGAGCGGGGCAGCACGCCGTGCCTGTCGGCCACTGTCGAAACGATGCGGGGGACGAGATCATCCTGCAGCGCGAAGATCTCGCTCGCGTCGAAGGCGCGATCGTAGTGCTCAGCCCACAAGTGTGCCCCCGTGGCCGCATCGATGAGTTGCACGGCAACGCGCAGCCGCGAGCCCGCCTGGCGGAGACTGCCTTCCATCACGTAGCGCGCACCGAGTTCCTTGCCGACCGCGCGCACATCGGCCGCTCCGCCCCCGAATCGCTGTGCCGAGCTGTGCGCGATGACGCGGAGATATGAGAACCGCGACAACCCCGTCACGATCCCCTCGGACATGCCTTCGGACAGCGCCGCCAGATCCGCACTCCCGGCCGCACACTTGAACGGCAGCACTGCTACCCAGAACCCTTCGGCGGCGCGCGATTCGGCGGAGTCGGAGTTCGCGCTGGCACCGGAGATCTCCAGCGCGCGATCAGCCGGCCGCAGCAACGCCTCGCGCCAGGCGTGTACCGTCGCGAACCGGTCAGACGGTACCTTGGCCAGCGCCCGCTCAATCGTGTCCGCCACCGCCTGAGTCACCGTCGGCCGCGCGGTACGCAGCGCCGGCACCGGATCGATGGCGTGGCGCGCCATCAGCACCTGCGCCGTCGGGCCGCTGAAGGACGGGCTCCCCGCCAGCATCTCGTACACCACGCAGGCCAGCGCGTAGAGGTCGCTCCGCGCATCGACCGGCTCGCCGCTCCACTGCTCGGGGCTCATGTAAAGCGGCGTGCCGAGCGCCATGCCGGTGCGGGTCAGCTTCTCGCCACCCGATTCGGTCACCGCCTTGGCGATCCCGAAATCGGCGACGAACGCGTGGCCGTTCTCGAGGAGGATGTTCTCCGGCTTGATGTCCCGGTGGATCACGCCGCGGCAGTGCGCGTAGCTCAGCGCGTCGGCTACCTCTGCGGCGATGCGGGTGGCGTCGTCGATGGGCAGTTGCGTCTCGCGATCGAGCCGGCTGCGCAACGACTCGCCGTCGACGAACGGCATCACGTAATAGAGGAACCCGTCGGCCTCCCCCGAGTCGTACAGCGGAAGGATGTGGGGATGCCGGAGATTGGCGGTGGTGGTGATCTCGCGGAGGAACCGCTCGGCGCCGAGGGCGGCGGCGAGTTCGGGCCGAGGAGCTTGAGGGCGACCTGGCGCTGGTGCTTGAGATCTTCGGCCAGGTAGACCGTGGCCATACCGCCGGCGCCGAGTTCGCGCTCGATGGTGTAGCGGCCGGCGAGGGCGGCGGTGAGTTGTTCGATCGCCCGGTCGCTACTGGTCACGGGCGTCCAGTTCGTACACCTGTGGCCAGCAACCACGCACGCTCGGCGCATGCACGCGCAACGTCGCGTCGTCGCCAATCCAGCGAGGGACGCCAGCGGCATCGATGAAGGCCACGCCGATCGGAGTGTTCGGCTCTCGATCGGCAAGCGTCGTTATCTGCAGTTCCGCCTCGTCGCTGATGCGAATCCAGCTGTTCTTCAGGATGACCGCGTCGAGGGAGCGCGCTTGAATCTTCTCCAACTCAGTGGGGTCCACCCGAGCGAAACGGCGCATCATCGACAGCAGCGAGAGCGGCGTGAAGGCCGGATTCTTACCACACGCCGCCCAGCAGATCGCCGCGAGCGGGAATTGTCGATGCAACTCCAGAATGTCGATGTAGTCGCGGGTTTCCGTGCGCGCGGCCAAGGTGAGTGCCTTGTTCGTCGCCGCGTCAAAGTGGTGCAGGCGCCAGCCGAGCAGCGCGTCCTGGACGATAGGAAAGAAGCGGAAGGCGGAATCGGCCGCCCAATCGATCGCCAGCACCTCGCCGGACTCGGCACGCACGCGAGCAGTTCGAAAGGTCGCTTCGCGCGTCTATTCATCGAACCGGGGCGCCGCTCGATGTCGAAGTGCACACGACGCAGACTCTCGATGTCGGCTTCGCTGGCGCGCACCACTTCACGGGCGACGTCGTGGAAAATGTCGAAATCGCGCGAATACCGCGGCGACGAGTCGGCCGCGTTGGCAATGATACCGCCCGCGAAGTGACTCTCGGGCGATCGATTCTTCGCGAGAACCGCTAGGACGGATTTCTGGAATTCGCTGAGAGGCATTGGTCGAGCTGCTGCGCGGCCGTCCACGCCTCTCGGTTCCCGTACTTCCGAAGGTTCTGCACGACGAGGCGCACGTCATCGGCAGAAGCGAGACGCACATCCGGACGCCAGAACCAGAAACATTCCGGAAACTGCACGACCAGCGCGGCCGCCG
>JANMKU010000174.1:0-31631 GCA_031372205.1 Gemmatimonadaceae bacterium | reverse complement strand
AAGGTGCCGGGTCGCATCGGCGACTCGCCGATCATCGGTGCCGGTCAGTATTGCGACAACACGGTGGGTGCCGCCGGTAGTACCGGTCGCGGCGAGGCGAACATCAAAGTGTGCGGTGCGTTCCTCGCGGTGGAGTTCATGCGACAGGGTATGACGCCCGAACAATCGCTACTCAAGGTGGTTGAGCGCGTCATCGCGATGACGGAAAAGCGGTTGCTCGACGACAACGGACGACCGTATTTCGATCTCGACTTCTATGCCGTCACGAAGGACGGACGCTTCGCGGGCTGCAGCGCGTACGAAGGGAGCCGGTTTGCCGTCTGTGACGAGAAGGGGCCGCGACTGGAGAGGAGTGCGTTTTTGTATAAGGCTACGGAGCGGCCGAAGCCTAAGTAATGGGCAGTATTCGACCGTCTTTCTTTCAGTTGGACGCCACATAACCTTTCAATTGGACGCCATCTAACCTTTCAATTGGACGCCGTTCCGTATTACCGTTCTCCTCGTGTCTGACATCATCCCGTTCGATCGGCATGCCGAACATCCCCTGCTCGAAGCGCTATCCGACTCGCCAGCCGTGCTCATCCACGGACCGCGGCAGTGCGGCAAAACAACACTCGCCCGCGCGGTCGGGGATAGGCTGGGCTACGACTACAAAACGTTCGACGACGACAATGCCCGTACGTCCGCTGAGGCGGACCCGATCGGCTTTGTGGCGGATCTACCCGTGCGTGTCATACTCGACGAAGTCCAACGCGTGCCCCATCTGTTCGCCGCGCTGAAGGCGGAGATCGATCGCAACCGCGCGCCCGGTCGGTTCATTCTCACCGGGTCGGCGAACGTGCTGCTGGTGCCCCGCCTGTCGGATTCGCTCGCCGGACGGATGGAGATTCTGCGACTGCATCCGTTCTCACAATCGGAACTGGCAAGACATCCATCGCAGTTCATTGACGCCCTGTTTTCCGGAACCCTTCGGGTAACGCGCGGCGAGCGGTTGGCCGCCGCACTCAGCGATCGCATCACCGCTGGCGGTTACCCCGTCGCCCTCCAGCGCACCACGGCACGGCGGCGAAGCATCTGGTATCGCAACTACCTGGACACACTCGTGCAACGTGATGTGCGCGACATGTCCCGCATCAGCTCACTCGACGCACTGCCACGGTTGCTCGCCGTGGTGGCATCGCACACGGCGCAGCTGATGAACGTCTCCGACCTTGCGGCACCATTTCAACTCACTCGGCCAACGATTCGCGACTACGTCACACTGCTCGAACGGGTCTTCCTGCTGGACACGCTACCTCCGTGGCACAACAATAATTTGAGTCGGCTCGTGAAGACTCCCAAGCTGCACATCGGTGATACGGGACTGGCGTGTGCATTGCTGCGGATTGACAGCGACACTCTGCACACGGATCGTCAGAGGCTTGGTCCGCTCCTCGAAACGTTTGTGTTTCAGGAATTGCGACGCCAGGCGAGTTGGCATACTGACGCGCTGACGTTCTTCCACTTTCGCGATAAGGATGGCGGAGAGGTGGACATCGTCATCGAACGCGACGCGTATGCGATTGCTGGTGTGGAGGTGAAGGCGTCATCCACTGTCACTGCGGCGGATTTTCTGGGACTGCGCAAGCTCAAGGCAGCGGCGGGGAGACGATTCTCGGGTGGCGTCGTGCTATACGACGGCGAGAGCTCCGCTTCGTTTGGAGACGGCATGTATGCGGTCCCAATCCGGGCACTCTGGGAGTCGCGGTGAATGCCGGCGACCCTCCGCCTTCATTTTGCTGACCGGTCCGTCACCTCAAACGAACATCGTGGCGGACCGTCGTCACGCACACACTGCTCACGAACCCGTGCGCCTGTGGCCTGCGCCAGCACTTGCTCCACGGCGCGACATGTTTCCGGGCGCACGGCCACGGCCTTGCCAAGCGGACATCCGTATCCGGTAACGGTAAATGTGGAGCCGTGCCCCTCCACGTCGGCCACGGCCCCAAGCTGCCCGAGCGTCTTCACGCCGGCGTGGACTCGTGCGTCGAGCGATCCCGTCGCTCGTGGTGTGGCGATGCTCAGCCGTCGCCCCACCTCGCGCATGAGCGTCTCCAACTCGCGGTGCGAGAGCCTCTCACCCAGCACGCCCATGAGCGCGGCCAACGTGGGCGCGTAGGCCTCGGAGAAGGCGGTTTCGGCAGGCTCCGCGATGCCAAACAGCGAGGCTGGCTTGCCCACGTTGCCCTCACGTCGCGCGCCGAGGTCGACCACCACGCCGTCGCGGGCCAGCGAGGAGAGTTGGGCCCGTACGGCGTTGTCCGTGACCCCGAGGTCCACTGCCAATTCATCGACACTGCGTCGTCCGCGCCGCAGCAGCGCCACCAGGCGGCCGCGCGTCGAGTTCCCAAACTGTGTTTGCCACCACGCCATAGCGTCTACCCCCTTCGAGACCCATCAAAATATTACAGTGCACCGAGAAACACTAATTTCACAAGGTTTTCATTGACATATTGTGGTTATCCGTTCATCCTACCGTATCACGTTCGCTCACCTTGGTCACCCGACTATCAACGACACGGAGACATGCACATGCAGACGACGATACGGAACATCATGATCGCACTGACGATTTCGACTGCGGGAACGCCCAACCTCTCGGCACAACCTGCGAAGCCGGCAGCACTGGATGATCCAACCATCGTGGCCATTTTTGACGCCGCCAACACGTGGGACATGGAGACGGGCCGCCTCGCTATCAAACGTGGCTCCACCAAGGAGATTCGCGAGTTCGGTGCGATGCTGGAGCGCGACCACCTCGGCGTCCGAACAATGGGGCGCGATCTCGCGGCCAAGCTGCACGTGACTCCCACGCCGCCCAAACCCTTCGCGATGGCGACTGACCACGCCGCAGCGATGCGGACGTTGCGCGCCAGCAAAGTGAGCGCGTTTGACCGGGCGTTTCTGACGCACGAGGTGGCCTATCACAAGGCAGTCATCGACGCCGTGACCACCACCCTGCTGCCGGCGCTGCACAACGCCGAGGTGAAAGCGCTCGTGACCAAAGTGGCGCCCGCCTTTCAGGCGCACATGCTGGCGGCACAGGCCATGCTGGACAACCTGCCGAAGTAGGGACCTAACCGGCCGGTGCCTGAGATCGTTGACTGGTGTCCACGGCGTACCGACGCAACAGTGAGTGTGGCGAAGCCGCCTCATCCGTACAGTGTCGAGAGGGCGGAAAGCCGAAAGTGACCCGTGCGCCGGGGTAGGCCAGCCGTTCGGTTCGCTCAAGCTGACGTTCGCCACGCCGCAGAACTACTTCGGACTGTACGGAGTCTCCAACCAGGTCCAGACTGGTCCGCAAACCACCGTACCCGGGACCATTATGCTCACGACCACGACCGGTTCCGTCAGCGTGTCTACGAATGATTTCTTTAATTTCGGTGGGAACGGCGGGGCAAAGTTCGTTGGCTTCACGGATGCGACGGGATTCACAAGCGTCACGATCTCGGCCAACGCGAATGGCGTCTTTGGCATCGACGACGTCAGCTTCAAATCCCCGTTGGTCACACCAGAACCCGCCTCCGTGCTGCTCGTCGCGGGCGGGCTCTTGGCAGTGGCCGGTGTCTCTCGACGGAAGCGCTCGGTCTGACGATCGCCTGTGGCCGCTGTGAAAGATCATCGGTTGCCATGGTGAGGTAAGGAGCGGACAACCCGACGGCGTTGGCGTTGGATGCAAGTGAGTGGGGGCCTCAAACGCTGAGCGCCCCACTTTGCATTCGGCGAACGGTGTCGGCATGGTCACTCTGTGGCGTCGCGTTATCTTCGACCGATGACCCACGCCGACAGCTCCGATCAGACTCCGCCCGTTCCGTACGATCCCGCAACCGTCGAAACGCGCTGGCAACTGCGCTGGGCCGAGCGCGGCACCAACGCGGTCGATCTTGATGGTGCACCGAACCCGTTCTATGCCCTGATGATGTTCCCGTACCCGTCGGCGGAGGGGCTGCACGTCGGCAACCTGTTCGCCTTCACCGGCAGCGACATCTCCGCGCGCTTTCGTCGCCTGCAGGGTCATCAGGTGTTTCAGCCACTCGGCTACGACGCGTTTGGCATTCACTCCGAGAACTACGCGCTCAAGGTCGGCGCCCATCCGATGGAGTTGACGCCAAAAAATGTTGCCAACTTTCAGCGGCAGCTCGAACGCGCCGGACTCATGGTCGACTGGCGCTCCAAAGTGGACACTAGTCGACCGGACTACTACAAGTGGACGCAGTGGGTGTTTCTGCAACTCTACAAGCAGGGACTCGCCTATAAAAAGGCGGCGGCCGTGAACTGGTGTCCCACCGACAAAACCGTACTCGCTAACGAGCAGGTCGAGAACGGCCTGTGCGAACGTTGTGGCACGGCTGTTGAGCAGCGGTTTCTCGAACAGTGGTTCTTCAAGATCAGCAGTTACGCTGAACGCTTGTTGAACAACCTCGATGCGCTCGACTGGTCAGTGGTGACAAAGCAAGCGCAGCGCAACTGGATCGGTCGCTCGCATGGCGCTGAGCTCACGTTTCATGTAGAAGGGGCCTCTGAGCACGTACGCGTATTCACCACGCGGGCCGACACTATTTTCGGCGCGACGTATCTCGTGCTGGCACCAGAGCATCCGCTGGTCGACGCGGTCACCCGCGATGCCCAGCGCCACGCCGTGCGCGAGTATCAAGCGGCCACCAAGCGCCAGGATCTCATCTCGCGAAAAAGTGTGAAAGCGAAGACGGGCGTCTTTACCGGAGCGTATGCGACGAATCCGGCAACCGGTACACCGATCCCCATCTGGATTGCCGACTACGTGCTGATGGAGTACGGCACCGGTGCCATCATGGCGGTGCCTGGGCATGATGAACGGGACTTCGACTTCGCTCGCGCGTTCGACTTGCCCATCGTGCGCGTGGTCGCTGCCTCGGGAGATGACGCAACCACACCGCTCGGCGACAGCGCATACACCGACGATGCCGACGGTGTGATCGTGAACTCCGCGCAGTTTGATGGCATGGCGGTGCGTGAAGCGAAATCGAACGTCACCGCGTGGTTGGCCGAGCACGGGCATGCGACGCCAGTGGTGAACTATCGGTTGCATGATTGGTGCATCTCGCGCCAGCGCTATTGGGGGCCGCCGATTCCGATCATCTATTGCGACGCCTGCGGTGTCGTGCCCGTGCCGGAATCGCAACTGCCGGTAGCGTTGCCATTTATTCCGGACTTCAAGCCGGACGACTCGGGAATTTCGCCCTTAGCGCGACACGAGGAATGGTATCGCGTGCCCTGTCCGACGTGTGGTGCGATGGCGCGACGCGAGACCGATGTGTCCGACACGTTTCTCGACAGTGCGTGGTACTTCTTGCGCTATCCGAGCGCCAGCGACACGCGCGTCGCCTTTGACCCAACGCGAACCGCCAAGTGGCTGCCGGTCGATTCCTATATCGGCGGCAACGAACATGCGGTGCTGCATCTGCTCTATTCGCGTTTCGTGACGATGGTGCTGCACGATGCCGGGCATATCGGATTCGAAGAACCGTTCACGCGCTTTCGCGCGCACGGCATGATCATCCGTGACGGCGCGAAGATGTCCAAGTCCAAGGGCAACGTCATCAATCCCGACGTGTACATGGAAGAGTGGGGCGCCGATGCGTTCCGCATGTATCTCATGTTTCTCGGACCGTACGAAGAAGGGGGCGACTTTCAGCACAAAGGCATTAGCGGTGTGCGTCGGTTTCTCGATCGGCTCTGGGCGACAGTGCGCGATGTATCGACCGATGGAGCGATCGACATTGACGTGATGCGCAAGCTGCATCGCACGATCAAAAAGGTTGGCGATGACAGCGGGACGCTCGCGTACAACACGGCAATTGCGGCGATGATGGAATATCTCAACGCGGTGCGCCGCGGAGACCGTGTGGCGCAGCGTGCTGAGGTAATGCCGTTGGTGCAAATGGTGGCGCCCTACGCACCGCATTTGGCGGAAGAATGCTGGGCCGAGCTGGGGCAGGCGGGGAGCGTGTTTGACGGCGGGTGGCCCACGTTCGATCCGGCAATGCTCGTCGACGACGAGGTGGAGTTAGTCGTGCAGGTGAACGGGAAGGTGCGCGGAAAATTGCGTGTCGCCAGCGACGTTCACGAAGCGAATGCGCTCGCCGCCGCCCGGGCGGATCACGGGATTGCAAAGTTTTTGGTCGGTGAGGTGAAGAAGGTGGTGTTCGTTCCGAAACGACTGCTCAACATCGTCGTCGGGTGAGGCTCCGGCGGTCGCTCGGCACGTTGTCTCTCGCCGCCGTGATGTTCTTCAACACATCCGGCGGCGCCTTCTCGATTGAGGGGCTGGTGCAAGCGATCGGCCCCGGTGCATCGCTGCTCTTATTGGTGCTGGTACCGCTGTTTTGGAGCATTCCGGAAACGCTGCTCATTGGCGAGTTGGCGAGCATGCTGCCGGAAGAAGGCGGATACTATCGGTGGGTGCGCCGTGCCTTTGGCCCATTTTGGAGCTTCCAGAACGGCTGGTGCACGTGGTGCTATTCCCTGGTCGATATGGCGATCTACCCCGTCCTGTTGAACCAATATCTGGCGTTCTTTTTCCCCGCCCTGTCGCCTGCGCAGCATTGGGTTATCGCGTTGGCAATGATCTGGGGGTGCACGGCGATCAACCTGCGCGGTGCAGGGCGAGTGGGCCAAGTCTCTATGTGGGCCGCGGGCACAATTCTGGCCGTCTTTCTTGCCATTACACTCGCCGCCGTGCCGCACATCACGCATGTGCCGTGGACGCCGTTTGCCAAGCCCGGTGAATCGACGTTTGGCGCCCTCGGCGTGGGTCTATCTACCGTGCTTTGGAATTTTCTCGGGTGGGACAACGCCAGCACTGTTGGCGGCGAGATTCACGAAGCGTCTCGCACCTATCCCCGTGCCCTGGCGCTCACCCTCGGCGTAGTCGTGTTGGGCAATCTGCTGCCGGTATCGGCCACGCTCGCGTCGACGGACTGGACAACCTGGACTGACGGCGGCTGGCCAGCCATTGCGCGCGCCAGCGGCGGTGCGCTCGGACCAGCGCTGGCTGTGGCGGTCGCAGCGGCTGGCGTCATCAGCGCCCTCGCCCTGTTCAATGCGCTGTTGCTGGCGTACTCGCGCATCCCCCTGGCCATGTCGCTCGACGGCCTGCTGCCCAAGTCCCTGTCGACACTCGACGCGCGCGGCAATCCCAGTCGCGCCGTGCTGGTATCGGCACTCTGTTATTCGGCGTTTACACTGCTGCCGTTCGCCCAGCTGGTCGTCGCCGACGTCGTGTTGTATTCGATGGCGATGGCGATGGAATTCGCGGCATTGATTCAGCTGCGCGTGCGGGAACCGCTGCTGCGCGGGACATTTCGCGTGCCACTGGGGACGCGTGGCATTGTGGGGCTCGCTGCGATGCCGATGGGCACGTTGATCTTCACGATGTGGCTGTTGTTCAAAGGTGGCGATCTTGGCGCCACCGCGTTGCTCGGCGCACTCGGCGCAGCTGCCGCCGGTCCGCTGTTGTATCGCGCGGCGTTCGGCACGGCGGCGCGCCCGCGCCAGTGATTCGTCCCTGAGCGGAAACCGTTCGATTGGCCCGCGTGTCGTACTCGTGAACCTCTAACTCGACGAGACCGATCATGCGACAGGCACTTTTGCGAACCGTTCTCCTGCTCACCGCCAGCGTGTCGACTTCATTGCTGGCGCAGGGCACACGATCCACCACGCCGCCGATTGTACGCGGCGATGCGCGCATTGAACGTCTGCCCAGCAGCATGTCGATTGAATTCGGCGGCAGCACGCGCGCCGTGATCGGTGTGACGCTGGCGAGTGGTCCGCCGAGCGATACGGCTGGCGTTCGAATTGACGCGGTGGACGCAGGTGGTCCGGCGCTCGCGGCCGGTCTCAAGGCGGGCGACGTCATTACGGCGATCAATGGCACGAGCCTGCGAGTGAGTCGCAGTGATGCCGATGACGACGCGTTGTCCGGCGTGGCGGTGCGTCGGCTGCAACGAGTACTGGCGCGTGCAAAACCGGGCGACGATGTCGAGCTGCGTGTCGCCGCGAGCGGACAGTCGCGAGTGGTCAAAGTAAAGACGGTGTCGGCGGCCGATCTCAACCGCAGTGCGGTGCGTCGCGTGGCGACGTCGAGCGGTGCAGACCATCAGCGCGCGGTGATTGGTGTGAATGTTGGGACCACTGGAAGTATTCGGGACTCGCTGGGCTTGTTTATCTCGTCGGTGACCGCGAACGGACCGGTCGAGAAATCCGGTATCACGGAAGGCGAACGTATCGCGTCGGTGAATGGCGTGGATGTTCGCGTACCGCGTGAGGACACCGAAGATGCCGCGTCGGCGACTGCACGCGTGAATCGGTTTGTGCGTGAGGTGCAAAAGGTGGCGCCGGGAGGGCAGGTCGCGTTGCGAGTCTTCGGCGGCGGGCGCTACCGCGACGTCACCGTCACCGCAGTGGACGCCTCGGAGTTGCCTTCACAGGGATTTGAGATGTCCATGTTCAACGATGGCATGTCCTTCACGCTGCCACGCGTACTTTCGGTGCCGAGGTCCCCACGCGCTGCTGGTGCGGCAGAGGAGCCCGGTGTATTGCTGCGACGCGAGATTGAGCAGGCGATGGAGCAGATGCGCGGCAACGGGCTGCGGATGCAGCTTCGGACGGACCGGGACAGCAGTGGCGCAATGCGGCTCGTCCCACGCCGCACCATTCGGGTGCTGATGTAGGTGGCGTGTTAGGGAGGTCCGCAACGGTCTGGTACTCGCCGACGTTATCTTGGCGAGCGTCCGAGTACTCAGTGGCGCGCCACTTTGCCGCCATCCGGCCCAGAGTTCGGCGCGCTGTTCCGTTGTTCGCCCGAGCGAATGCCAGCACAAAACTCATGGCCGCGCCAAGCGCGCCGCCTCGTCAATATCTGCGGTGTCAGCGCCGCGATGCTTGGACTGTTTGTCGTCACGAGCTGTAAGGACACGGCTCGACCGCCGCGATCCGCACCCGTCGTTGCCACCAAGTCGGCGACCAAGGGGCCGTTGCCGTATGTGATCGTCGCCAATGGCGAAGTTGAAGCCAATCGCACGGTGTCGGTGCAATCGCTCGTTTCCGGCATGCTGATCAAGGTCGGGATCGCCGAGGGCGACGAAGTGCGCGAAGGAACGATGCTCTTTCAGATCGACCCGCGTCCGTTTCGGGCCGAACTCGATCGGGTCAAGGGGTTGCTTGCTCGCGATCAGGCGCAGCTGGTACGCGCGCGCGCAGACTCTGAGCGTTTTTCCGGTCTGGCCAAGGACGGCTATATCACCCGTCAGGCGCTCGATCAGGCATACGCCGATGCATCGGCGCTGACGGCGACGGTGGCCGGCGATCGTGCCTCGGTGGAGAAGGCGCAGCTGGACCTCGACAACACCACGGTGCGCGCACCAATATCGGGCCGCACTGGGCAGCTGGCAATTAAGGCGGGCAACCTCGTCCGCGCGCAAGCCGACCCACCGCTGGTCGTGATCAACGAAATCCGGCCGGTGTTGGTGCGCTTCAGCGTGCCGGAGCGCGATTTCGCAGAAATGCGAAAGCGGGCGGGTCTCGATAAAGCATTGGCGGTGAGCATCACGACAAACGCCAGCGACAGCAGCAAGGTGGCGCAAGGTCAACTCGCTTTCGTGAACAATGTCGTCGATCGCACGACCGGATCCGTATTGCTCAAGGCTCGCGTGCCGAATGAGAACCGCGGGTTGTGGCCGGGTCAGTTTGTGTCGGTGGGGCTCGAACTGTCGGTTGACAGCGCGGCGGTGACCGTGCCCACGGTTGCGGTGGTGACCACAGCGGCCGGTTCGTTTGTCTACATCATTGGCGACAGTTCGCGGGCCGAACGCGTCAGTGTGAAAGTCGGACGGCAGTCGGGTGCAGTGACCAAGATCGACAGTGGGCTGATGGGCAACGAGCAGATCATCGTCGACGGACAGTCGCGCTTGGCCGACGGAGCAAAAGTCGAACTGCGATCAGTTGACGCGGCGGGAGCGGGCGGCGGTCGTGGCCGCGGCGGACGAGGCGGTCGGGGAGGTCGCGGTCGCGGAGGGGCAGGGGGCCCGAGTGGCGAAGGCGGGCGTGGCAGCGAGACTGGCGGACGAGGAGGCAAGCCATGAACATGAGCGCGATCTGGATCAAGCGGCCCGTCATGACAACGCTCGTCATGGTGGGCATCCTCGTCTTTGGCATTCTGGCGTATCGCGAGTTGCCGGTAAGCGATTTGCCGACGATTGACTATCCAACGATTACCGTGTCCGCCTCACTGCCAGGGGCCAGCCCTGAGGTGATGGCCACCTCAGTGGCAACGCCGCTGGAGCAGCAGTTCACCACCATATCGGGTATCGACAACATCACGTCGTCGAGTTCTCAGGGAAACACGAACGTCACGTTGCAGTTCGCGCTCGATCGCGACATCGACAAAGCCGCCGCCGACGTCCAATCAGCGATCTCGAAAACGTTACGCCAGCTGCCGCAGGGCATCAATCCGCCGTCCTACAACAAGGCGAACGGTGCGGACGCGCCTATCATGATGTTCAGCCTCAACTCTGATCAACTCTCCCGCATTGAGTTGAACGAGTATGCGGAAACATTCATTGCGCAGCGACTGTCCACGGTGACCGGCGTTGCCCAGGTGCAAGTGTTTGGTTCGGCCAAGTATGCGGTGCGCGTGCAACTCGATCCCGGTGCCCTTGCGCAGCGCGGCATTGGCATCGATGAAGTCCAGCAGGCGATCAACCAGGGCAATTCGAACCAGCCCGCAGGCATTTTGATGGGTCCGAACCAGTCGTTCACGCTGCAAGCATCCGGTCAGCTGAAGAATGCGACAGCGTTCCGACAGCTTGTGATTGCCTATCGCAACGGTGCCGCCGTACGCCTTGGTGATCTCGGCAATGTCATTGACGACGTGCAAAACGTTCGCTCGATGAGCGAACTGAATGGTCGCTCAAATATTGCGCTGTCGATCATTCGGCAGCCTGGTGTGAACACGGTGGAAGTCTCGAAGGGCGTGACGCGCATCATGGAACAGCTGATCCCCCAACTGCCACCCAGTGTTGCCGTGGAAACCATCTTCGACCGGGCGGACTCCATCCGGCACTCGGTCAATGACGTCAAGTTCACATTGACGCTGACGCTGCTGCTGGTGGTGATGGTGATCTTCCTGTTCCTGCGCAACGTTCGGGCGACCATCATCCCGTCGCTGGCCCTGCCGTTCTCGTTGATCGGCACGTGCTCGGTCATGTGGATGCTCGGTTACAGCCTCGACAACCTGTCGCTGATGGCGCTCACGCTGGCGGTCGGCTTCGTGGTCGATGACGCGATCGTCATGCTTGAGAACATCGTGCGGCATATCGAGAAAGGCAAAACGCCAATGCAAGCGGCATTGGATGGCTCCAGGGAAATCAGCTTCACGATTTTGTCGATGACGCTGTCGCTGGTGGCGGTCTTTATACCCCTGCTCTTCATGCCGGGACTCGTTGGTCGGCTGTTCCGTGAATTTGCCGTGACGATCGGTGTGGCGATTTTGGTGTCCGGGTTCGTCTCGCTGACACTGACCCCGATGCTATGTGCGCGCTTTCTGCGCGCGGCCGATGTGCATACGGATACGGGCGGTAAGTGGCGTTCGGTGGAGCGGCTGTATACGCGGACCGAGGGTGGGTATGTGCGCTCGCTGGCGTGGGTCATGCGCCATAGTGGGTTGGCCGCCGGGTTCGGATTGCTGATGCTGGCCCTGACCATCGGGCTCTTCATGTACATCCCGAAAGGATTCCTGCCGTCCGAAGACACGGGCCGCTTGTCGGGATCGATAGAAGGACCGGAGGGCATCGGCTTCGAGGCGATGGCCGCCAAGGTGCGAGAGGTGGCGTTGCTCGTACAAAACGATGCGAATGTGAAGTTCGTACTGGGGTCGGTGGGTGGCGGTGGCGGTGGCGGTGGCGGAAGCAACAGCGGCCGACTGCAGTTGACACTCGTGGATCGAAGTGCGCGGCCGCACGTCGACCAGGTGATTCGGCAGCTGACACGCGCCACGTCAAAAGTTCCTGGTGTGCAAGTGTTCTTTCGCAACAACCCACCGATCAACATCGGCGGTCGACGCGGTAACAGTTCGTACCAGATTGCCTTGCAAGCGGCGGACATCGCGTTGCTGTACACGTCCGCGCGCGCGCTCGAGGCGCGTATGCGCGACTTGCCTGAACTCGAAGGGATCTCGAGCGACTTGCAAGTGGGCAATCCGCAGGTGGGCATCGAGATCGACCGCGAGCGCGCGTCGGTGCTCGGTGTCACGGCCAGCCAAATCGAACAAGCACTCTACAACGCGTATGGCTCGCGACAAGTCTCGACGATTTACACACAGACGAATCAGTATTGGGTGGTGCTCGAACTGAAACCGCAATTCCAACGCGACCCGACGGCGTTGAGTCAACTCTTCATTCGCTCCAATACCGGCAACCTCATTCAGCTTGGTTCCGTCGCACGCTTTACGAAGGGCGTTGGACCGCAAAGCATTCAGCACAACGGGCAATTGCCTTCAGTTTCGATCTCCTTCAATACCCGCCCGAATGTGGCACTCGGCACGGCCGTGGATGCCGTGCAGCGCGAGGCCCGCGCCGTCTTGCCGTCCGACGTGAGCACCGCGTTGTCCGGTGATACGCAGGCCTTCGCACAAGCCCAGAACGGACTGCTGGCCCTGCTGTTTGTGGCGATCTTCGTCATCTACATGGTGCTCGGCATTCTCTACGAAAGCTTTATTCATCCACTGACGATTCTGTCCGGCCTGCCGTTCGCCGCGGTCGGCGCGCTGATCACGCTGCTCATCTTCGGCAAAGACCTGAGCGTCTACGCGTACGTCGGTATCATCATGCTGATCGGTCTGGTGAAGAAGAACGCGATCATGATGATTGACTTCGCGATCGAAGCCGAACGGGAGCATGGCATGACGGCGCGTGACGCGATCGCGGAAGCGGCACGCGTGCGGTTTCGACCGATCATGATGACGACGATGGCCGCGCTCATGGGCACGCTACCGATCGCCGTCGGCTACGGTGCGGGTGGTGAGTCGCGGCAGCCGCTTGGATTGGCCGTCGTTGGCGGACTGGCCTTCTCGCAGCTGATTACCCTGTACATCACCCCCGTCGTCTACACGTATCTGGACGGGCTCAAATCACGTCGTGGGCGGACAAAAGCGGCGCGCGTACCATCCGGCGCCATGGTACCCACCGCCGTGATGGGCGACTGACGCGCGGTTATCGCGCGCCAGCAGTGGTGGGCGTGGTCTCCAGAATGCGGGAGACCGTTGCGTAGAGGTCGTCGGCACGAAACGGTTTTTGGAGAAACCCGGCCAGGCCGCGGTCGGCGAACAGGCGCTCCACTTCATGCGCGTTGTATCCGCTCATCAGCACGATGGGCAGGTCCGGGCGAAGTTCACGCATCTGCCGGAACGTGACTTCACCGCCCACGCCGGGCATCGTGAGGTCCAGCAGGACCAGTGAGTAGGCCGATGGTTGATCGCGGAACTCTTTGAGCGCCTCAAAGCCGTCGGCGGCAACTCTGACCTCGAATCCGCGACGCTGCAAGAGCGCACTGGTGACGGCACGGACGCTGGCCTCGTCGTCCACCACGAGCACACGACCACTGGCGCGCCAATCCGCATCGCGCGTGACTACCTCGCCGCGCGTTGTCCGCTCGCTGGCGGGGAAGTAGAGTGTCATCGTCGTGCCGACATCCACGACGCTTTCGGCGCGCAGCGCACCGCGATGCGCGCGCATGATGCCGAGCGTCGCCGCGAGACCAAGGCCGCGCGCTTTCGCTTTCGTGGAAAAGAACGGGTCGAAGATGTGCGCCAATAATTCACTGTCGATGCCGCCGCCGCCGTCACGGACTTCGACAAACACAAACTCTCCGGGCACCGCGTTTGAGCCGGCCACGCAGGTCGTCAGCGCGTCCGCGTTGAGGTATTTCCGGCCGGCGCGAATGGTGATCAGTCCCGAACGGTCCGCCAATGCGTCCGACGCGTTTGCTGCCAGGTTAATGATCACTTGACGCAGCTGTGCGGCATCGACGTCGATACCCGGTAAATCCGCTGGCAGTTCGAGCTGGACGGAGGCGTGCTTGGCCACCGCGGTGCGCAGCAGCGGTGCCATTTCGTTGACCATCGACGTGACGTCCACGCGTTCGACCACGAACCGGCCCTTGCCCGCATACGCTAACAGCTGTCGCGTCAGATCTGCGGCGCGCTGGCCCGAGCGTTCGATCTCTTCAACGGCACGTCGTGCTGCCGACTGCGCATCCAGATCGAGGAGGGCGAGCGATGCGTTGCCCAGTATTCCGACGAGGACGTTGTTGAAATCGTGTGCGACACCACCGGCAAACATGCCGAGGGCATCGAGCTTCTGCGTCTGTGCTGCCTCTCGGAGAGACTGTTGGTGCTGTCGCTGTGCCGTCACATCTTCGAGCAGCGTCACCACGCCATCGTCAAATGGGTATGCGCACACAGCAAAGGTGCGATCGTGTCGCGCAACGTCGAACTCGTGCACGGTTCGATCCGCGAGCACCGCAGCGCATTCTTGATGAAAGAGCGAGGACGCGAAGTCTGGAAACTGCTCCCACACGACACGTCCGATAAGTTCATCGCGACCGGTGCGCTCCAGCATGAGTGCGGCCGTGTTGACGAACCGCACGCGGAAATACCGGTCGAATACGAAGGCGGGTCGCGGACTTGTGTCCAACAGTGCCGTCTGGCTGTCAGGCAACGACCGAAATGCGTCAGCGGGACCGACCGACAACGCGAATTCCGCGTACTCTCGCTTCATGAGGCTCTCATCTGGCTGTAGGCGCGGCGCTCGGCCGACGCATTGGTTTCCACTGGCGTACCCCCAGTGCAATGGGTCAGAGCTCGACTTGCGTGCCCAGCTCGACCACTCGATTGGATGGGATGCCGAAGAACTCCGTGGCAGACCGGGCGTTCCGCGCCATGATAGTAAAGATGACCTTGCGCCAGCGCGAGATCTTGAAGGGATCGTCAGGGCGTCCAGGACCCGGGATGAGGCGCTCGTGACCGAGGAAATAGCTTGTCTCCATCGGCTTGCAGCGTATGCCCATCTGATCGACCACTTCCAGCAGCTGCGGGACGTTGGGCGACTGCATGAATCCGTACGTGGCGACCACGCGATAAAATCCATGCCCGAGCGCCATCAAGCGCACGCGTTCGCTCGGGCGAGTCTCCGGGTAGTCCGAGGTTTTCACCGACACAAAGAGCACGCGCTCGTGCAGCACCTTGTTGTGCTTCAGATGATGGAGGAGTACGGGTGGCACGCCATCGTCGTTGCCCGTCATAAAGACGGCGGTGCCAGCGACGCGATGTACCGAACCCTTCTCCACGCCTTCGAGAAAAAGCGACATCGGCATCGAGCCTTCCTTGAGTCGCTCGCTCAGCAGCAACCGTCCGCGTTTCCATGTCATCATCAGCACGAATAGCACGAGCCCAATCGCCAGCGGAACCCAGCCACCGTTGGCCACCTTGATCGCATTGGCACTGAAAAACGCGATGTCGACGACGAGGAAGCTGCAGGTGACCAGCCACGCTTTCCACGCGGGCCAACGGAATCGCAGCCGTGCGACGACGTGAAAGAGCAGGGTCGTAATGAGCATCGTGCCCGTGACCGCGATGCCGTACGCGGCGCCCAGCGCGGACGTGTTCTTGAACATCACCACGATGACCAGACAGCCCACGGCAATGAACCAGTTCACTTCCGGGATGTAAATCTGTCCTTCCTCGGTGACCGAGGTGTGACGGATCTCCATGCGCGGAATGTAGCCAAGCTGAATGCCTTGACGTGTAATCGAGAAGGCGCCGGAGATCAGCGCTTGCGATGCCACGATTGCCGCCATCGTCGCGATGACCAACAACGGAATCAGCAACGCTTTTGGTGCGAGCAGGAAGAACGGGTTGGCCGCCGCGCTTGGATCACGGATGAGCAACGCGCCCTGACCGAAGTAGTTGAGGAGCAAGGCAGGGAAAACGAGCGCCAGCCATGCGAGACGGATCGGTCGCCGGCCAAAGTGCCCCATATCGGCATACAGTGCTTCACCGCCGGTGACCACCAACACCACCGAGCCAAGGATGACAAAGGCCATGATGCCGTGCTCACGGGCGAACCGAACGGCGTGAATCGGGTTCACCGATCCGACAATGGACAGATTGGATGAAATCTCGACGATACCGAGTGCAGCGATCGAACCAAACCAGAGGAGCATCACCGGTCCGAACAATTTGCCGACGCGATCGGTGCCGACACGTTGCGCAGCGAACAAGACGGCGAGGATCACTACCGCGAGCGGAACGATGGCACTAGTGAGATTTGGCAACGCAATTTCCAGCCCCTCCATCGCACCGAGCACCGACATCGCCGGAGTGATAATCCCGTCGCCGTACAGCAGAGCCGTTCCAAACAGTGCGAGTGCAACGATCAGTCGCCCGCGCCCACTACTGCCACTCTCCGCGCGACGTGGAAAGATCAGTGCGAGCAGCGCGAACGTGCCGCCTTCGCCGCGATTGTCTGCCCGGAGGATGAAGCTGACGTATTTCACGCTCACGACGAGCGTGAGGGCCCAGACGACCAGCGAGAGCACGCCGAACACGTTGGCCGGCGTCGGCTGCAGTCCGTACACGGGGCCGAAGCATTCCTTCAAGGCGTACAGCGGACTGGTGCCGATATCGCCGTAGACCACCCCAAGCGCCGTGAGCGTGAGGATCGTGAGGCGTTTACCGGTCGGATGCTCATCGCGATGATGTTGCGCCCGCGGCGCCAGCGCCGACGGAAACATCCCTGTCGTCGCGCGCATCTCGACGCCTGGCAAAGCCGCGCTGGCGTCCACACCGTCAATGGCCGCTACGGACGGTCCAGTCGGGTGGCGCAGCAGAGGGTCGGTTGGCGCGGACGAAGTCGGCGTAGGCCGACCGATGCTGCTATCAGGGCCGGACCCAGCGGATGAAGCCGGGTTAGCCGGAGTCGAGTCGGAAGTCATAGGATGCTCGCGCGCAATCTAGTTGTGCGCCAGCCGTTCGGGGTAAGCCCCGAGGGTCGAACCTACTACCTACTCGTAGCGAAGCGCCGTGATCGGATCAAGCTTTGCCGCGCGCCGCGCAGGCCACACGCCGAATACAACACCGACCACGGCCGAAAAGACAAACGCCAGCACCACCGATTGGCTCGAAATCTCGGTGTTGAAGTTGGCAAACTTGCTCAAGGCGATCGCTCCACCTCCACCGAGGGCGACGCCGATGGCACCGCCGAGCAGGCAGAGTACGATGGCTTCGATGAGGAACTGGAACAGGATGTTCATGCTGGTTGCACCCAACGCCTTGCGTACGCCGATCTCGCGGGTCCGTTCGGTCACCGACACCAGCATGATATTCATGATCCCGATCCCGCCAACGAGGAGCGACACCATTGCGATCCCGGCCAGCAACGAACCAAAGACGGCACTCGTCTCGGCGGCCGTCGTCAGGAAATCGGCCTGATTGCGGATTTGAAAATCGTCGTCGCGTTCACGCGGCGTGCGGTGCTCGCGCCTGATGATTTTCTGAATCTCGGCCATCGCTTCCGGAATCTTCTCCTCAGAGACCGCGAGCACCGAGATCGAGCGCACACGGTCAGTGCCAATCACGCGAAATCGCGCCGTGTTGAGTGGCACCAGCACCTGGTCATCTGGATTCTGGAACATCGACGCTTGCCCTTTCGTCTTCACCACGCCGATGACCGTGAACTGAATGCCGCGGATGCGCACGGACTCGCCGATCATGCTCTCCGCCTTCTCGGCACCGAGGTTCTTGACCACTTCCGGGCCGAGCACCGCCAGTCGTTGCTTGCCCACGTCTTCCTGCGACGTGAACATGCGACCGGCCGCCAGTTCATATTTGCGCACTTCGAGGTAATTGGACGTCGTGCCGACGATCTGTGTGCTGGCGTTCTTGCTGTTGTACTGGACCTGCAACTGACGCGACATCTCTGGTTGCACGGCCGTCATGAGCTGGCCCTGTTCCTCAAGGGCGGCGGCATCGTTCATCGTCAGCTTGGCACGATCGGCGTCGGACGCTACGCCACGATTCTGCACCTGGCCGGGCGACACGGTCAGCAGGGTGGTGCCAAGGGCCGTGATGCGCGACTTGATTGCCGACTGCGCGCCGCGGCCGATGCCGTCCATCGCGATGACCGCGCCGACGCCGATCACGATGCCGAGCATGGTGAGCAACGACCGCAGCTTGTTGGCGCGCAGTGCGCCGATCGCGACGCGGAAGACCTCAGCGTACAGCATCAGACGGCGACCTCAGCGTATACCATCACGGCCCCCCGGGCGGACGACCGCCGCCACCGCCGGGCCCACCGCCGCCGCCCGGCCCACCACCCCCGCCGGGTCCACCACCGCCGGTCGTGCGCTGCACGCCGGGCACTGTGCTGTTGTTGCGGAAGCGATCGTTCTGCGCGTCCCGCTTGGCCTGCAGTGTCGCAACGTTCAGCGTGGCAACCTTTTCACCCTCCACCAGACCAGAGAGCACTTCAGAATAGTCGTAGTTGGTAGCCCCAAGGCGGACGAGTCTGGGTTCGAATGCCCCAGCCGCATTTTGTACAAAGACCAGGCCTGAACGGGCTCGCACCGCACCGCCGGGACGACCGCCGGCCGCAGCACCGCTCAGTGTCGGCGCCGAACTGGCACCCGCCGAGCGTTGGCCACCGCGACCACTGTTGCCACCTTGACCACTGTTGCCACCTTGACCACCGGATCCGCGACCACCGCGTCCAGAACCCTGGCCGCCAGCGCTTTGGTCACCGCCACCGCGACGACCACCGCCGCGCGTGGAATCTCCGCCACTTCGCCGCGATCCGCTGACATCACCGCCGCGGCTGCCCTGCGCACCGCGCGAGGTACTATCGCGACCACCATCACCACCCCGACGACCGCGCGCGCCGCCCGCAGGCGTTGCCTCGCCCATCGGCACTGACTGTGTCGCAGGTACGTCGCCTACAGGCTGACCAGCGCCGCCACGTCCGCCCCCAAGTTTTGCCTGCGCGTCGCGGACCATCGCCGACACCGAATCTGGATCGAGACCGACCAGCTTGGCCGCGGTCGCCGCTTCACGGACGGTTTTCACAGCATCGTTGGCAACAGCGACTACATTCTCGCGCCGTGCCACCAACAGCGACACCTCACCATTCATGCCGGGCTTGAGGAATCCTTCGCTGTTGTCGAGCGAGATGATAACCGGGAACATGGTCACGCTTTGCACGACCACCGCTTGCGGTTCGATTTTCTCGACCATGCCCTGGAATGGACGCTCAGGAAAGGCGTCGACCGTGACGCGTGCCGGCTGTCCGGCGCGCACGTTGCCAATGTCGGTTTCATTGACGAGCGCGCGAACCCGCACTTTCGTCAAGTCGGCCATGAGCAGCAGCGTGGTGCCTCCGCCAAATGCGCCGGTCGCCGACGTGATCACCTGACCGACAGCGACGGGCTTGGCGATGATGGTGCCTTCGCGCGGAGCCACAACGGTCGCGTCTTCGAGTCGCTGCTTGGCCAGATCGAGGTTGGCGCGAGCGCGTATCACCTGTCCTTGCGCCTGCGTCAAAGCGAGTTGCGCCGCCTCATACTCTTGGGTGGTGATGATGCGCGTCTTGTACAACTCATCCGAGCGGCTCTTCTGCGCCGTCGCGACATCGAGACTGGCCTGCGCCGAGCGCGCGTCGGCCTCGACCTGCTCGTACTGATTCGTCACGTCGCGCGTGTCGACTTGCACGAGCAAGTCGCCGGCGCGTACCTGCGAGCCGATCTCGACGGGCATCTTTATGATCAAGCCGGACGCCTTCGACTTCACTTCGATCACATTGATGGGCTCGACGGCGCCGGTGGCCTGGGCGTCGACCGTAATGGTGCGGCGATCGACGACGACGGTGCCGATCGTTGGTGCTGCCTCCTTCTTCGCCGTGCACGCCGACAGCACCACGGTCAGCGCCAGCAGCGCCATGGTCTGCGCGGCCACGCGACACTGGTGGACATTCACCACGAATATACTCCGGCTCAGGGTCGGGATTTCAGTGAGGCTCACAGTTCACGCCCGATGAGCGACGAAAGTTGTGCGCGTGCCACGCGCGCATCGAACCGCGCCTGAATCAGCGCTTGTCGTGCAACATTCAGCTGTGTTTGCGAGGTGAGCAGATCGAGCAGTGTCGACGCGCCGAGTGCGTACCGCTGTTGTTGGACGCGCAGATCCTCTTCAGCGGCGGCGATGGACGCCTGCTGCACCTGAATGCGGGCCTGCGCGTTTTGCACCAAACGCATGAGGGACGTGAGATTCTGCCGTGCCGCCAGCCGCGCATCGCGCAGCTGTGCTTCGGTATTGGTCAGCGCCACATCGAGTTGCAGTGTTTGCTGCTCACGCGCGAACCCGTTGAAGATCGGATAGGAGAAATTGAAATTCATCGTCTGCCGATTGGGGTCGTTGCCGCCAATCAGGAGCAGGTTCCCACCGGCGAAGCTCTTGCTGCTTTGGTTGAACGAGTAGTTGTACGACATCGTCAGCGCCGGTAGATACTGGGACCGCTGCGACTTCTTGGTGGCTTTGGCCGCGCCGAAATTCGCTTCGGCGAGGCGGATCGCCGGTCCATCGCCCGCGAGTTTCGACAGCTCCTCCTCGTTCGGCAGGACCGACGCTATGTCGACCGTATCTGATGGTGAGGCGGTGACCGCGGTCGTTGAGCCCACAACGCGCGTCAGCGCGGCGTTGGCTACGCGGAGATCGTTCTGCGACGTGAGCACGGCCAGACGCGCATTGCCCACGGCGATCGCTGATCGCAACGAGTCGGACTTGGTGGCGACGCCGGCCGCGACACGAGCCGATGACGCGCGCAACTGCTGTTCGGCCTGTTCAAGTTGCGCACGCGCCGCCGCTTCCGATTCGCGGGCCGCCAGTGCGGCGTAGTACTGCTGTTTCACTTGCAGCGAGGCGTCGAAGCGCGCCTGCACCAATGTTTGATCGGCCACATCGCCCGTGGCCCGCACCCGATTGAGCTCGGAGCGGCGGCGTCCGCCGTCAAACAGTTCGAGATTTGCCGCGAGGCCGTTGTTGTAATTCCACGGGTTGCCTGTCAGTGGCACCAACTGCCCCTGGAAGAACTGCACGCCCTTCGTCAGACCGGTACCGGCCGTGAAATTCAGCGACGGCGCGAATGCTGCAACGGCGGAACGGTGCGCCCCATTCGCGACGCGGTCCAGCCCATGCGCGGCGATCACCGCCGGCGCGTTCCGCTGCGCCATGTCGATCGCGTCGCGCAGGGAGATGGGACGCGCGCCATCGTCCACCGACACCTGTGCGTGCAACGGGGCGGCCCCCAGGACCGCCCCTGCGATCACCGCTCGGCCGTTGCGCACGGCACGCAGCCACATGGTCATTGCCGGTCTTGCCGTGGGCGTCGCGTGCTGTCGCTGTTGCGCATCCGTTCGAGGATGTTGCGCCAGCGCGTTTGCTGTGCGCTGTCAAGCAACTGGTTGATGAGGACGCGGCCGCTGTCGCGTGCAGCGCGGAGCGAAGGTTGCACGGGTTTCATGATCTCATTGCGACGGACACGACCCCAATCAAGGATGGAATCGACCTGGTGACGTTGCACCGCGGACAGCTGCAGTTCCTTGCCGAGTGAATCGCGCATCGCGCTTTCATCGTACCGATGCCGCGGCGGTTCGACCAGCGCGCGATCGGCCGCAAAGCCAACCGCGCCGCCGGCGAGAAATGCCCCAAGCAGGAAAATCAGGGCGAGCGACTTGGGGGGAGTGTTGGACACGACGAATCAGCGCGGATAGCGGCCAAGCGGATTCAGGTAGCGAGCGGCGGAATCGTCGGGCGTGCTCGGCCTCCCGATGAACGCAATCGCTTCGCTTTCAGCGGCGGTGTTGAACACCTCATCGTAAGCGGCACCGGCCGCGAGTTCACGCTCGGATGCGGACCGCGACTGTTCGCGTACGAGGGTCCCACCAGCCAGCAGCAAGGCCAAGGTTGCCGCGATCAGCCCCGCCGTGCGCCACTCGGCAAACGAACTCCACCACGCCAGCACCTGTGGTGCCTCTTGCAAGCGCGACATTACGCGCTGCTCGAGGACCGCCCAATAGCTGTCATCACGCGGCGCCGCATACGCCGCGCGCAACAGTGCCGTCACCGACGGATCGGCACCTGGGCTGCGTTGGTTGTCGGTGCGCTTCTTCTCCATCATTCGATACTCCGCAGGTTGCCCAGTTGGCGCCGCAAGTGCGCACGGGCATGGTGCAAGTCCGATCGCGCTGTGCCCTCGGGAATTCCGAGGAGTACGCCGATCTCCGCGTGTTTGTAGCCTTCGACGTCGTGCATCACAATGACCGCGCGCTGTCGTTCGCCCAGCGTGTCCAGCGCCAACGTTAAACGGGAGCGCAGTTCGTCCGCTTCCGCTGGATCGCGGTGCGGAGACGACAGCGTCTCCGGCAACTCGTCCGCATCGCGCACTTTTCGTCGCCGCGCGATGTCCAGCGCCGCGTTTGCCACGATCCGGTGCAGCCACGCCCCGAACGCTTGTTCAGGACGAAACCGCGCCAGGGCCCGAAACGCGTGCAGAAAGCCCTCCTGCACCGCATCTTCCGCATCGTCATGCGACAGCACAATGGATCGCGCGACCGCATAGGCGCGCCGCTGATGCCGATGCACCAAGCCCGCGAACGCGGTGCTGTCACCATTCTGCGCCGCAAGCACCAGCGATCGCTCTGCCAGTACGTCAGCGGACGGTGCGGAGGGACCGGTCACAACCGGCCCCAGCGGAACGACCCGTTCAACCGACGCTCCATCGATCCATACGCGATGCCCAGTCAATCGCTCCGCCACGCCAGAACGTTCGTGTCCTGATAATGGCCTCAGGGCGGGAATCGGCAGGGCGGCGGAAGTCATTGGGCGAGGTATCTCCACGGGAACTACGCATCCCCAGCCTACGGCGTTGAGGCTGTCGCACTGCCCGCAAGACCCAGTGGCCCGGCGATATCACACATGGCGTCGAGGACAATGCGAATGTGTTCGTCGAGCGGCACACCGAGCGCCTCGGCTCCCAGAATGATGTCCTCCCGGTTGACGCCGCGCGCAAACCCTTTGTCCTTCATCTTTTTCCGCAGGCCCGTAACGTCGACATCGGCGATGACCTTCGTGGGTTTCACCAAGGCGGACGCCGTGATCAGGCCGGTGAGCTCGTCGCTTGCAAAAAGCGCCTTCGCCATGCGCGTCTGTCGTGCAACCCCGGTGTAGGACGCGTGTCCCAGCACCGCGTCGCAGATGTCCTCCGGCCAACCGAGCGAGCGGAGATAGCGCACCCCCTCGGCTGGGTGTTCGGCGTCGGCCGCCTGCGCCTCGTTTGGGAATCGTTCGTAGTCGAAGTCGTGGATGAGCCCAGCCAACCCCCAGCGCTGCACATCCTCGCCAAACCGCACCGCATAGGCACGCATCGCGGCCTCCACGGCCAGCATGTGCCTGCGGAGTGACTCACTGCGAGTCCAGGATTCGACCAACGCCAATGCGTCGGCTCGCGTGGGGAGGGTGACCATGGGGGAGGGTGGTGAGGACGACGGCCGACGCTCCACGGGGAAGGTCGGCCGTCAATGTCACAAGTGCATCTCGCCGCTCGAGCGCAGCGACTGGTGCTTAAATCGTTGGCACAACGGCCGCGCCATGGACCAACGCCGTCTTCTTTTCGCCGGCCTTTTCCTTTGCGAAATGGCTGTTGGTGAGCAGGACAATGCCGTAAAGAATGGCACCGATGAAGACCGCGCCGAGGAGCAACCCCGTGAAGGCAGCGCTCATGTCCTTGCCAGGTCCCGAATGGATCTCGCTCATGATTCTGGTTGGAAAGGGTGAGTGTCCGCGATCAGTCGGTGTCGGTAACGCGCACGGAGGTCATCGAGTCGTTGGCGACGATCGTGGGGATGACATCGAGTCCGGTGATGACTTTGCCGAAGACCGTATGCACCCCGTTGAGGTGACGCGTATTCGACTCGCTCAGCACGATGAAAAACTGACTGCCGCCCGTGTTCTTTCCGGCGTGAGCCATGGACAATGACCCAACCGCATGCTTGTGCGGATTGCCGGCAGTCTCGCACTGAATCATCCAGCCCGGGCCACCGGTCCCGACGCGTCGATCGCCGTTGGGCAGATCGCGCGACAGTGGGTCGCCGCCCTGGACGACGAAGTCCTCAATCACTCGGTGGAACTTGACGCCATCGTAAAACGCGGAATTGGCGAGCTTCTCAAAATTCTCGACGGTTTTCGGAGCTTCGGCCGGGTACAACTCGGCGACCAGCGTCCCTTTGGAAGTTTCGAACGTAGCCAGCTTTGGCACAGAATCCTCGGATGCGAAAGTTCAGGTGAAACGGGAAAATAGCGCGTCGACCGACGATGCGCCTATCGGTCGTCCAAATTCGCGCTCGGGCAGATCGCCTCGACGACGCAGGCACCACAGAGCGGCTTTCTGGCCGCACAAACGCGCCTCCCGTGCCAAATCAGGAGGTGGCTGAGCAAGGCCCAGCTTTCCTGCGGAAAGAGAGGCATGAGTTCCTGCTCAATGCCAATCGGGTCGGGCTCTCGCGTGAGGCCGAGCCGACGACTGAGGCGCTGCACGTGCGTGTCGACGACGATGCCATCGTTGATGCCGAACGCGTTGCCCAGAATAACATTTGCTGTTTTCCGTCCGACGCCAGGCAGGGCAGTGAGTTCAGGAATGCTCGATGGCACCTGGCCGGCATGTCGTGCTTGCAGCGCCTGCGCCATGCCAACGAGACTTTTCGTTTTCGCGCGAAAGAATCCGGTGCTGCGCACAATCTCTTCGACGTCCGGCGGCGAGGCCGCAGCGAGCGCGGCAGCGTCCGGGTACTGCGCAAAGAGCGACGGCGTCACGAGGTTCACGCGAACGTCGGTGCACTGTGCGCTGAGAATCGTTGCACATAACAGCTCGAACGGATTGTGATAGTCGAGTTCACAGTGCGCGTCCGGATACTCCGCACGTAACCGTTCCAGTACAACGGCCGCGATCATGCGTTTCGCGACTTTGGTTTTTGGTGACTTGGCGACCGCGGGCGCTTTCTGCGACAGCTTTTCACCACGACTGCGCACGTTGCGCCGCGCCGTTGGTTGCTTGCCGGCCGCCTTGGCGTCGCCCGCGACGGCGGCGCGTGTCGACTTGCCGGGACGTTTCACCGATACCGGTTGTCGTGGACCGCCACGACTCCCCTCGCCGCTGCGTGCCACTGTTTACCGCGAGACGAGTGTCGTGGTTGACACCAAGCGCGGTCCGGTCGCGAACACACCATTGGCACGCCGCGTGCGGGCAAATGCCAACACCTCGGCGACGCTGCGTGTGTTGAGTACATCGGCGGCCACCAACCAACCTTTTCGCGCCATGGCGACACCGAGTTCCAAATGCTCGAGCCCTTGTGGCGAGTGCGCGTCCGGTCCGATCGAGATCACGGCCCCATGGGCATGCGCGATGCGGCAGGCCTGCCAGTCGATATCCAAGCGATGCGGATCGGCGTTGAGCTCCACCGCCACCCCGACGCGCGCGGCTTTCGCGATGACGGCCTCAAGGTCGATGGCGTACGGCTCTCGCGTGAGCAGCAACCGCCCAGTCGGGTGGCCAAGAATAGTGAGATGCGGATCGTCGAGTGCTCTGAGCACGCGATCGGTCATTTGCCTGGCATTCATTCCGTAACGTGAATGCACCGAGCCGATCACAAAGTCGAAGCGGTCGAGAAACGCTGTGTCGTAGTCCAGTCGGCCGCAGGGCAGGATGTCTGCTTCAAGGCCCTTGAGCAGTCGAAAATCCGCGCCGCTTGCCGCGTACCGCGCGTTCAGCGCATCGATCTCGTCATGCTGCCGCAGAATGTCGTCACGCGTCAGACCGCCTGCATGCGGATTGGACTGTGAGTGATCAGAGATGCCGAGGTAGCGCAGTCCGCGTGCGCGCGCGGCATTGGCCATGCCTTCGACGCTGGCCCCACCGTCACTGTACAACGAATGGCAGTGTAAGGCGCCGACAAGATCCGATTCCTGAATGAGCGCATCAAATGGTGCGCGCGCTGCGGCCTCGACCTCGCCGTGCGCCTCCCGTTGCTCGGGCACGATGTACGCCAGTTGCAAATGCGCATAGAGATCACGTTCCTCGAGCACGGGCAGCAGGACCCCATCGTCGCCGCGCAGTTCATCGCCGGCCAGCACCAGCCCTCGTGCTGCGGCGCGCTCGGTGACCTGTCGCACGTGTGCCGTGCTACCCGTTGCCCGCCAGAGCGCCAACGCGAACTGCTCCGGGCGCACACACACCAAGTCCACCAACACGCCGTCGTCAAAGCGCAGTGTGAGGGAGCGACCACCGCCGCCGAGCACTTCACGTACACCTGGAAGCCGCGAGATGGCCGCAGCGACCAGTGACGGCGAACCGCGAACAGACGCGACCAAGTCGATATCACGAACAACTTCACAGCGGCGCCGAATCGACCCGGCAATTTCTACCTGCAGCACGTCAGCATGCGCACGCACGAACTCGCGAACACGTCGCGCTTCGGCGTACCCGTGTTGCCACAGCACGAAGGCGCCCGTGGCGCGTAAGTCGGCGATGCCCTTGCGAATCTTTTCGGCGGTTTTCTCGCCAAACGTTGGGAGCGCGGCAAGACGCCCATCGCGCGCCGCGAGTTCGAGCTCCTGCAGCGTATCGAGCTTGAGCCCGTCGTGGATGAGCCGAATGCGTGCCGGTCCGAGTCCAGGTACGCGCAGCATTTCGAGCAGTCCTTCGGGCGTGTCTTCTTGCAAGCGTTCGAGCAGGGCGGACCCGTTCGTTTCGACGATATCCAGAAGCACCTCACGAGCCGTCGGTGCGACACCGTCGAACGAGGACGGGTCATCCGCCAGCACGTCAGCGAGGGCCCGGTCTCCATACGCGCCCACGGCGCGCGCGGCGGTGTGCATCGCGCGCACACTGAAGCGATCCTCGTCGTGCAATTCGAGGAGCGTGGCGATCTGGGTCAGTGTGTGCGCAACGCTTCGGCAATCCATGACGGAATATACCTGTTCAGCGATCGCGCCGAGCGCGCGTGGGTTAACTCTCGACGCCGGCCAGCATTCTGGCCTGCTGCACCAGCTCGCCGAGCTGTGCTTCCGTGAGTTGCAATTCCTGGGCCGCCGCCTCGGCATCGAGTAGTCCGGTGCGCACGCTGATCGCGACCTGATTCATATACCGAATTTTCGAGACCAGTTCCGTCGTGAGTTGGCGCAGTCCGTGGAAGCGCCGTTTTTCGGCGTTCGCGCGACGATAACGATTGAGCAGTTCGTCCGCACGCAGTCGTTGTGCCAGCGCCAACACTTCCTCTTCGGACCGGCCGGGAAGCACGCCGCGATCAGGGATTCCCGCGTTCCCCCAGTCGGCATCCGCAAACCAGAGACGTCCGACGAACTCGATCCCGTCGTATGCGGTGCGCACCGTCACACGGAACTGGCGACCGTCCACCTCAACGTTACCGATGAGGGTCTGCGACACAGCACTGAGAGGAGGCATCGGCGGGCAGTGAGGGCGATGTGACGACGGAATGCGGACGTCAGGACGGGAGGAAACGACGGAGTGCCTCGAACAGTAGCGTTGGTTGTTCGACGTACGGTACGTGTCCGCAGTGCGGGAGCACGATCAGTTCAGCATGCAGCGCGTCAGCCGCGGCCTGTGAGGACGCCAGCGGAATCGGGTCGTCGGCACCATGGACCACCAGGACGGGCAGACGAACGGCACGCGCCAGCGCTGCGAGGGGCGCTCGCAAGTCGAACTCGCCGAGGCTATCCCACACCGATTGCTGCACCCGCTGCAGGACGCGAAAGGGTGTCAGTCCGCTTGCCAGTCGCGGATCAGCGAAGTATCCCGCCACGCTCAGCTCGAAGCTGCGCTGACGAAATGCCACCACGTCGCGCTCGCGCAGTCCCGAGCGCGCCAGCTCCTCGCGAAGCGCACGGATCTGTGGTGCGCCGAGCCGAGTCGCCAGTTCTGATTCAAACGCATCGCACCAGGCGCGTGTGATTGGCGCTGGCGAGATCAGTACCAGCCGTTCAGGCGGTACGAGCGCGCCCTTGAGGGACTCCAGCGCGTACAGCATGGCGAGCAGTGCACCCCACGAATACCCGACGATCGTTGGCGGCACGACGCCGAGTTCCGTGGCGATCTGCCCCAGATCCTGTGTGTGGGTCTGCCACACGATGGGCGCGGCGTCCGGCGTCCGTGATCGTCCGCCGCCCCGTTGGTCGTACGTCAGCAGGCGATGAGACGCTGCGAGCGCGAGCATCTGCGGATACAGATAGTCGTGGTGCGCGCCAGGTCCCCCATGCAGCAACACCAGCGGTGCGGCCGTGGCTGGGCCGTCGTCGCGCCAATAGAGCGGCGTTTCCGTGGTAGCGCTGTATCCGTCAGCGCGCGGAGCAGGAATCGGCAGCGACATGTCGCGAACAATACTCCGAGCGCCACACCCGACAACTGCCAGCACGTGTTGGCAATCGCGCGGCGGCCATGGCTCACGCGGCGATCGCTCACGCGGCGATCGCTCACGCGAAGTCGCGCGCTGTTTCCACGGTGCCGAGATGCACGTCGACGGTATCGTCAATGTTGCGTCCGTAGCCACCTGCGATGACAATCGCGACGGGCAGTCCGATTTCGCGGCAGAGCGTCAAGACAATTCGGTCGCGACGCCGGAGCCCGTCGAACGTCAGTGCGAGCCGGCCCAGCGCGTCGCCTGCATGCGGGTCAGCGCCCGCGAGATAGCACACCAGATCGGCGCTGGCCTCGCGCAGGACACGAGGCAGCGCGGTAGTCAATAGTTCGAGATAGCACGCATCGTCGGTTCCATCGTCGAGCGCAATATCGAGCGAGCCCGGCACCTTGCGAAACGGGAAATTCCGTGCGCCGTGCATGCTGAACGTGAATACCGAGTCGTCGTTGGCGAAAATGGCGTGGGTGCCGTTTCCCTGGTGTACGTCCAGGTCGATGATCGCCGCGCGACGGATCACGCTGTCGGCCTGCAGCGTGCGCACGGCAACGGCGACATCGTTGAATACACAGAAGCCTTCGCCATGCGCCGCGAAGGCGTGATGGGTGCCACCGGCGAGATTCATCGCGATGCCGTAGTCGACGGCGTGGCGCGCAGCGGCAATCGTGCCACCCACCGCGCGCGACGCACGCGTAACCAACTCGGCGCTCCATGGGAAACCCAGTCGCCGAATTTCCGCGTCCGTCAGGGTGCCGGTCCGCACCTTGCGCATATAGTCCGCGTCATGCACGCGCAGCAGTTCCGCATCTGTCGCCAACGGCGGGTCATGCAGCTGGTGCTCGCGCACCAACCCGGACGACACGACGCGCTCCCTGAGCAGCGTGTACTTGCTCGCTGGAAAGCGATGACCCTCGGGGAGCGGATAGTTGTACGCGGCCGGCGACCACAGCTCGAGCGTCACGGCAGACGGTGCTCGCATGCGGGGTTGACTGTAGCTTGCATGTCATGAGTCGATTCGGGACATTCGCCAGTCACAGCGCAGCGACCACGACGCCGGACAGCGGTGCGCCGCGTGTGACAACCAACGTCTCCGCGGTGATGCTACCCGCGCTGGCGGCGCTGGTCGACCGACTGGTGGTACTCGCCGCGACGGCACGCGCCGACGCCACTGCGCTCGCAGCGAACGAAACCGCATTCGTCGAGGTGCGCACTGCGCTCCGACAGCTCGCGGCGCGTTCCCGTGAAGGTGCGCTGTTGTGTCGTATAGTGGACGGCGGGCTGGCGCTCGACGGCGAGCCAACACCGGTGCTGTCCTTCCCCGAGGCACGACTTGAGCGGCTGCGGCAGCGCATCGTTGCGATGGGTATTGGCACAATCACGGTGCGTGAAGGCGCAGCACCCGGCGAATTGCTGACACTGGCTCGGCTGCTGGTGGAACAGCGGGGCGCGGTTGCCGATGAGCGCTTGGCGACGCCCGAAGTGATCGGTGATACCCCAATATCTGTCGGAGCGGTTGGTGACGAGTCGTCATCCCACGAGATGCTACGCTCCTGGAGTGTGCTCGTCACCCGATTGCTGCCGACGCCGGTCGAAACAGCACCGACGACATCGACGGCTGGCCTGTTGGCGCACCTGGCGGCCGCGCGTAGTGATGACGCGATGACCCGCGCCGTTCGTGACCTGGAAGAACTGCTCGACGACGCGCAGCGCCGGGGCGATGGCGGCATCGTGGAAGTGGTCGCGTATCGATTGATGGCACAGCTTCGCGTGATTGGCAGTGGGTCCGGTCGCGTCGCGATTGAGGGTGCCTTGCGCCTGATGTTGCGTCCGGCGGCGCTCGATCTGCTCACGCGGCAGCTGCCGCACAGCGCCGACCGCGGTGCACTGCTCCAGCTGATCGCGCGCGCAGGCGATGCCGGTGTCGAGACCATGATCGGGCAGTTGTTGATTGCCGACGACCGGCTCGGGCGGCGCGCGTACTTCGACGGCATTGTGGCCCTCGACATCGGGTCGATGATGTTGTTTGAGCTGCTGCGTGATTCGCGATGGTATGTGGTTCGGAATGCGGCCGCACTGCTCGGGGAGATGCGCGTTGAGCATGCCGACCGTGCCTTGTTACCCTTGCTCACGCACACGGACGAGCGCATTCGCGTTGCCGTTGCGCGCGCGCTGTTGCGGTTGCGCACACCCAAGGCGCTGCAATCGCTGCACCCACGGGTCGACGACAGCAACGGCGAGGTACGTCGCCTGGCCGCTGCGGCGCATGGACTCAGCATGGGGAGCGGTGGTGGCATGCGTCCGCCGGCGGCGCGCTTGTCCGCTGCGCTGGAACGCGAAACCGACGAGGATGTCGCCCTGGAGATGCTTGCCGCACTGGGCCGATTGGGCAGCGCAGACGCGGTGCAACAACTCCTCCGTATCGCATTACCCGTGAGCCCGGCGACGTCGATCGAAGCCCAACGTGATTCGTCGATTCGCATCGCAGCACTCGATGCGCTGGTGCGGGCACGAGGACGGTCGATGGCGTCCGCCATTGGCACGTTGGTACACGACGTGGACGGCGAAGTGGCGCTCGCCGCATCACGACTGCTCGCCACGCTGCAATCGACCACGCGCTGAATGTCGGGCGCCGGGTGATGGACCGCGCCTCGCGGTCCCCGTCTAGCGGTCTGTGAAATCGGTGTCGTTCGTCACCATGCGACAGGCCTCGGCGATCAGCTCGGCGGCTTGGTCCAGATCGTCGAGCGAGACCATCTCGTTCGGTGAATGCATGTACCGATTGGGAATCGAGAGGAGCGCGGTCGCCACGCCGTTGCGGGTGAGGTGGATGGCATCCGCATCGGTGCTGGTGTTGCGTCCGGCCGCGTGCACCGAAAATGGAATGGAGAGGCGCTGCGCCGTGTCCCGCAGGAGTCGAAACACGACAGGGCTGACGACCGACCCGCGCGTCAGCACCGGGCCGCCACCGACGTTGTGCTCACCGTGTTCCTTCTTCTCAACGCCCGGATGATCGGTGGCAAAGGTGACGT
>JANMKU010000154.1:0-1975 GCA_031372205.1 Gemmatimonadaceae bacterium | reverse complement strand
TCTGCACGGCGACACAAACGGAATCCGCACGCTCCCTGTATGGGATTGCAGGAATTGCTGACCGCCTCCACTGAAACCAATATGCAGACCGCTTCACGAGTGATGGGACCGACGGTTCTGCTGCTGGCGGCGCTGTGCCTCAGCATGTACCGCGATCCTACCAACGACTACGCGCGCCCGCGGCGGAAGGGGACGCCGTGACTCGCCTGCAACTCGCCATCATCTCGCCCGTCGCATCGGCCGGTTTGCTCTTTGCGCTTGGACTGTTCAGCCGTCCGCAGAGTGTCATGAGCGCCCTGCCCACCGACGTCGCTGCACCAGCTGACAATCCCACCACGCCGGAAAAGATCGCGCTTGGACGTCTGCTCTTTTGGGATCCGATCTTGTCTGGTCCGAAGGATGTGGCATGCGCAACGTGTCACCATCCGGAACTCGGCTACGCCGATGATCGTGATCTATCAATCGGTGTCAACGGCGCTGGACTCGGCGCTGCGCGATCCTTTGTCGCGGGCACTCCCGCACACTTCGTCAAACGGAACAGTCAGACACTGCTAAACAGCGCGTTCAACGGCATCACTACGGCCGGCCGCTATGCTCCGGCGGACGCGCCGATGTTCTGGGATACGCGCGTGCGGAGTCTTGAAGCGCAGGCGCTCGAGCCCATCAAAGCGCTTGAGGAAATGCGCGGTGCCACGTACGCAGAAGACGTTGCGCTCACCGCGGTCGTCTCCCGTTTGGCGGCGATTCCCGAGTATCGGCAACAGTTCACACGCGCCTTTGGTGCTCGCGACGCCGTGACCGAGCGCAATCTCGGACGCGCACTCGCAGCCTTCGAGCGTTCGCTGGTAACCACGAACGCGCCCTACGACCGCTACATGCGCGGTGACACAACAGCCATGACGGATGAACAGATTCGCGGTATGGCCCGCTTCCAGACCACGGGCTGCGTGAACTGTCACAGCGGGCCGATGTTTTCAGACTACACACCACACGTACTCGCGGTGCCGGACAACAACAAACGCACTGCGTCGGACTCCGGCGTGAACGGCACCTATGCGTTCCGTACCGCGTCGTTGCGCAACCTCGCGTTCACGGCGCCCTACATGCATAGCGGGGCGTTTTCGACGCTCCGCGATGTGATCAACTTCTACGATCGCGCGCGGGGTGGTGGACGCGGCGGCGGCGGTGGTCGCGGCGGCGGCGGACGAGGCGCGGGCGGCGGTGTCAGGGGCGGCACGCAGAATCCGAACGTCACGCGCGATCAACTGGATCCGCTCCTCCGTCAACTCAATCTGCGTGGCGGTCGACAGAACGACTTGATCGCGTTCCTCGGCGCGCTGAACGATTCGACGTTTGACAAGACCGTGCCGACGCGTGTGCCGAGTGGACTGCGTGTGGGGGGCGCGACGGCACGTTAGGACGCTGCACTGCGCGTTGCACGCACTACGCTATCGTACGCGGCCCGTCACGGCATGCGCCCGTGCGTCGTACGTGATGCGGCCGGTGGCATCGCGCGGCAGGCATGCGCGCACATGCGCGTTGAGCAGCGCGACATCCGCTGCTGACATTGTAGCGAGTGTCGCCCCGACGCTCGGCGCCATGTGAATAGTGGTCCAGTAGTCGTCGAAGTCGGCGAACGTCCGCTGCACGGTGATCTCGCATGTGGCGACGGCGTCCAGTCCAGCATCCGTCCACAGGACCCGCAGGACATCTAGTCGCGACGCATGAGGACTCGGCGGTGCCGGTACGGTGACACCGAGGGCGCGCATTTCCGCGTGCAGTTGTTCGTAGGGAAATCCACCGCCGGCCATGTCCCATGCGTACGCAGCGACGGTGCCACCGCGGCTCACCACGCGTACCATTTCGGAAACACCCTTCGCGGGATCGGGGACAAAGAAGATCACCAGCGGCATCACCGCGACATCGAACACGTTGTCGTCGAACGGCAGGGCCATCGCATCGGCTTGACGAAACT
>JANMKU010000135.1:0-29895 GCA_031372205.1 Gemmatimonadaceae bacterium | reverse complement strand
AGTGCTGCTAACCGTCGCTGGACCATACGTCGCGTGGGTTGCGGCGGAAACGCTCCACGTTTCGGCGGTGCTGGCGTGCGTCGCCGGTGGACTGTCATTGCGTCAACACTTCTCGAGCGCCGTGTCACCCATGTCACGATTGCAAACGCAAGCGGTGTGGGACCTGCTCGTGTTCTTGCTCAATGCCATGATCTTCCTGCTCCTTGGCGCGCAGTTCACGACCATGATGCGCGCTGTCCCGACGAATGCGCTGCTCGTGCTCGTACGCAATGGCATGCTGCTTGGTGTGGTCGCCATCGTGGTGCGGTTGCTGTGGGTACCCATCGCGACCTACTTGCCACGCAGACTGAGTGCGGAGATTCGTCGCAAAGACCCACTGCCGAATCCCAAAGGCATGATGCTGGTGGCGTGGACCAGTATGCGTGGTATCGTGTCGCTGGCGACGGCGCTCGCGCTTCCGCTCACACTCGGCGACGGCTCACCGTTTCCGCGACGCACCGAGATTGTGCTGCTGACGATGATGGTCATCCTCATCACGTTGGTCGTGCAAGGGTTGACCCTCGAACCGATCATCCGGCGCTTTGCCTTTGCTCCCGAGCAACGTCACCATGAGGAGGAACGCCTGGCGCGACGCGAAGCGGCACGACGTGGTGGAGAAGCGCTGGACGACCTCTCGCGCGAGGCGTGGGCGGACGCGCGCGACGTGGAGTGGCTGCGCGCGGAACTGCGTGAGCGCGTGCAGTTGCACGAGCATCATGGTGGCGGTTCACCGGTGCGGCGACGGTTGCGCGTGGGCATGATTCGCGCGGAACGTCGGGTCTTGATTCGCTTGCGGAATGAAGGAGCGATTTCTGATGAAGTGCTGCGCAATCTGGAGCAGGAACTCGACCTCGATGCGATTCGCATGGGCGCCGGCGACGAACGATAGTCGTCCCTTGTCCCGACGAACCGCGAGGCCGAGCCTTTAGACGGACGCGGACTCGATCGCTGCCGGAAGGCTCGTTGTGCCCTCTGGCAACCGTTCGGTGCGATCGAGCCGCTCGACATCGATCGCCAAGCGCCCTTCTGCTGCGCTAGTGAAGATGCTGGCGAACTTGACGTCCCAACTCAGCTCTTCGTACCAATACGACGTGCGTGTCGTCACACGCGTGGAGAACGTCGACTCGTGCGCGGTGACGAACACCAGAAACTCGGCTTCAGCAGCAGCGAGCAACTGCGGCGTCATGCCGCGCAACGGGCTGGCTGCCGTGATGGGATGGACCACCGTCCAGTGCAGCGGCAGCATCTCGACGCCACTGCGTTCCAGTTCCAGCCGATGAAAGTTGCGCTCGCGTTTGCCGTTCTCCACTTCGAACCACGCCAGATTCACCGCGACTTTCACGTCACTCAAATCACCGGGCTGCGAGTTGACCATGCGAAACATGAGGCCGCGTCCGCCTTCATAGGGTGCGACCACCGCCGACTCGCTGAAGAGCAGTCGAATGCGCGGACGCGTGAGTCGGGCAATGAGCAGACCGCCGGCGAATAGCAGAACCAGCGGGCCAATCAACGACTCGAAGATCGACAGCCAGTGTGCCGTGTTGCCCACGGCCGTGATCGCACCGGTGCCCGTCGTGGTGAACAGCGCCACGCTGTAGCTCAGCGCGCGCAAGAATGGATCATCGAGCCCCATGGACTCGGTGCCATGCAGCGCCTTGGCGCCGAGCGACACGTAGGCTAGCGCGAAAATGCCATTCAGCAGCAGCATGACGCCGAGCAGCCACACGATGAACTGTGGCCAGCGGGCATTGAGCGCGCTCAGGTAGAAGCGTTCTGCCCGTTGTGCGCCGAGTCCGTACTTGTGGCTGGTGGCGGATCCGTCGCGGTTGATAAAGCGACCACGCGCCGCCTGCGCGACAACGGAGCCCAAGCCGAGATCCGAGGGCTCGGCTGCGGGCGTCGCGGCGGCGATGCTGGTTGTTCTCGTTGCTGAGACGTCTTGTGCGGTCACGCGAAAAATCCGGTTCAGGGCGCTGGATGACGCAATCGGAACCGGAATATCGATCAAGGGCGACGAACCTGCTGGGGACGCAGAACGGCGGACGACAGCTAATGCCGTCGTCCGCCGCGCTTGCAGTGTGCCGCCCTTACGCGGTGCGCTTACGTGGTGCGCTTCCGACGCAATGCGGCAGCGAGGGCTGCCAAACCTGCCGCCATGAGCGCGTAGGTCGACGGCTCAGGCACCGTTGTATTCGACGAGGTCAAGTCGCGGAGCTCGATGGAGGTGAGTAACCAGTTTGGCGATGGAGCGTTCACCGAGTTGTCCCATGCCCCATCGAACGCGAACTGATAGGTGTCATTAAGGTTCGATGCCACCGAGAATGTGGTCGAGATCGGGCCTGATGCGCCGCAAAACGCCGCCGTCCCGCCAACGGGATTGGCGAAAGAGGTGCTGAGCACCGCAGTGTATCCGCCAGTCGGCGTGAGCAGGCCGAACGCGCCGCCGTTCACGCTGATCCGCACCTGGCCACCGTCAAAGCACAAGTTTGCGCCGCCGCTCTCGAAATTGGGCGCGTGCTGCAGTACCAGCCCAACGGCCGTCGGCCGCCTGTCCGGCAACGCTCATCGCACCCAGCAGCGATCGCACCCAGAACGTGCGTGTCATCAGCGGATCCCCCGAATGGCGCCCCGCTGTGTCCATCGGCATAACACCTCCCCCAGAGGGTTGCCGGGGAATATTCCGTCACGGTGATAATGGTCGCCAGCACAGAGTTTGGACCAGGCACGCAGCGGCTACGCAGTGTGGCATGCATACGACACTTCCGACTCGATACTGCAGCTCCGCTATTCGGCCATGTTTCACTGACACGAGCTGCGCCCCGGTCCCTCTCCCATCGCGACATGTCTGCTCGAACCGCCCTCACCACCTCCTGTCGCCACCGCACGACCGGCGTACTGTTGCTGACATTCTCGGCACTGTCGGCGCTGTCGGCACAACGCCCGACCGCGACTGTGCCAGTAACGGCATCACTCACCGCGCTGCGCTTTGGTTCGCTAATTGATGCCACCGGCCGCGCCATGTCAGATGCTGTCGTCGTTGTGCAGGGCGACACCATTCTGCGCGTGGGTCGCGGCACCGCCGCCATCCCGCGCGGCGCACGCATCATCGACCTGCGTCGGTACACGGCAATTCCCGGCCTGATCGACGTGCACACCCACATGACGTACTATCGCGACAAGGCCAGTCCAACGGCTGCCGGCCCGCGCAGCAAAGATTCCGTGGTCATGGCCGCCGCCTGGAACGCGCGGCGTACGCTCGAAACTGGCGTGACGACGGTGCGAGATCTTGGGGCGTCCAACTACACCGACATCGCCATGCGCGATTCCATCAACAACGGATCGATGCTCGGCCCGCGCATGTTCGTGTCCGGCTATGGTCTCTCCAAGGTCACTACAGCAGCGCGTGCGGGCACTCCGCCTGGACCACCGCGCGGTCGCGTCATGGACACCACGGAAATCCGAGAAGCCATCAAAGCCCAGGTCGACGCCGGTGCCGACTGGATCAAGATGTACGGCTCCACGGGAAGCTTTCAAAACGTCACCGGCGTGCAGACCTTTACCGACACCGAGATGCGTGTTGCCGTGGAAACAGCGCACCGCTTCGGCAAGCCGATTGCGATCCATTCGTACGGAGACTCGGGTGGACGCGCGGCCATGCGCGCTGGTGCCGAGTCGGTGGAGCATCCGGGGACACTCGACGATGCAACACTTGCCGAATTTGCGAAGCGGGGCACGGTGTACGTGCCGACCGTCGACCACAATCGCTTTTACGCCGAGAACGCGGCGCTGCTTGGTTATAGTGCTGCACAGGTTGCGGCACTCGATTCGTTTCGTCTGCTCAACCTTGCCACCGCGAGACGCGCACACAGCGCGGGCGTCACGCTCGCCATGGGGTCCGACGCCGTCTACTGGATGTTCGGCGAGAACACACGCGAATTGGGTTTCATGGTGCAAGCGGGCCTGACACCGGCCCAGGCACTCGCCACCGCAACAACCAATGCCGCACAGCTCCTGCGCATGCCCACAAAACTTGGAAAAATCGCGCCGGGCTATTTCGCGGACATTGTCGCGGTCGACGGGAATCCGCTGACCGACATCAATGTCGTGATCAACCACGTGGTCTGGGTCATGAAAGGCGGTGTCGTGGTGGTGGACAAACAACCGCGCTGATACGGCGCAAGGCCAATCATCGCCGACCGCCGAAGTCGACGGCACAACGAGCATGGCGCATTTCTTGCTCAGCGGGGTGGTGGTCACTTTCCCAACTCACCCCCTGTCTGCCAGGGGCGTGCGGGCGCAGGTCCTGGATTTTGAGGGCGTCGGCGTCGGCGCGCTTGACTGGCGTTCATCCGTCGCCACGCGCCGGCGGCTAGGCACGGTGATTGATAGTACTCTTCGCCGTATGAGCCGCCGCCGAACTCCTGAACAGTCTGAGAATCCCGAGCCAGCTTCGGCCCGCCGAGCGCGCGCAGTGCGGATCGGAAGATTGTTGGTCGACCGCGTCACCTTTGCAGAGGCACTCGATGCGGTTGAAGCGCTCGTGGCCGCCGGCGATGGTGGCACGGTCGTCACGCCGAACGTCGATCACGTCGTGACGGCGGAGGACAACGCAGCGTTTAGCGACGCGCTCGCGCGCGCCAGTCTTGCACTCGCGGATGGCATGCCGCTGCTGTGGGTGTCGCGCTGGTTCGGCACGCCCCTCCCGGAGAAAATCTCGGGCTCCGACTTCACGCCACCCGTGTTGCAACGCGCCGCGGAGCGCGGGCTTCGCGTGTTTCTCTTTGGCGGGGCCGACGGCAGCGCCGATGCCGCGCGCACGGCGCTGGCGCAGCACCTTCCGCAGCTTTGCGTCGTCGGTGTGCTCTCGCCGCAGGTCAACATGAGTGATCCGGCATCGGTGCATTTTGCGCTGGCTGATGCGATCGCGGCAACGAAGCCCGACCTCGTGGTACTTGGCCTCGGCTCGCCGAAGCAAGAACTGTTTGCGGAGCGCGTTCGGCATCGCCTCGCGCCGGCAGTGTTGCTCTCGGTCGGTGCGACGATTGACTTTTTAGCTGGCCGAGTGCCGCGCGCTCCAACGTGGATGTCGAACAACGGACTGGAATGGTTGTACCGGCTGCACAAGGAGCCGCGCCGACTGTATCGTCGATACTTATTTCGCGGTCCGAAATTCATCGGGATCGTCATCCGCCAGCTCCGGCACACTCGCCGCGCATCGAACTGATCACACCATGAGCGACGGAGAGAGGGCGGACGGGCTGTTGCGGCGTGCGCTGGCCAAGGTGCATCGGGACAGTGACCTGCCATTCGCCGAGATCGTGGGTAAGATCGTGTCGAGTGGAGTGGCGTGAATACGCGCACCATACCTGCTTCGCGCGTGCGATCGCGTGGGGATTGGCGCGCGGACGCCCTACCGCGAAGAACAAGCCGTGCCTGACGTTTTGGGAAGGGCAGTCGGCGCTGTCGCGCAACGGACATGATTTCCGGTTGGCCACAACCGCCACGTACGAGCAGCCCGCGGCCATCACCGTAGAGCTTCCGGCGGCGATGGAATGAGCTCGTCCGCGCACCTGCTGTTCCGCCGACTTGGTCTCGCCTCGGCGCGGGCCCTCACGCCCGTCCGGATGCGTGGCGTGACGCACCTGGGTGCGCGCGCGCGTCTCGTCGGGGAGCCCTTCATCAGCAATCGTGGCGACATCGTGATAGGTGATGACTTCGCGTTGTGGTCATCGCCACGCCAGTCGCACCTGGTCGCCTACGCGAACGCACGCATCGTCATTGGTAGTAACGTGCGTATCGGTTCGGGCGCAGCGATCGCGTCAGCGGCAGCCATCGAAATCGGCCATGACGTGCAACTCGGACGCAACGTGATAATCATGGACACCGATTTTCACGCGGCGGGCGCCATGCACTCCTCCGGCAATGCGTCGCTCGTCGTCATCGATGCGGGCGCACGCATCGGCGACCGTGTGGTCATCCTCAAGGGAACGCACATTGGCGCGGGAGCACGGATCGGACCGGCGAGTGTTGTGTCTGGTATCGTTGCGCCACACACGTTTGCGTCTGGCGTGCCAGCCCGGGCGATCGGGATACAGCGGGTGGGCGGCCCTGTTGCCGCTCGGGTGCGCGCCATCGCGATCCAACTGTTGGCGACGCCCGGAGACCACACGGCCACCGAAGGAACGCTCGGCTTGGCGGAGTGGGGTTCCCTGGCCGCGCTGCGCCTCCTGCTGGCGCTCGAAGATGAATTCGCGATCACACTTGGTGATCGCGCGCTCGAGGGCGAACAGTCGATTGACCGCCTGATTACACTCGTCGAAGCGGCGATCGACGCGTAGGCCGGCTAGTGAGCGCCATCCATTTTGAGGACGGCCGGGATGGTGCGCGCGATAATGTGAAAATCGCGCCAGATCGTCCAACCGCTGAAATACGCCGACTCAATGCGCAACACATCGGCGAAGGAGGTGATGCGGTTGCGACCACTCACCTGCCACGGGCCAGTGATCCCTGGTTTCATGCCGAAGCGGATGAACTCCTCGTCCTCGTAGAGCGCAACCTCGCGCGGCAGTGGTGGACGCGGTCCGACGAGGGACATCTCGCCGCGCAGCACGTTGAAGAACTGCGGAAACTCGTCGAGGCTCATCTTGCGAAGCCAGCGTCCGACAGGCGTGATACGTGGATCGTCCGTCATCTTGAACAGCTTGCCGTCACCATACACGCTGCCTTCTTTGAGCGCGGCCAGGCGCGCTTCCGCATCCACGAACATGGTGCGGAATTTGAAGATCGTAAACGTACGTCCGCCGTACCCGACGCGTTGTTGCCGAAAAATCACGGGACCAGGCGATGTGAGGCGCACCAGCAGTGCGATGATCGCCAGAACGGGCGATGCGACGACGATCGTCGCGCCGGCCGACAAGACATCGAGGGCGCGCTTGAGCACGAGGTCTCTGCCGTGCAACCCAGGCCGCGTCAGCTCGATCATCGGGACGCCATCTTGCCACCGCACGGCGGGCGTCAACCTCGCGAGTAAGAACACCCGGGACGCGGACATGACGCTGCATCCGGCCGCCTCGGACGACACGACCACCTGTCGCAGCGCCCCGTCGTCCAATTGGCCACAGAGCACGATACTGTCGATGCCGTACGTCGCGATTACCGTGGGAAGTTCGTCCAGCGTATAGCCGTCGTTGGCGGCGCCGCCCACCGGCGCGCGCTTACTCGGATCAAGCGATGCAACCGGACGCATTGAATGCTTGCCGTCGAACAGCGCCGTGCGCTTTGCCATGGCGACTTCGGCCTCGCTGCCGATCAACAGGGTCGCGAATGAACTCGGCGTCGAAATTCCGGTCCGCTTGAGGATGTGATCCGCCCACCATCGCATCACCACGAGCACGGCGATGAACGACACGGCGCAAATGAGCCCGAACGGGGCCACGAAGGCGACGTTGCCCCATAACCACTGCCACAGCTGAACCAGGAGTCCAAGTCCGACGCCGGACGCGATCCGATTGGCGTCACGTCGCGGGTCCCCACCACGGTACGAGCCCACCAGAAACAGGCCGGTGCAGACCGCTGCAATCATCGGCATGACGGGTAGGGCCGACCATCGCTCCAACTGCTGCCAGCCCAGCATGCCAGGCCGACTCAGCAGCGGCAAGGCGATGCGCAAAACCATGAGCGCGACCGCGATGCCAATCGCGTCAAGCGTGACCAGTGTCGCGACGCGCGCGAACGCATGCAGCGCGTGCAGTCGGCGGTTGCGGCCTGCACTATGCTGGAGCATCGTGCGTGGCGGTACGGTGGCGCGGAACGAGCCGGAGATATAGACGCCGTTGGCTTCCTGCACAGGCATGGTGTACACGCCCAATCGACGGGCTTGGCGAGGCGACTGTTCCGCCCGCGGCAGCGTCCCCTTGCTTGATGTCGCCCGAACTGGACGCTGTGCATTTCCGTTCACGACGGGTGTCATGCGTGGCAACGCCACACGGTACACGCGCTTGCATCACAAAGTTGCGCTGCGTGGCGCAGCGTACGGTCGGGCCTTAGGTTGATCATCGTTTGGTGTGGACTGAATCACTCGGCACAACGTCGTCGTCGTGCTCGCGAGAGGAACCTCCGCGCCATGCGGCGGTCCATTCACTGGTGCTCCCGAACGGCACATTACGTGCCTTGTTGATTGCAGCTTCACGACATCCCTGCAGCGATCGCAACTCGCGACAGAACATGCGTTTCGGCGGATCGTAGCGTTCTCGCACATCGCACTGAGGGTACTGAGATGTGTTGCGATGATGCAACATCTGTAGCGGCGACACAACTCAATCAGTGCCGAATTGTGTATTGCGCGCAATGCACGTCACACTCCCGGCACATAGCCGTTGAGCGGTCAAGCGCAATGAACGGGACGACCATACGTCGACGGCATGAGCGATAGCGCGGGGCTATCGGGCGATGCAGCCCTCGCACGTGACGCGCAACGATCGTTACGCATCGCGGGCAAACTCGGCGTTTCGCTCCTCGGCACATGGCTGATTGCACTCGGCGTCCGCGTGATCCTGCCGCGGGTGCTTGGACCGGTGCAGTTCGGTCATTTTCAGTTCGCCGATGCGTTCACGACAACGGTCTTCGTGTTCGCCTCGCTCGGACTCGACACGTACATCCGCAAAGAAGTGCCGCTCCGGCCAGAGCACGCCTCGGAGTTTTTCGGCGGTGCACTCCTCACGAGCCTGGCGCTCAACATCGCGATCATGACGATCGCGGTGGTCGCCCTCCGCGCGGCGGGGAAGTCGGCCGACGTCGTGCTGCTTGTTGCCACGCTCGGTGTTGCGCAGATCCTGAGCAATGCCAATGCGTTGTTGGTCGCCATGCTGCATGCGCGCGGCACGGTCAACGAACTGTCGATCGTCAACCTCGTCGCCAAACTGCTCTGGGCTGGCGGTATTGTCGGCGCGCTCGCTCTCGGCTACGGAACGCTGGGAGCCGGCGTCGCCGTGGTTGTCACCGAAGTTTTCCGCTCCGGTGTGCTGATTGTGCTCGCGCGCCGACATGTCGCGCTGCGCCTTCGTGTGGACGGTCGGGCAACATGGGTGGCACTCACTGGTGGTCTGCCCTTCTACGTGACGGGCATGGCGCAGACGGTCTATGCGCGTGTTGACACCAGCATCATGTCGTTTCTGGCGCCGGAGCGCGAAGTGGGCTGGTACGGTGCGGCGTCGACGCTTGGCGGCCTCTCGCTCATGCTTTCGCCGGTCATCTACTGGGTATTGCTGCCTCTGGCCGCGCGTGCCGCCACCCGGACGAGCGACGACGTCATGCTCCTGGCACGTCGAGCGAATGAATTCGTGCTCGCAATCGCTTTTCCAACGGCGCTCGTTTTCTACCTTCTCGCGGAGGAGATCGTCAATCTGTTGTTCGGGCAAAGTTATGCGCCCTCAGTCGCCGCCCTCAGAATTCTCGCACCGACATTTGTCCTCACGTACGCGGCCATCATCTACAGCAGTATCCTCATTCGGCTGGAACGCGGATGGGCCGTCACGGCCGTCTCCCTCGGCGGCATGGTCATCTCACCGACCCTCAACCTGATCCTGGTGCCGAAGTTCCTTGCGTTCTACGGCGATGGCGGTGCGGGTCGCGCCGCAGCGACTGTCCTGCTCGTGACCGAGACCTACACCGTCATCGCCATGCTGATACTGCTGGGCGCGCGCGCCGTGGACCGCCGCCTGTTGCGCATGCTCGGCGCGTCTGTCATTGCTGCACTGATCGCCGTCCTCGTCGATCGGCGCCTGCTCTCGCTCGATGTCATGGGCAGCGTCCTCGCGCTCGCGCTGTACGTAGTCCTCGTGCTCGCGTCGGGCGCGGTCGACATTCGGGGCGGCATCTCGCTCCTGCGATCGTGGCGCACGCCGCAGCCTGCGGCCGATTGAACGTGCGCCACAGTCACCGAGGTAGCATCTCGTGATCGCGCTCCGCATCAGCGTGGTCATGGCCACTTTCAATCGACCGCACGGCGTCAAGCGACTGCTCCGCGAGTTCTCGACGCAAACACTCGCCGCGCACGACTTCGAAGTGATTGTGGTCGATGACGGATCAGAGCCCCCGGTGGCAACGTCACTCGGCACGATGCCGGTCCCGTTTTCCTTGACGCTGCTTGCGCAACGCAATGCTGGCCCTGCCGCTGCGCGCGACCACGGAATTCGCCACGCGCGCGCGCCGCTGATTGTGTCGATCGACGACGATATGAGCGTTGGACCACGGTTCCTGACCAGTCACGCGGCCGCGCACGCCGTCGACGAGCCGCGCGTCGTCCTTGGCCGACTGCAAGTGCCACCCGACGCACCACTACCGCTATTTGAACAATTTCACGTCGCCTCCATTGAGCGCCGAGCGAAGGAGTATCGGGAGGGGAGAAACGTACCCGGCGGTGCGCTGTACTCGGGCAACGTGTCGTTTCATCGAGCCGATTATCTGCGGGTGGGCGGGTTCGATCCGCAATTTCGTCTGTCCGAAGATGCCGAGTTGGGACTGCGGTTCGCTTCGGCCGGCCTGCGCTTAGTCGCGTGTGACGAAGCATGGGCCATTCACCATTCAGAGAACTCCAGCGGGACCGCATGGCTTCGAAGAACCCGCAACTACGGCGGTGCTGACGCACGCGTCGCTGCGAAGCATCCATCGCTGACGAGCGCGAATCCGTGGCGGTTTCTGTTCGAGGTTCACGCGGTGTCGCGACCGGTCATGCTGCTCAGCGCATTCGTGCCGTTCGTGGGAGACACGCTGGCGAAAGTCGCCTTGACCACATCGCGTGGGATCGATGCGGTCGGCTTGCGGCGGATTGCCCTGGCCGGCACCACGTTTACGTACGGTGCGCAATACTTCGCGGGAATGGGTGCCCACTACCGCGATCGGCGCACCGCGCGCCAGGCGCTTCGCCGCTATCTCAACATGGCCCAACCAGCGACACTCGGTATCGTGGGACGCTGCGCCAAGTGTTTCGCCGATATCCGCGCGGATCATGAGGCACTCGTGCGCGGTGACACCAAGTATCAGGGCGAATCGCGTCGACCGGCCTCCCTGTTGTCCGATGCGATTCGTCGCATCGGATTCCAGATCATGATCGCCTATCGCGTCATGCGACTGTTTCGCTCGCTCCGGTTGACGCCGATTGCCATGATGATCGCCCGCATGATGCGGCATCTCTACAGCGTCGATATCCACTGGGACGCCGAGTTGGCACCGGGGGTCATCCTCGTGCACGGCATCGGCCTCGTGATTAGCGGCGAAGCACGCGTCGGGAACGGCTGCATTCTCTTTCAGCACGTGACGCTCGGCGTCAGCATGATGGACGGTGTGTCCGGTGCTCCCACGCTCGAGGACAATGTGCATGTCGGCCCAGGTGCCACCGTGCTGGGCCCAATTCGCGTCGGCCGCGACTCGAAGATCGTCGCCAATTCCGTGCTCATGGAATCGGTCGAACCGAACAGTGTGGTGGGCCCGTCGCCAACCGTTACGCGTGCACGCGGCGGGCGACCATCGATTGGCGAGTAGCGATCGGTTCTTGGTAACGAGCGATCAGCGCGCCGGACGCATCAGGGCGTGACGACCACCGCTGATGCACTCATTGGCGGAAGCACGAGCGTTAGGGCCTCAGCGCCAGCCGATGTCGCGTCGCTAAGCCGAGTGGGTACCGGCACGCCGTTCTGCATGGTCCACATCGTTGCCAGTCGTGGCGTCATGCCTGGAATGGCCAACTTGGCGTGCACAATGTCGCCCGATTTGTTGATCGCCACGAGCACCAGCCGACCGGCTTTGTCGCGACTGGCATACACGGATGTGGTGACCGGATGGCTCGTGGTGGCCTCCACGCCGATGTCACCGAAGGTTGCGCCGTTGCCATCGTAGTTGCGGAACAGTCGAATCGCGCCGAACGCGTACGCGTACGCGCGTGCCCCGTTCCCGAGGTAGGGTGCACTCCAGATGCCAGCTTGCGGCCAAAGCGCAGCAGCGAAGACCCCCTCGCGTCCGAAGATTCCCAGTACGTCAGCCTGCGCGAGTCCGCCGGAGATGTCGCCGCCGCGGCCGTAGTAGTACTCCGTGATGGCGATCTTCGTGCCGGGATAAAATTGCGTGATCATGCGTCGCAGGCGCGGCACGAGTGCAATCGGCCCCCACGAGGCGAGCGTGACCCAGCTCCCTTCGTTGTACGTGGGGTCCCACAGTGAGCGCGGGGCCTGCAGCCGCTTCTCGATCATCTCGTCGGTTTGCGGCGCGAAGTCATTCGTGATTTCACCGCCAGTGGTCCCGGACGCCGGATACCAGTGGATATCGAGCACATCCAGCAAGCGGACGCCGCTCTGTGCGTCGGCGGCGCGCATCCGCTCCAGGTAGTACTCGAGAAACGGCCGCGTCCCGTGCTTCGGATCAGGGGCCGGATGTCTACCCAGCGTGAGCATGCCAGCATACGTGGCAACGGCAGGGCCAAAAATCAGCGCGGACGGCAGTTGTCGCTTGATGGCACGCGCATAGTCGAGCGACGTCGCGACGAAACCGTCATACGTCTGCAGCGCCGGCCGACCACTGACCCGCGACATGATCTCCTGATGCGTGTCATGCCAAATGTCCGGCTCATTGTCCAGACTGATGAGCAGCGGATTGATCGTAGCAGCGGCACCCGAGCGCGCGGCCACGTCGGCGAGCCATTTCACAAACTCGTCCTGATACACGGTGTTTGGCACGTCACTCGGTCCACGTGTCGCGCGATTTGGCACGAAGTCTTTCGAGAGTCGATAGTCCGCCGTTGTCTCGGACGTGTCGAGCGGCACCGCATTGTCATTGCCGGCCACGAAGGGCAGCATCGGCACCGTGACCAAGAGGGCCGCCCCGCGCTTGCGGGTGGCCTCGAGACGCGATCGTACCGCGGCCCCCACCTCCGACGACGCGCTGAGGTATCGATCGTTCTGATAGCGGTAGTCTTGTCCGGCGTTGGACACATTGAGGCGCCAGTTGTAGGCGGACATTCGGTTACCGCCGATGCGATTCAGCGTCATACCAACCGGAAGACGTGCGCCAGCCCACGGTCCCTCGGCCGCGCCAGGCGGCGGTGCGTCGTCATCTGTGAGAAAGTTCGCACCGTAGATGAGCGGGGAGATCGGAAACGTTGACGCGGTGGTGACGGTAAACGTGACGACACCTGACTGATCCACCAGAGTCGGCGACCCCGCACGAAGTGCACCTGCGGTCACGGACACGCGATATGACACCGAATGGCTCACGCGCACGATGAGCGGCCGGAGATCGGGCCACTGCGCCACGATCAGCGCACCGCCCGTCAGGAACACGGCGGTCGCCGCAGTCTTTCGTCCAAGACGCGCATCAATGAGTGGCATCATCATAAGGAAGTGGACGCGTGCGATTCCAGCTAGTCACGAACTCGTCTCGCTCATGGAATTCGCCGCGACGCGCGCGCGTGGAGATGGCGCGGTACGGGGATTGCAGGTATCGAACCCACGGTACCGTTCGTCAAACTACGCATCGTGTCCACCGTCGGGCGGGCGGTTTTGTCGCTCGTGCGAGATTGGGCTCGCTTGGCGTTCCTTTTGTCTCCGTGGTTCCATCGCCGATGTATTTGCTCGCACCGCATCGTCCGGCTATAAAAGCGCCCACCACCAACCGGTGTGTGAAGCGTGGATGGCGCACAGCCGTACGATGCGCTACCGCACAATGCGCAACCGCCGTGGCAACGCTGTTGGTGACGACGGCGGCCGCGTCCGCACAGGTCGCGCCCGCGACGGCGGACGAACTGTCGACACGACTGACGAATCAGCATTCGCGATTGCGCGCCGGCCTCGAGGCCACGTCGTCGTATCAAACCAATCCGCGTCTGCTCCGCCCCGATGACGAATCGGGACGTACCGATGCCATCGGCGCGTTCGCCGAGACGGTGTTTCGCCTGGGCAGGACGCGTTTCAATGTGATTGGTGATGCCCGGGTGCACCGTAGCGCGCAGTTGCCAGACCTCAATCGTGACGGATTTGACGTGCGCCTCACCGCCGCGCGCCGCGTGCGTCCACGCACAACCGCCGCAGTGACGATCGGCACACGCCGAGCGCTCGCCATCGAGTTGGTGAGCGGCATCACGGCGGGCATCGGCGGATCCGGGCCAATCGCTGGCGGGAGTCCGCCGGTAGGTGGGACGCAATCCGGACCCGGTGGCGGTCCGCTCCTGCTCCCAACGGCGCGTGTTCGTTTTGACGACGCGCGCATCACAACATCGTCGCGACTCTCTGCCACAACGTCCCTCGACGTCGCTGCGCTCGCGAATCGCACGTCGATCGACTCACCGGGTCTCTTTGGCGGGTCGGGATGGTCCACCGAATCCGCGCTGCATCGACGACTCTCCTCGCGGATGATCGGCGACCTTCAGGTAGAGACGGCGTCGGCGCGGAATGATGCCGTCGGTCAGCCGACGTCGCGACTCCTCACCGTTGCTGTTGGTCCGACCATCCGCGTCGCTCGCTTTGTGATCCGCGCCAGTGCGGGTGCCTCGCGCGTCGCACTGGCCGGTTCACCGTCATCCCTCTCGGCCACCGCCGCTGCCGCCATCGACGGCACGTTCTCACGAGGCTACGTCTCGCTCTTCACCAGCCGTCGCGCGTCGCCGTCATTCGGCCAGGAGCGGGTATTGGTCTCAACCGGTGTCGGCCTCACCGCCGGACGTGCGCTGACGCGATCGACCGGCGTTGCGTTGTCGGTGCAGCAGACACACAGCACGGCCCCGTTGGGAGCACGTGTTCGGTTCGCGAGTACCACAGCCGACGTCACGCTGCGCCAGCGCGTGATCGGCAACGCACGAGTCACCGTCAGCGCGTTCTTCCGCGATCGCGACGAGGCAGTGCGTTTACACGATACCGGTGTGGCATTCTCCCTCGCTGTGCCGCTCCGCTAATGATCCGCAATCGCAGTACACGTGCCACTTCTTCTCTCGTCACTGACCGCATGCCGCAATTCCGTGTGATTCGTCTCGCGCTGCTCGCTCTGACCGTCGGCTGTGCGTCCGTCAAAGGCACCTATGTCTGGGTCGATAGCTATCGTGAAGCGATGCTGGCCATCGAGCCCGTGCTGGCTGTGGGCGACGTGATCTCGGTCAAGGTCCGTGAAGACGACAAGATGTCGACCAAGTCGCGTGTACGCGAAGACGGGAAAATCTCGGTGCCGTTCATCGACGACGTACAAGCCGCCAATCTGACAACGACACAGCTGGCGCGACACGTGGAAGACCAATTCCGCGCTGCGCGGATGTTGCTCACGCCACACGTCTCGGTCATCGTCGAAGAAACGCGAGCGCCCACCTTTGCCGTGCTGGGCTCGGTGGCCCATCCCGGGACGTTCCCCCTCACGCCCGGCGTTGGCCTGGCGGAGGCGCTCGCGATTGCGGGCAGTCTCACCGAGTTTGCGCATCGCGACCGCATCTTCGTGCTCCGGCGTGTGCCGCAACCGGTGCGTATCCGCTTTACGTACGGCGGTGTCACCGGCGAACAAGGCGCGGCGAGTGCGTTTCGTCTGCGGGCCGGCGACGTTGTGGTCGTGGAGTAGCCGACGTCTTCATGCGCAAGCTCCTGCTGCTCTCGGTCGTGGTGGCGATGCTCGTGGTTCCGATCATCGCAGCGCGTTCCAGCAACCCGAAGCGCGGCCTCCGTAATGCGTTGGTGGTGTTCGCGCTGTTCAATGCCGTGTACATCCTCGCCATCTCCCGGTTTATTCGTTCGCCATTTTGAGGGTTCGGTACTCGATGGGACTTCCCGTACAGTTTGACGACGCTACCCAACGCAAAGCGCTGCAGGGCGAGTCGGATGCGCATTCGCTGGGCCAACTCCCGCCGCCGCCGCGAACGGGTCCGATCGAGGCGACACCTGGCGTGCACCTCATGCGCGAGTTGGTGGGCTTCCCGTTGCGCAGCGTGCGGCGACACAAGACGCTCGCCGTGACCGTCTTCGCGTCCACGCTCCTCACCATCCTGATCGTCGCCTTCCTGATGCCGCGGTCGTATCACGTGGAAACGCGCATGACCGCGCAGCGCACCGAACTCATGACGGCGTTGGGCAATCCCCGCCGCTCGGTGCCGAACGACGCCGATTCACCAACACGACTCGCGGCCGAAGCGGTACGCAATCGCGTCAATGTCCTCGGGCTGGTGCAACAGACCAAACTCGTCGAGCAGTGGGATATCATTCGATCACCGATTCGCCTCCTGGTAGATCGGATCATGACGCAATGGTTCAAGCAACCGGCGCTGACGCCGACAGAGAAAGCCGATCAGTTCGTCGAGGTGCTGCTCAAGTCGCTGAAGGTGGACGTCGGCACGGGCCCGGACGACGGTGTGGTGACGATCGGCATCGATTGGTTCGACCGAGAGTCCGCCGTGCGCATCGTCGAGCAGGCACAGACGAATTTTCTGGAACAGCGTCGCGCGTCGGAAGTGGGACGCATTGCGGAAAGCGTGGCCATCTTGCAGGACCACGTGGACTCGACATTGGCGGTCATCAAGGCGTTGATCAAGGACTCCAGCATGACGGCGACTGCACGACCAAAATCGTCCCGCGCCGCCACGGCGTATTCGACGGCAAGAGCGAACGAGAGTCCCTTGGTGCTCGAGCGGCAAGGCATTACGGCAGCGATCGAAGCCAAGCAACAGACCATCATCGAACTCGAAACCGCGCGCGCCCGTCGACTGGCCGATCTGCAGGGACAGTTGAATTCGCTGCGATCCCGGTACGGCCCGGCACACCCGGAAGTGCAAGCGGTTGAGGCGCAACTCTCCGCCATCTCCGTGGATTCGCCGCAGTTGGCAGCACTGCGGGCGGATCTGGCGGTACTCGATCGACAAATATTCGCGCTTGGCGGTGCGGCTCGCGTCGCACCAACGCGCGCCGACTTCACGATCCCTGAACTATCCACCCAGCCAACGTTCAATCCGGCACTCGCCTATTCAGAGTCACGCCTGCGCCTGGCCATTGTCGACTACGAAGACATGACGGACCGTTTGAAAAGCGCCAAGATCGAAATGGAAACAGCCAATGCGGCATTCAAGTATCGTTACAGCGTGTCAATTCCCGCCAAATTTCCGAAGGGTCCCGAGAAGCCCAATCTCAAACTGCTGGCCTTTGGCGGCGTGTTTGCCACGCTCGGCCTTGCATTCTTCGCGGCCATGGGCGCCGATCTGCTGAGTGGACGCCTCCTTGAAGCGTGGCAGGTGGAGTTGTTGCTGGGCACACCCCTGCTGGCGCACTTGGATCGTTCATGAGTGTGTTGGAGGTCTCCACCGCACCGCGACGGCTGCGTTCCGGGGTGGTCCCGATCAGCATGGTCGTTGGAAGCGCGCTCGTGGCGCTGCTGGCCACTGGGAACCCCACGTTTGTGCTCGTGCCCGTCGTTGCTGCAACGCTCGTGTGGGCGGCGTGCAACGCGCCAATGCGTTGGACGATGATTGCGCTCCTCGCGCTGGCGGTGTTCGCGGACATTACGCCGTACAACCCCGTGACGAAGGACCTCTGGGTCTCCATCGCGTCACCGGGGCAGGCGGCCCTGCTCGAGAACTTGAACAAGATCAGCGGGATCGAAGCGTTGAAGGTGTCCGGCATGGAAGTCGCACTGCTGGCACTCGCATTGCTTGCCGCGCTGAGAGCAACGGTGCGGCATTCCGTCGATCAACGTGATCGCGTCCCCGCACCGAAGGTACTCGTCATTGCCTTGGCAATCTCGTGTGCCGCCGTGCTCTGGCTGGGACTTTTGGGCGCCGCGCGTGGTGGTGACATGCGACAGGCGTTCTGGCAATGCCGACAGTTGCTCTGGATGCCAGCGTTTGCGGGACTGTTTTGCTACGCATTGCAAGGCCCCCGCGATCTGCGCGTGCTCCTCGTCGCGCTCACCGCCACATCATGTGCAAAGGTGGCGATGGCCGCGTATTTCGTCTTGCGGGTCGCTCGCCCGTTTGGCGTCGAACCACCGACCGCCACGAGCCACAATGACACCGTCTTGTATGTGGTCGTGCTTGCCACATGGGCCGCCATCGCCATCGACAAGCCCTCACTCACGCGCATCGTGATGGCGACGGCTGTCTGGGGGTGGACGCTCTTCGGCGTCACGCTCAATCACCGGCGCACCGCGTACGTCAGCCTCGCCGCAACACTCCTGTTGCTGTTGATCGGCTTGAGCGGGCGCGCGCGCCGCCGAGCGTTGATCGTGTTCGTCGCTTGCCTGCCCGTGCTCCTGCCCTACCTCGCGCTCGCTCGGCACCGCTCGTCCGGCATCTTTGCGCCGGCCGCACACCTCTGGTCCGCCATCGAACAGAAGGATCTCTCGAGCGCAACGCGCGACATTGAGAATTTCAATCTCGTCGTAACCATGAAACAACACCGGTTGATCGGCTCGGGATGGGGCCATGAGTACATCGAACTCATCAAAGGTGACGACATTTCGAAAGCCTTTGAGCAGTATCGCTACATCGCCCACAACAGTGTGCTGTGGCTGCTCGGCATTGGCGGCGAACTCGGGATTACACTGCTTTGGCTCCCGCTCGTGGTTGGGACATTCCTTGCCGCACGGGCTCGTACTGGTGCGCGCACGCACGGAGAACGGGTTGCCGCTTTCGCCGTGATCGCCGTAGTGGCGTGTTATCTGCTGCAAGCATGGTCCGACATGGGCGTTATCAGTTGGACCGCCAGCGGAATGCTCGCGTGCGCGCTTGCACTCGGCGGAAAGTTAGCCGTCTCGAGCGGTGCATGGCCGCACGCATCGCACGCGAGTAAACAGCCGACGTGAACGTATTGCTGTCGATCCCGCTGGCGATCGCGATCGTACCGGTACTGCTTGGCGCGCTCTATCTGGCGCTGCTGGCCGTCGCCGCCCGTCGCGTCGCGGCACCGCTACCAGACACCACGCTGACGATCACGGTGGTCGTGCCGGCGCACGACGAAGCGGACGGGATCGCGTCGACCGTGCGCAGTCTGCTCGCGATGGACTATCCGCGCGAGCGCTTCCGCGTGCTCGTGGTGGCCGACAACTGCTCGGACGCAACCGCCAGCGTGGCACGTACCGCGGGGGCGATCGTCGCGGAGCGTCATGATGTCGACAACCGCGGGAAGGGGCACGCGCTCGCGCACGCTTACGCGCTGGTGCTGCGTGAACGGTGGGCGGATGCTGTGGTGGTGGTTGATGCCGACACGATTGTTTCGGCGAATCTGCTTGGCGCAGTGGGCGCGCGACTCGTTGCCGGCGCCGACTGCGCGCAAGCGGAGTACGGCGTACGGAATGTCGACGACTCGTGGCGCACGCGACTGATGGCATTGGCGTTCACCCTGCACCACACCCTCCGCTCGCTTGGACGTGAACGACTGAAGCTGTCGTGCGGACTACACGGCAATGGTATGGCGTTTCGTACGTCACTATTGGCGCGTGTCCCCCATCGCTCCACCGCGCTCGTCGAAGATATCGAATATGGGCTCACGCTCGGCGTATCCGGTGTTCGCGCCGTGTACATCCCGGAGGCCACGGTACGTGCCGAGATGCCGGTGGATGAGGCAGCGTCGCGCACCCAGCGTGATCGGTGGGAACGCGGTCGACGCGTGCTGGTTCGGTCGTGGACCTGGCCGTTGTTGCGTGCAGTGGCCGGTGTTGGCGGCGCGGTCGCGCTCGATCTCGTGGCGGACTTGTTGGTACCGCCGCTCGTCACATTTGTCGCGATGCAGTTGCTCGGCACCGTTGTCGCGGTAACGCTGTGGTGGATGGGACAAATTGGGATCGTGCTCCCCGCGCTCTGGATGTTGTCGCTCGGACTGTTGGTCGTCTATATCGCACGCGGCTGCTCGCTATCGCCAGCTGGATGGCGAGTGGTGCGCGATTTGGCGTGGGTGCCCGTGTACGCCGTGTGGAAGCTCTCGTTGCGCTTTCGCGGTGGATACGATGCGACGTGGATTCGAACGGCGCGAGTCGTTCGACCGGAGTCCGAGCGTGACTCGAGGAGAGCGAATGTTGGAGAGGACGCGACGGGCAATGCACCAGAGCGATTACCCTGACGACCAGTGGGAACGTTTGTGGTTCACGCTCGAGGAGCGGAATTGGCGATCACTGGCGCTCGTGGCAGCGCAAGACGGCGATCACACGCTTGAGGCTGCGCAAGCAATCTGCCATGCGGCGACCGTATTTCAGGACGCCTCGGTGGTGGTCATTGATGCAACAACGGCTGGACCGGGTGATGTGGCGACGATCCGCGCGACGATCGGTGACTGCCTCTGGAGTGGGCAGCGTGTACTTGTTGCGCTGGGCAACCCGCTGGTGCACACGTCAACCATTCCGTTGTCGCGATTCACCGACGCCACGTTGCTGTGCGTGGCGTTGAATCAGGCGGATCTGATGGAGGCGCGCCGCGTCGTCCGTTGCATTGGCGCAAGCCGCGTCGTTGGCAGCATTTCGCTGGCCCCGTAAGGCCTCCCCTACGCTCCCACCGCGGTCATCCAGCGCAGCACGAGCGCTATCAGTGCGTTCCGCGCGCTCGCGCGCGTAAAGAGATGATCTGCAGCGACCGCCCGCACCGCCGTGATCCGTGACCGATCGCTGCTGGCGCCGAGAATCTCGAACAGTTGGCGCTGTGCGTTGTACGCTTGATCGACCGTCGCGGTAAAAACAAAGAGCGCACGTGCACCGCGCCGGGCGAACGCGTCGATGTCACGGGTGAATTGTGCGCGCGGCGGATACACGCGTTCAAAGACGTCGCGTGACATGGGCCGCCGCGGGCTTCGCAAACGTTCCACACGGCGTCGCACGAAGTGTGTCCAGCGTGCGCCGTCGAACACACGGAGGGCACGTCGCAAGTAGTAGCGCGCAGTTGGGTAGCTGTAGCCGTCGAGGAAGATTGCGCCATGCACGCGCGTGTCCTGCATGGCCGCGGCGTACATGCTGTCGACACCAGAACAGAGGCCGAGGAGCACAAACTGATCGATGCCGTGGGTCTGCTGCATGACGTCCATCGCGTCGATGATGTCCTGGTTCGCGCCCATGCTGTGCGTCGAAACGTCGACACGCGATGCACTGTCACCCATCCCCGACTCGTCAAACCGCAGCGCCCACCAGCCAGCGCTAGCCACCGCGCGTGCGAGTTCGACATAGAGACGAAACGGCCCGATGCGGTTGAGCATGCCGACGTTGGAAAGCAGCAGCGCCCGTCGAACGCCGGTGTCGGCTTCAACGGGAGCGGACACCACCCCCGACAGCCCCTGCGCTGGCCCGAAGCGTACGGTGTGCTCGTTCACGCGCTGCGGTCCGCGAGAAAGCTCAGCACGGCGTCCGTGGCCGCGTGCGCAACGAGCGTCTCCACGGGATCGCCACGTTCGTCGTACAACGGCGGATCATCGACGCACTGGTACGTGGTCACAATCCCTTGCGCACGCGCGCGCTCGACGAACGTGTGGTGCTCCGCACGTGACGGCGACGCCAGCACGAGCAATCGACGCGGACGTGCGCTCGTGCCCAGCAGCAGATTGATCGCGTTCACGTCACTGCGCATCGCTGGCAACAGTGGATACCCAAGGAGCTCGGCAATTGCCGGCGCTGTCGGTACCGGGTACGGCTGCTCGGCGAGCAGACGCGCGTCGGCACGTTCCAACTCGCGCAGATAGGCCGCGCCGCCAATCACGGGATCCCACATGACGACATCCTGCACAGGCAAGCCACGCTCCACCGCACGCCACGCCAGCGTCGCACCGAGCCGCATGCCCACGACGCTGAGGCGTCGTACCCCGGTCTCGTCGCGCAGGTGTGCTGCTGCAGCAAGGATATCCGCCTCCCACTGCGCGATAGATCCATCGGCCGAGTTACCCGCCGAGTCACCTGTCGCGAAATAGTCGAAGCGCAAGACGTTGTATCCGTGGGCAGACAATCGTTCCGCCAGACGACAAAAGGCCCAATGCACCATCCGGTATTCCTGTGGCGCCGGATAGCAGAGGATGACGCCAGTGTCGCGCACCGTGTCACCATGGGCCGCATGAATTGAACCCAACAACTCCTGCCGTGCAGGGCCAAAAAACCCCGCACGAACATTGTGCAGCGATTGATTCATCCGTTCACCGCGGCCTGCTGTACCGCATCCTGCTCTGCATCCTGCACCGCATCCTGCACCGCATGCTGCCCGGCTAGTTGTTCCGCGGCCTGCGCGAGCGTGCCCGTCAACAACACGCGCGGACTGAGCCGCACCTTCGTGCGGCGCCTGATGAGTTCAATGGCCCGAAAACATGACAGTGACGTGCCGCCACGGGCAAAAAAGTTGTCACCACGGCCGACGCGCTCGACGCCGAGCACCTCAGTCCACACATCCATCAAGTCGCGCTCGACGTCCGTTCGTGGCAGGTCGGCCGCCAAGCGGTCGACGTCGAAGGGCGATGGGAGCGCAGCCCGATCCACCGACCCATCTGCAGTCCGTGGCAGCGTGACGGCGACGACAAATCGTTTTGGCAGCCAGGCCGCGGGCAGTCGCATGCGGCACTGCGCACGAAGCGCGCCGACATCCCAACCCTCGTCAGGAACAACGTGCGCTACCAGCCATGGCCGACCTCGCGCGTCCACATGCACCCGCACCGCCGCGTCCGCGACGCCAGGCACACGGCGAATCATCAGCTCCAGCACTGGTGTGTTGATGCGGACTCCGTCTCGCCACACCACCGGGTCCACACCGGCGAGCAACTGGAATTCGCCGTGTACCGTGCGTCGCGCAGCGAGTCCCGTGCGCACCCACGTTGTATCGAGACCCGCCCGTGCCGAGGCCAGCCACCCAAGCATGCCGACGGGTGTCGGTCGATCATGACTGTCCACCACGCGAAACGCGCCATCGCCAATCGGCGCGCCAAGCAACTCATGCGATTCGTGAGCGCCAGCGACAAGTGAGGCCGACACGGTGCCGTCATGCTCGCCACCCGTTGCGCTCCACAATGCGGTGCCGTGCGACGCGATGTCGCGCATCTCCTGCGGCAACAGGCCTCCACCAATGAGCACGCCGTGGTCGAACGGTGCGGCCGACCAACCGCCATTGAGCGTCGTGCGCCACGCCTCGGCGGTCGCAATCATCCGGGTGCAGCCTGCAGCAGCAACATCGCCACCAAAGTCGTGCGCATCATCAACGGCCGCCTCGTCTGCCAACACAATGCGCGCGCCGGCCGCCAGAACCGCGAGCAGCGAGAGCGTGTGTGCTGCCGCTCCGGTTGGTACCGCGAAACACACACTGACATCGTGGGTGAGCGCAAGCGCTGCGTTGATCGCGCCGGCCTGCGCATCAGCGCGGGCCATGGGAATCCGCATGATGCGAACACCGCCGTCAATGTCGGTCCAGGCCATCACGATGCCGGCATCGCCTATGGCTACGGGAGCCGCCGCACCTTCCCCCTCAGCCGCGAGCACCGCCAGTGTGAGCGTTGGTGGCGTACCCACCGTACCGGCATCCGCGCGTACGCCAATGCGCAGCGTGGGCGACGCGGCAGTGAGCACGCGCGCCTGGAACTCCACGCCGTCATCCGGCGACATGACCAGCAGCTGTGCGCCAGCACGCAGCACACCCAGCATCGCGACCACAGACTCCACGTTCGATGGCAGTGACACAGCGACAACCGCGTCGCTGCCGATGCCACGCCGGGTGAGGGCGGCGGCAATCGCACCCGCGCGAGTCCAGAGTGCGCCGAATGTTTCGCGCGCGCTGTTGCCCTGCACGGCGATCGCCGATTCGCGCTCGATCGCTATGCGCGCAATCGCAGACAACACCGGCGGCGCCGAGATACGCGTGGTATCGCGAACCGGGAGGGCAGCAGTCGTAACGCCGTCAGCCTCGGTCACCAACGCGAGCTGCCCTAGCGTACGATCAGGTTCCGCCAGCGCCGTGGTGAGCAATGCGCGTAACTGTTCGAGGAATAGTTGTGCAGACGCCGCATCGAACAACTCCGTACTGAAGTTGAGCACTGCGCTCATAAGTGTTGGGTACTGCTGCATCCACAAGGTGAGGTCGTTGGTCGCGTATTGCAGTGGTACCGGCGCCAGTTCTACCTCAAGCGGCCCAAACGCACGTGGGCGCTCTCTGGCGTCCTGCAACGAGAACACCGTCCGAATGGAAGGCAAGCGCCCGCCGAGCAACTCAAAGGGCAGCTCCTGATGCGCATACGTATCGAGCGCGGTGTCGCGAACCCGCCGCACGAGATCCGCAAACGACGACGCGGCATCCATGTGCACGCGCAGCACAACAGCATTCACAAACGACCCGAGCACATTCTCCAGTTCCGTTTGCGTCCGGGCACGCATCGGTGACGCCACCAACAAGTCGCGCTGCCCTGTGTAGCGATGGAGCAATGCGGCATAGGCGGCCAGCAACACCATGTACAGGGTGCTGTCGTAGCGGCGCGCGAGACGATGCAGTGCGCTCACCTCGTCGGTCGTGAACGCGATCGAGACGTAGTCACCAGCATATGACGAGGCAAGCGGACGTGGGCGGTCCGTCGGCATCGTCACGGCTTCACGGACGCCGGCCAGTTGCTGGTTCCACCATGCCTGCTGCGCGTGCGCCGCCGGTCCATCAATCCACTGCTGCTGCCACGCAGCAAAGTCTCCGAAGGTGACAGACAGTGGTGCCAGCATTGGCGACCGACGTTCCACCCCTGCCGCGTAAAGCTCACCCAAGTCGCGCACGAACAGATCGAATGACCATCCATCCCAGATGAGCCCGTGTTGCAACGTATACAGCTGGTGTCGATCGCGACCCAAGGTGATCAGCGTGGCGCGAAAGAGCGGCGCAACGCCAATGTCGAACGGCACCTCGTGGAGCGCAGCGAAGCACACCTGCAGCGCCGCCGTCTGCCCCTCCACCGCTATGTGCGACAAGTCGACACGCGCGAGCGTCACGGTGACGTGCTCGTTGATCCGTTGCTGGCGGTTTCCGTTGTGCCAGTGAAAACTGGTGCGCAGCATGGGGTGACGCTCTGCCAGCGCCTGTAGCGCGCTCCGCAGGGCCTCCTCGTCCAGCGGCCCATGGAGATTCCACGCCGCTGGATGCGAATGGGCCCGACGACAGCGTGGCTCAAGCTCTTCCAGCATCCAGAGGCGCTCTTGCTGCGCGGTCAACGGCGCGGTCAGTGTGTGTGCTCGACGCACAATGGCGTTCGCGCCCGTCACCGCGGCACCGACAACGTTGTCGTCAACCGTACGTGCAGCGTGTCCGTCCTCAATCACGCGCGCCAGCAACTCCACGGTGGGTGATTCGAAGATCCTTCGAAACGACAAGTCCACACCATGGTCGCGGCGGAGACGTGAGAGAATCTGCGACGCCAGCAGCGAGTGTCCGCCGAGCGCAAAGAAGTCGTCGCGAATGCCCACTCGGCCACCGAGCGTTTCCTCCCAGATCCCAACGAGCATGTGCTCGGTGGGTGTGCGTGGCGCAACGAATTCGGCGGCAGTCGATGGATCGGTTGCGGCCGGCGCTGGCAGACGCTTTCGGTCTACCTTCCCACTGGCGGTGAGCGGAAACGCGTCCAGGGCGACCACGGCCGCGGGCACCATGTACTGCGGCAGGATGCGCTTGAGGTGCGCACGAAAGTCATCGTCAAATCGTGTACCAGCATCGGCGATCACGTACGCGACCAGCCGCACGTCATTGGTGCGATCTTCACGAGCAATGACGACCGCCTGCCGAACACCAGGCCATTGACTGACCACCACCGCGATTTCACCTGGCTCTATGCGATAACCCCGAACCTTGATCTGGTCATCCACGCGACCGAGGCATTCCAACTCACCGCTGACTAACAGGCGCGCAAGATCGCCGGTGCGGTACCAGCGAAGCCCCGGTTGATGCGGATCATCCTGAAAACGTGCCGCGGTGGCCTCGTCGAGATTGAGATACCCTGTCGCGACACCGGCGCCCCCGATATAGAGCTCGCCGACGACGCCAATCGGCACCTGCTCGCCGTGCAGGTCGCGCACCGCGACACACGTATTGTCGACCGGCCGCCCGATCAGCACGCGCTGGACTGGCGCCGCAACGCGATGAAAGGTGGACCACACCGTCGTCTCGCTTGGCCCGTACGCGTTCCACACCGCGCGACCGCAGTGCACGAGCGTCGCGGCCAGTTCGCGCGGCATGGCTTCACCTGTGCAGATGATCGTCAGCCGCGGGTCACCGGTCCATCCTGCTTCGAGTAGCAAGTGATACGTGGCCGGCGCGCTGCAGATGACGGTTACTCCACGCGACTCCACAACACGACGCAATTGCGTCCCATCTGCGGCCGTCTCGCGCGAGGCGAGCACGATGCGCGCACCGAGCGTGAGTGGCACCAGGACCTCAGACACCGCCACGTCAAACACGAGCGTCGTTATGGCCAGCACGACATCATCACGGTGCATGCCGGGTGTATGACGCAAGCTGAGGGCGAGATTGAGGAGCCCGATGTGCGGCACCAACACACCCTTCGGTCGACCTGTTGAACCGGACGTGAAGATGACGTAGGCCGTGTCGCTGGCCCGCGCCGTGTGCTCATCGCGAGGTGGGTTGGTCGGCGGTGAGAGTGCGATGACTCCAGCATCACCATCGATCGAGACCACCTCGCGCGCCGAGATGTTGACATCGTCGCGAATCCGTTCATTCGTAATCAGCGCGGCCAACGCGGCGTCCGTCGCCATGCGTTCCAGTCGCTCCACTGGCAGCACTGGGTCGAGCGGCACGTAGCCAGCGCCGGCCTTGAGTACCGCCAGCAACGCGATAATCGTGTCCGGTGTGCGGTCGAGCAGCAGACCGACGAGCTCCCCGCGTTGCACACCGAGACCGCGCAGATGGTGCGCCAACTGATTGGCGCGCGCGTTGAGCTCATCGTAGCGCAACAGCACGCCATCTTGCTCAACGGCCACACGATCCGGTTCGCGTTCTGCCTCTGCTTCAACCAACTCATGCACAAGCAGATTGGCAGGAATGGCACGGGACGTCGTATTGCAGCGATCAAGTGCTGCTTCGTCGTCGCGCGTACGAATCGCTAGCCGTCCGATGGGCGTCGCAGGCTGAGCGATCGCGGCGCGGAGCAATTGCTCGTAGCTAGCAAGCCAGCGACGCACGGTCCCCGCATCAAAGAGTTCGGGGTTGTACTGACACTCGAGGGTGATCTCGTTGTCGGTCTCGATCGCGTGGACGGCCAGATCAACCAGGGCGGCGCATCGCGGCAGTCGTTCGAGTGTGACGTTGAGGGCGCGAAATCCACGCTGCGGTGCGCTACGTCGCTCGCTCACGTTGAACACCGTCGACACGAGTGGCGCACTCGCCGCATCGCGCCCGACAGTGGCAATGCGCCCGAGCCTCGAGTGTTGGTGCGCGCGCGCGTCGCTGGTGGTGCGCGAGAGTTGCGTCAGCAATGCATCGAAGGCGAGCAACGACGGCACCTGCACGCGCATCGGTCGCGTGTTCGCGCAATGTCCAATGAGGCCCGTCATATCGGTCGTCGGCTGACCCGTCTCGCTTGGCCCCGCTACGGCCTGACCGGGCACGGTCAGGCCAATCACGATATCGTCCTGCCCTGAGAGTCGTGCCAGCAACACCGCGAAGCTCCCCAGCAGCGTGACGGCGACACTCGTTCCCAAAGTGCCCGACAGGGCGACAATCTCGCGCGTCAGCTCGGCGGATATTGTGTGGTCTTCGCGCGCCGAACGGTATGACGGGTGAGGAGGGCGCACGCGATCGGTCGGCAAGTCGAGTTGGCGGGGCAGCGTGGCAAATTGTTCCTGCCAGTAGCGCTCGTCCGCCTCCGCACGAGCGATCGCGGTCGGTGTCTGCTGACCCGCCGCATACGCGCAAAAACTTGCCGCCGAGCTACGCATCTCACGAGTGTGTTTGTCGTCAGCAGCTGGGGCGTTCGGGGCGTCGTACAGCGACCCAAGCTCGTCGACGAGCACAGCGTGCGACAACGCATCGCAAACAATCTCATGCGCGGCGATCACCACCGCATGCGCATCGTCGCTGAACGTGACAATCGTGAAGCGCACGAGCGGACCGTGCTCGAGATCATAGGCATCCACCACCGCGGACCGCCGAAGCGCGGCCAATGCCGCATCGCGCTCATCACCTGAACGCGCCGTCCAGTCGTGAAGTACGATGTTCGCCGGTGCGACCGAGGCCACGCGCATCATCGTGCCGTCATGGCTGAATGTCGCGCGAAGCGACTCATGGCGGGCGACCAGTGTGTGGATCGCGTCGCGCAGCCGTTGCACGTCAAGCCGTCCGCGCACGTGCAGCAGCACCGCGTCATGGCATGCGAGTGCCGCGTCCGCTCCGAGCTGCGTGGCGGCCCACACTTCGTGCTGCGCTGACGTAGCCGTGAACGCCAGCTCCGAGCGCTGCGGAGCGGCCGAATCGAATACGGACAACGTCACCGACCGACCGCGTGGCACGAGGCCGAATTGAAGGTTCGTATCAAGGGGTCGAACGTAAGAGCGAAGTCAATCGAGTCACCGGGAATCTCTCCACCTACAGAATCAGCCGTCAATGGGACCATACTACGACCGATACGCGGGCAGCACGGAGCAACGGGCGCCGAAACTCATCTATTAACGGCCTGTCACCTAGCGGCCTGTCACCGAAGACGACTTGTACTCGCCCGCCGTCACCCCGCGGGCGCGCAGCGTTCGGATGCTCACGGCTACCTTTGGTCGGTGCTCTCCACACCACACCGTCGACTCTCGCCCCGCTCGCCGCTGCTCACGCTGCTGCTCGCGGGGCTGGCGACACTGTCAGCGTTCGCGACGGACATGAGCCTGCCCGTGTTAGGTGATACGGCTGTGTCGTTCGGCGTCACCGTCGGTCAGGCGGCGCTCACGCTCAGCACGTTCATGATCGGTTTCGCCTGCGCGCCGTTGCTGTCGGGGCCGCTGTCTGACCACGTCGGGCGTCGGCCAGTCCTGATCGCGGGAACGGCGCTCTACGCGGTGTGCGGCGCGTTCGCCGCCGGCTCTGGCTCACTCGGTGCGCTGCTCGTGTGGCGGCTCCTCATGGGGGCGGGCGCGGGAACCGGGTTCGTGATCGTGGTGGCCATGGTACGCGACCTGTTCTCCGGCGCTGACGCTCGTGTGCGGCAGTCGTACGTAAATTTGGCCGCCGGTGTGGCGCCCGTGATCGCGCCGAGCGTTGGGGTGATGGTCGCTGCGGTGGGAGGATGGCGGGCGATTTACGGCGCACTGGCGGCCGGCGCCGCAGCGCTGGTGATCATCGCGTGGTTTGCCCTCGACGAATCGTTGGCGCCGTCTCAGCAGGATGTGTCGTCGTATCGCGATCACGTCGTGCGCGTGCGGGCAGGGTACGCACGTGTGCTCCGCGAGCAACTAAGCGTCGGCTGTATTCTGATGGCCGCGCTCAACTTCGGCGCGCTGTTCGCGTATGTGACCGGTTCGTCGCTCGTGTTGATCGGCGCGTTGGGTGTGAACAAGCGCACGTACGGACTGCTGTTCGCCTGCACGTCACTCGGGCTCATGGTCGGTGCGCTCACCAATGCACGTCTCAGCCGGCGCGGCGTGTCGCATCACCGGCTGCTCGTCTGGGGCATGACAGCCATCACCGGAACGGCGGCCGCCATGTTTGCCCTCTCGATGACCGGCGTCGCCAGCGTCTTCGCCATCGTGCCGCTTGCTGCCGTGGGATTCATTGGGCACGGGATCGTGCGTCCGAACGTGGTCCAAGGCGCCCTCGAACCCGTGCCGGATGTGGCGGGTGTGGCGAGCGCGATACTGAGTGCGATCCAGATGGCGACCGGCGCCGGCGCGAGCGCGCTGGTGTCGATGTTTTTCGACGGCACATCGGCGCGCTCCATGACC
>JANMKU010000133.1:0-16508 GCA_031372205.1 Gemmatimonadaceae bacterium | reverse complement strand
CCACAGCAACGTGCCCGTGCGTTTGTCATACGCGCGGAACTTGTTGTCGTACGTGGTTGCCCCAATGAGCAGCAACCCGTTCTCGGTGACAATCGCGCCGCCGTAGTTGTCGGTGCCAGTGTTCTTGACGCCCTTGGCGGTCAGTTTCGGATATTCGCCAAACGGAATGGACCAGCGAATCGTGCCGGCGTTCAGGTCAATCGCATTCAGTGTTCCCCACGGCGGTTTGATGCCCGGATAGCCTTCGTGGTCGGTGAAAATGTCGAAGTACGCCGTGCGATATTTGAGTGCATACGGCGTCGTGCCCACCGTGTTGACGGACGCGTCCTTGCCCGTCATCAGAAAGTTCACAATGTCGTTAATCGCGCCGCCCTCTATCGCAGCGCCGAATGCAGGCATGCGACCGGTGCCTTCGCGGATGATCTTTAGTAGTGCGTCGCGTGAGTGTTTCGCGGCGATGTTCTCAAGTGGCGGGCCAATGGCCGAGCCCTTGAGCTTTTCGCCGTGGCATCCGGCGCAATTCGCGGCGTAGAGTGACTTGTCGCTCCGCGGCACGAGCTTGAGCAACCACGCCATTTCGTTCGAGTTGACGTACAGCAATCCCGTTTGCGGATCGAACGCCGGCCCACCCCACTCACCACCGCCGTCAACACCGGGAAAGATGATCGTGCCCTTGAGATTTGGTGTCGAAAACGGATTCGGTGTTGCGTATTGCCTGAACGTTTTCAGTGCAGCGGCATGCGCTTGCGGCGTGCGGTTGGTGAGTTGATCGATCGTCAATCGTTGTCGCGCAAACGGTGGCGGCAACAACGGAAACGGTTGCGTCTTTGAGGCGACTTCTCCCTCAAGCACCGCGTTCGGCACGGCGCGTTCTGCAATGGGGAACAGCGGCGTGCCTTTCTCGCGCTCGAACAAATACGTGTGGCCCGTCTTCGTGATCTGCGCCACGGCGTCGACGCGCTTGCCATCGCGTGTGACGGTGACGAGTGTCGGGGCGGCCGGGAAGTCGCGGTCCCAGAGATCGTGGTGGAGCCCCTGAAAATGCCAGATGCGTTTGCCGGTGCGCGCGTCGAGCGCGAGCACGGTGTTGGCGAACAGATTGTCGCCGGTGCGATTCGCCCCGTAGAAATCGAACGACGCCGAACCCGTCGCGGCAAACACCATCGCGCGCTTCGTGTCGATCGTCACACCGCTCCACGCGTTCGCACCGCCGGCGATTTTCCACGCATCGGCGGGCCATGTGTCGTAGCCAAACTCGCCGGGATGCGGGATGGTGTGAAAACTCCAGCGCAGCGCGCCCGTCTTCACGTCGTACGCGCGGATGTCACCCGGTGCACTCGGCAGCGCCTCTGGCACGGTGCTGCCCATGATGTACAAATCTTCGAAGACGACACCCGGCGTACTCGCACTCACAGAGAGTCCGTCTACTGGCCGCCCGAGTCCAGCCCGCAGATCGACCCAGCCGCTGTCACCGAAGGTGCGAATGGGAACGCCGGTGAGCCGGTCAATGGCGTAGAGTCGATTGCGATAGTTGAAGATGACGCGATCGCCGGTGACGACCACACCACGATGCCGAAAGCGTCCGATCGTCGGTGCACCACGATTCGGATCGAAGCGCCAGCGTTGTTTCCCCGTCGCGGCATCAAGCGCAAACACCTGCATCTTGGGTGTCGTCGCGTACAACACGCCGTCGATGACAATCGGATTGGCCTGCATCTCCGAACCGGTGAACTCGTCGTGCGTTTCGTAGCGCCACGCCACCTGCAATCGCTTCACGTTCGCCGGCGTGATTTGCGACAGCGTGGAATAGTGGGTGTTGTCGGTGTTGCCGCCAAACACGGGCCAGTTCGCGTTTGGCGTTTGGGCGGAAAGCCAGAGGGGCGCTGCCAGTACGGAGAGCGCGAGTGCGGCACGAGTGGATAGCATGTCCGAAAAATACTGTGCTGCGATCGCTCAGGCGCCGCTGCCGACTGCCAGCAGGCGCAGATCGTGCTTCATGGCCTCCCGCTGCTTGGGGGCGGCGAGCAAGGCGTCGACGGTGAGAATGGCCCCCCGGAGGATCGTTGAGAGATCGTTGATGCCGGCGTCATGCGCGAGGGCCATGGCCTGTTCCGGAAGCGCTGCCTCCGCCCTGAACTTTATTCGCGCACCGGCCGTGCCTTTCGCCTCCGGACTCTGCGCTTGCTTCCACACCAGTCGCGCGAACCGCTTGTCGCGGACGACTCGCGCGAGCGCGTAACGAAACAGGGCGCCCTTGAACGGCTCTGGCCGTGCGTCCATCCTGGCCGCCATCATGTTCAGACGGTCTTCAAGTTCCAGTGAGATGCGCGCGTTCTGCTCCTTCATCACGCGCTGCCGCGCTTCCTTGAGCCGCGGCATGGATTGGGCGGGCACTGAAACAGTGCTGTCGCACTGCAGGCACACGCCGACCAGCACGTTCGGCATGGTCACTTTGGTTTTTTCAAGGAGCAGCGGGCGATACTGATACTCGGTCTCTCGCATAGCCCCGCAGTGCCGACAGATGGCACGGGAGCGGTCACCGGCACTGAGGAACCGCACCGCCTTCGCAACTGACGCGGCGCTGGTGCGGGCAGGGCCGCTAGATGCTCCACGCGGCTTGGCGATCGTTGTCATCACGGAAACCACGTTCAGGAGGAGGACGGAATTCTGATTCTTACGTGCGAGGGAACTTGCTCTTGTGCACACTAATGAACATCGCCACGTCGGTCGGCAACTCAACGAAGTAGAACCGAATGAACCATTGCACTCCGGCGATCACCGGCTTCATCTCATGCTTTACGTCGTCGGCCGAGACCTGACCGGTCGCCAACAAATTGTTTTCGGCCGTCGCCTCTCGCGCCTCCGACTCGAAGGCTTGTGTGTCGAGACACGTGATCACTCGCCGTTTGACGTCATTGAACCCCATGCTGCACCTCGTAGTGTACACCAGTTGGGGTACCTTTCGCAAGGAGTTTCCACGTCGGATGCTGGCGACCGCCACCTCGGCTGCTGCGTCAAGCCCCTATGATTTCGTTGAGCCTTCAAGCACTTGGTCCAATTCCTCCGGCGACACTGCGCCCATGTGCTTGCCAAGGCGTCCAACCGACAGCGTTCGGATCTGGTAGGGTAGCGAAACGTGCGAAGATTCAGTCGTCGTCCTCTGGCAGGTCGAACGTGATGCCCAGATGCAGGAGAATCTTGTCTTCGATTTCCCGCTGAAGGTTGATATCGGTCAGCATGCCGAGCCGTGCATCAAGTAAGCGCTTCCTCGAGATCGTGCGGATCTGTTGCGGCATGACGATGCTGTCGAGCGGATTGCCCGCCGAGTTGCTCGGTAACAGCACTTCGAAGGCGTACACTGTGCGCTCCTTGCCGTCGTGTTTCGTTAGCGGCAGGATGGTGACGACGGGAAAGCGCGCGTTAAAGCCGTCGTTCGAGATGACCAACACCGGGCGCCTTGTACCGCCTTGCTCGCTACCAACCGGGAAGTCCAAGTCGGCATCATACAGTTCCCACCGGCGCACGGCGCCCGCGTACGTCACGCCTATCTCGCGGCTGGCGCTGATGCACTCAGGCCGTCGGACGCGGTCGACTCGTACGCAACAGAAATACTGTCCATGTCCGCTAAAAATGTCGGATCAACAGCCGCCCGCGCGTACGCGTCATTCAGGTGCGCCCGTTTCGTTCGCTGCAACTTCTCCCGAATCGCGACCTCAACGAATGCGCTCTGATTCGGGGCGTGCCCCTGTCCGACTGCCTCTTTGACTGCCGCCACCACGTCAGCGTGCAGCGTGAACGCTCTTTTCTCCATGAGCGCCTCGCCTCGGCTTCGACGCTGGCGCACCGCATCAGGAGCAACTATGGCTGTCGGCATGGCGGTCCTCAGTGATTGATTTGGTAGTCTAATAAGTATTACCTACGAGGTATACCAATTGCTAGGCGCCAATAATTTCGTTGAGCCCTTCAAGCACCTGATCCAATTCCTCCGGCGACACCGTGCCCATGCGTTTGCCAATGCGTTCGACCGAGAGCGTGCGGAGCTGGCTAACCTTTACCCACGACGGCTTTGGCAGGCGACGGCATCCGAGTTCCAGCGTGAGCGGGAACGCGGCGCGCTCACGCTGGCTCGTCAGTGAAACGGCAATGACCGTACCCGATCGATCGTTGAAGACGTTATGACTCAAGATCAGCACCGGTCGCTGCTCTCCCTCAACACCGTGCGAATCATGAACCGCCAGTGCGCGACATACCGTGCGTCCCTCGTTCCAACGCTCGCGGCAGCGCTTGTGTGCACGCCCCGCACCGAAGTCCGTGCGCAGCCTACCGACGCGGTCATCGTTGCGGTGTCGCTCGATCGGCCCGATTGGAAGTATCGCGTTGGCGACTCCGCCGTGTTTCGCGTCGCCGTGTTGCGTGGTGGTCACGAAGTGCCACGCGCAAAAGTGAGCGTCGCGCTCGCGCAAGAGCGCATGAAGCCAATGCGTGTTGACACGGTGGACGGTACCGCCGCGGGCGTTGTGCTCAAGGGCACGCTATCGGCGCCGGGCTTTCTCCGTGCGACGGCGACGGCGCGCGTGGACGGGGTGACGTACACGGGAATGGCGACGGCTGCGTTCAGTCCGGAATTGATTGACGCCAGCACCACCATGCCGGACGACTTTCTTGCGTTTTGGCAGAAGGCCATTTGCCGATGCGCGTCGCACGCCACTTGAAGCGGTGATGACGCGCCGCGCCGACTGGTCGACGCCAGAGGTGGACGTCTATCACGTGTCGTTTCAGAACCAGAAGGTAAACAGTCGCATCTACGGCGTGCTGTAGGGCTGGCGATTTCTTGTTTTCGCTCCCGCAATTCGATGGCACCAACTATGTGGTGCAGGGGGGCAGTCAGGGCGGTCACCTCGCGCTTGTGGCGGGCGCACTCGATCCACGTGTGAAGGCGGTCTCGGTTAGCTATCCGGCGATGTCCGATCACTTCGGGTATCTGCGCGCCCGCGCTTGAGGCTGGCCGCATATTTTCGCTGACACCACGAAAGTGCGGGCGATCGCCGAGAAGAAAGAAACGCTACGCTACTATGACTCGGACAACTTCGCGCGACTGCTCAAAGTGCCGGGCATCTACGCGTGGGGCTATAACGATCTCACCGTGCCACCCACGTCATCCTACGCGACGTACAATCTCGTTAATGCGCCCGAGGAAGTGCTGATTGTCGTCGAGATGGGCCATCTGCGTGGTTTAGGGACGGGCGATCGCGTCTCGCCACGGTCCGAAATCGTCATACAGGCGTCGTACAAGCGATTCGGCCAGCGTGAAGCGCGTCACCGCGCCACCGCGCATCGCGTCGTGAACGAGCAGCTCGATTTTCGGCCGAGAGCCGTCTTCGTGCGGAAGAAACACGGCAGGGTCGATGGTGGCGACGAAGGCGTTCGCGACACTCTTGCCGCCATCGGTGTGCGCCTGTGTGTTGACCACCGCAGGCACATGGGCTGATGACCCGAGCGTGACCGCGACGCCATCGCGCGTGAGCTCGACGGACTCCACGTCGCCCTTCTTGAGATCAAAGATCTTCGTCGGTGCGTACGACGGCCACGGCGTTTTCTCTGACGTCACTTCGATGACGTAGACGGCGCGCCGCGACGAGACCAGTGATTTCCACGAGCTCCAAGCCTCGATCGGGTCGACCAGATCGAACGGACCACCGGGCGCTGCGGCGTTCGCGTCCTTCCACGCCAGCGCTTGCTCTGATCGCCACACGAAGATCGGCGTCGACATGATGACGACGCGGAAATCGCCGTTCCTGACCATGCGCGCCTTGGCGTCGACACCGCGTGAAATCATGGCCCGCGCCGCCGCTTCCGGATAGCGCAGGCGCACGCTATTCGCGCGCGCCACACTATCAGCTTCGTGCTTGGCGCGTGCGGCGGCAGCGCGACGTTCTACCTCGCGTTGCTCTTCCTTGGCGCTATCTGCGGCCGCCTTGAGTGCAGCACTTCGGTTGCTCACGCGACCTGTCGCAGAACTTCCCGTACTGCCGGCTGTTCCAGGTGTGCTACCGGCTAGCGGCGTTGCACCACTCGTTGCACCACTCGTTGCACCGCTCGTTGCACCAGGAGCGGCCGGCACTGTTGCGGGCGCCGCTGGTACCGTCGATGGCGCTGTTGTTGTACCAAGCGGTGTGACGGGCGTTGTAATACCGGGCACGGCCAAGGCACCATCGACCGCCGTGCGCGCCGCCGTGTCGCCAATGGCCGAGGCCACCTGGGTCGGCGCTGACTTCCCGCGTCCGAGCGCATACAACGCGACGGCGGCCACGGCGAGCGCTCCTACACCGATCAACGGCCAGCGGACTCCACCCGCCTTCGCCACCGGAGTGGGCTCGCTTGTGGCGAGCGTCGGTGTCGACTGGAAGACGACGGTTCCAGCCAGAGGCGTGACGCCGAGTGGTGTGGCGGCCGACGGTTTGACGGGTGCCAGACCGGCTGCTGATGCCGATGCACTGACCGCGTCGTGCGAACCACTGCGTAACGAGCGGGCCGTGACGTTGGCGACACGAACATCGAGCGCGCGACGATACAGCTCTGCCGTCTGCGTGGAGGTCATACTCGCGACGGCGGCCGAGAGCGCATCAGCGAACGCGGACACCGAGTCAAAACGCGAGGACGGTTCGGGCGACAGGGCGCGATCGAACACGTCCTGTAGCGTCTCGGGCCAGTCGATATCGTCTCGCGCGTCGCGCAACGTGCGCGGTCGGCTGGTGAGACGCAGGATGAGCGACTCTTTCGACGATTCCGCCTTGAACGCTTCTTTCCCCGTCAATGCCGTAAATGCGACAAGCGCCAATGCGTATTGATCGCTGCGTGGATCGAGCGTCTCGCCTGACAGCTGTTCGGGCGACATGTACTGTGGCGTGCCGATGGCGAGCCCGGTGCGCGTGACTTTCTGGTCGGCGCCGTCCATGCTTCGCGCGATGCCAAAATCCACCAGCTTGACGAGATGCGTGCCGTCGGGCCGAAGCCCGAGCATGATGTTGTCCGGCTTGACGTCTCGATGCAGCATGTGCGCATCGTGGGCCGCCTGCAGTGCGTCTGCTGCCTGACCCAGAATGTCGACCGCAATGTCGGGATGCAGCGCCGTTTCGCGTTCCAGCTTCGCGGCAAGTGACTCGCCGTCAACGAATTCCATGGCCAGATAGATCACACCATCGGCGGTGGTGCCGAAGTCAAAGATCGCCGCGATGTTAGGATGCGACAGTTGACTCGCGTTCTCTGCCTCTCGGCTAAAGCGTTGGACCGCGTCGCGGTCGTCCAGCAGCGATGGTCGCATGATCTTGATCGCGCTCTTGCGCTTCATGCGAATGTGTTCGGCCAGGTATACCTGGCCCATCCCACCCTCGCCGATGCGCGAGACGATACGGTAGCGGTCCGCGACGAGCGTACCGACCAGACTCTCCGGTTCGCGGGCACGGGCAAGCTGGGCGCCGTCGTTCGGACAGAACGCCAGCCCCTCGTCGTACGATTCGCCGCATCGCGGACAGGTATTCGTGCTGGGCACGCGGAGGTGTGCGGGGTGAGAAGGGTGTGGGTCGGTGCGTACCCCTACGAAAACGCCGTGCACTGGATTCGGCCAGACCGCACTCCGGTGCAATCGACCCTCTCACCAGCGCTGGGTCCGGTTCGGGCCACAAGGATTGGTTCATCAGTAACGACGTGAATGCGTGGGGCGTTGGACGGGTGTTGGACGGGCGCTGTGCGGTCGCCCAGCTTATTCGTACGCTGCGTCCCGTACCTTTTTGAGAGGCCTCCATGAAACACTTGCTCGTTGTCACACTCCTTGTGGCCGTTGCTCCCGTGCTGGTGTTCGCCCAGCAACCGCCAGCTGCTACACAGCCAGCCGCGATCGCGATTGCGGCAATTCGGACGCAATGGCAGGGCGCCATTAGCAACATCACCAAGGCGGCCGAAGAACTGTCTGAGGCCGACTACGCGTACCGCCCGGTGGGCACGGTGCGCACGTTCGGCGAACTCATCGGACATGTGGCCGGTTCACAAAACCTGATGTGCGCGGCGGCACTTGGCGACAAACAGCCCGCCGAGGACGCGGTGGAGAAGGCGGCGACGAGCAAGGCCGCGTTGGTGGCGGCGCTGAAGGCGTCCACGGCGTACTGCGAGAAGGCCTATACGATCAGTGCGGCGAGTGCCGGTGCGCCGGTCGAGATGTTTGGCGACAAGTCGACAAAAGTTGGGGCGCTGGTACTGAATGCGGTGCATGACGGTGAGCACTACGGCAACATTGTCACCTATATGCGCATGAAGGGGATGGTGCCGCCGTCTAGCAAACGCTGAAAATAACAAACAAACAAAAACAGACTGGGGGCAGCCCCCATTGCTGTTTTTTGTCCTTCATCGCCACGTGTCTATCGGTCCATCGCATGCCGCGCGACCCTCGCTACGACATTCTGTTTGAACCTGTGCGCATTGGGCCGGTCACGGCGCGCAATCGTTTCTTCCAGGTGCCGCACTGCAACGGGATGGGGCATCAGATGCCTGCCGCGCATGCGGCCATGCGAGAGGTGAAAGCGGAGGGTGGCTGGGCGGTGGTGTCGACCGAGGAGTGCGAGATACATCCCAGTGGTGACGTGACACCGTACGTCGAGGCGCGGTTGTGGGACGATGCGGACATTCCGGCGCTCGCGATGATGTGCGAGCGCGTGCATGCGCATGGCGCGCTGGCCGCGGTGGAGCTCACGCACAACGGGCCAACGGCATCCAATCTGTATTCGCGCGAAGTGGCGCTCGCACCGTCGCACCAGCAACTCAAGTACGGCTATCCGGCGCAGGCGCGGGCGATGACGAAGCACGACATCCGTGAATACAGGCGCTGGCATCGCGCTGCCGCGATTCGAGCGCGGACGGCGGGGTTCGATGTCGTCTACGTCTACGCAGGGCACGACCTCAGTCTGGCCATGCATTTCCTGCAGCGCCGCCGCAATCAGCGGGGCGACGAGTATGGCGGCTCGCTCGAGAATCGCGTGCGCTTGTTTCGCGAACTCATCGAAGATACGAAAGACGCCGTGGGCGACACCTGCGGCGTTGTTGTGCGCTTTGCCGTGGAAGAATTGCTCGGCGACGCCGGTGTCACGGTGAGCGAGGCGAAAGACGTGGTGCACATGCTCGCCGACTTGCCGGACATGTGGGACGTGAATGTGGCCGCGTGGCACAACGATTCCGTGCCGTCGCGTTTCGCGAAAGAAGGCGCGCAGGAGCCGTTCACGCATTGGGTGAAGCAGTACACCTCCAAACCCGTGGTTGGGGTCGGCCGGTTCACGAATCCCGATACCATGGTCGATCAGATTCGGCGCGGCGTGATGGATATGATTGGGGCGGCGCGACCGAGTATCGCCGATCCGTTTTTGCCGAACAAGATCAAAGACGGACGGCTCGACGACATTCGCGAGTGCATCGGTTGCAACATCTGTGTCACCGGCGACATGACCAGCACGCCGATTCGGTGCACGCAGAACCCATCGATGGGTGAAGAGTGGCGCAAGGGGTGGCATCCGGAAAACATCGCGCCGAAGCAATCAGCAGCGCGCATTCTTGTCGTGGGCGCGGGGCCGGCGGGTCTGGAAACGGCGCGTGCGCTCGGTCAGCGTGGCTATGAGGTGCATCTCTCGGAAGCAGATCGTGAGTTAGGCGGACGCGTATTGCGCGAAGCACGATTGCCGGGCCTCGCCGAGTGGATGCGCGTGCGCGACTGGCGCGTGGGGCAGGTGGCCAAGATGCCGAACGTGACGGTGTACCCGGAATCGCCGATCAGCGCGCAGGATGTGTTGGACTTTGGCGCATCGCACGTGGTACTGGCGACGGGATGCAGCTGGCGCACCGATGGAACCGGGCGCACGAACACAGCGCCGATTGACGGATTTGGCGCGCACACGTTCACGCCGGATGACGTGATGGCGGGGCGGGTGCCGAGTGGTCACGTGGTGCTTTTTGATGACGACGGGTTCTATCTGGGCAGCGTGTTGGCGGAAGCGATTGTGCGGCAGGGTGGCACCGTGACGATTGTCACACCGGAGGCGAGCGTTGCCGCGTGGAGTACGAATACGCTGGACTTTCGGCACATTCAGGAGCGGTTGTATGCAATCGGCGTGATGCAACTGACGCAACACAATGTCGTGCGGAACGTGCCTGGTGCCGTGCAGGTGCGGCACGTGTGGTCACAGGCGGAGCGCGACATTGCCTGTGACGCGGTGGTGAGCGTGACTGCGCGCGTGCCGAATGACACGTTGCACCATGAATTGCTCGCGCGCGAGGTGGAGTGGGCCGCGGCCGGAGTGACGCACGTGCAGTGTGTGGGTGATGCGTTGGCGCCGGGGCTGATCGCGCACGCGGTGTACGAGGGGCATCGGTACGCACAGCAGTTTGACGCCGGGCCTGTGGGGGACGTGCCGTTTCGGCGGCACTTGCCGGTGGCGCAGTCGCACTAACATTCCTGCATGGAAATCTTCAAGGAATTCACGCTGGAGGCCGCGCATCGCCTCCCCAATGTGCCAGCTGGGCACAAGTGCGCGCGCCTGCACGGACATTCGTTCCGCGTGGGCGTGTACGTCGGCGGGCACGTCGGTGCGGACACCGGCTGGGTGTGCGACTTCGCTGACCTCAAGGCTGCGTTTGCGCCTATTGATGCGGCGCTCGATCACCACTATCTGAACGACGTGGTCGGTCTGGAGAACCCAACGAGCGAAAATCTTGCACGGTGGATATGGGAGCAACTTGCACCGGGGCTACGCGGATTGTCGCGCATTGTGATTCGCGAAACGTGTACATCGGGGTGCGAGTATCGCGGTCCGCACGCGGCGTAGGCTGATCGGCGCAAACAGAGCAACAGCAACTGCAACAGCAATGGGGCGCAGCCCCCAAGCAGTTCGCAGTTGCGGCGGCACCGCGCCCACGGAGATGCGGAACGTCTATTGACTCGTGCATTGTTGACGCATAACGATGGTGGAGCTATCGCGGCACCTTTCCGGCGTCGCAGCGATCGGCGGTGGCACACTCATCGGTGAGGTGCACAATGAGCAGCAGCATGTTGCAAAAGGTGTTGCGGGACGCGGTGATGAACGCGGTGCGCGACCTTCCGCGCTACTCTGGCATCCAGATCGACGGCGTTGAGGTGACGCAGGCGATTCAATACCGGAGTGCCGACGTGCATCTCACCGATCCGGCAGACCGAGGCCCCGACAACTCGGTGCGATTGGTTGCCGACAAGTCGGCCCGCGTGCGGGTGTACGTTCGCAATCATCCCGAGTTCGTCACTGGGGTGGTGGGCACCGTGACGATGCAGCGGCAGCGCTACGGGGCGTGGGTGGACACTGGCACGCTTATGCAGCAGTGGCCCGCATCGGTGAGCGCCGAGCCAGAGCCGAACTATGCCGCCGAACGCCGATCCAGCGCCGAGTCACTCAACTTTGTTATTCCGGCCGCCGCGATGCGCGGTCATCTACGGCTCAAGGTGCAAGTGCGCGTGTCGGCGAGCGGACAAACGGCGTCAACGGTCGTCGACATTGATGCCTCATTGCTGCAAACGCTCAAGGTTCGCGGCATCCCGGTGCAGTTCATTGGCCCCGACGCCAACAACCGCCAATTGCGACTGACGGCGCCGACGCTGGCCGACTTCCAGTCGACGGTTGCGACGACACTGCGTCTCTTTCCTGTCTCGCAAACGCCGGACATCAGTCTCGCCGGGTTGATGACGTGGAGTGAGGCGTTGCTCGGCGATATCGTCAACGGCGCGTGCCCGCAACCGTGGAATGATCTGTTGTTCTGGCTCAGTTTGATTCGGATCGCGGATGGCAATCGCGCCGATTCATTGTACTACGCGCTGTTGCCGTCGGGCACGCCGATCGGTGGCGCCAGCGGGTGCGGTGGCGGCAGCGCCGGTGTTGGCTCGGGCACGAACGGCGACGGCATGGCGATGGCGCACGAATTGGGGCACGTGCTGGGGCTCGCACACGGTCCGTGCGGTCTGGGCGCGGGCGACACTGGCGATCCGAACTATCCGGCGTATGAGCCGTACGACACCGTGGCGGCGAAGACCGCGTCGATTGGTGAGTACGGCATGGATGTGTCGAACGGCACCATCTACCCGCCTGGTTCGGTGAGCGATTTCATGTCGTACTGTGGTCCGTCCTGGATGTCGTTGTATCACCATCAAAAGCTATTGTTGCATCCGAAGTTGAATCCGACGCACGTGGTGGGTGAACGAGAAGGACTGCCGCCGTATCTCGATGAGCAATATCATGGCCCGTCGATATTCGATCGTCCCGATCCACCGCCACCATGGGTTGGACGCCGCATCAACGTGCTCGTCAATCCCGATCCGGTGCGACTGGTTGTGATCACCGGTGTGTTGCGCGACGAGAAAATTGACATTCGCAGTGTGCTGCGGATCGAGACACGGCCCACGCAGACTGGCGAGCGCATTGCCGGAACGTTTGTTGAGCTGCTCGATGCGAATTTCAGCGTGCTGCAACGTGTGCCGCTGCGACGCATGACCACACACGCCTCGTGCGGCTGCGGTGGTGGATGCGACGGCGCACATAACGAACCGCCGTCCGGCTTGGTGCAAGCGTTGTTGCCCGACGAACCGAACACGTTCAGCATGCGCGTCGTGTGTGACGAAAAGGAGCTCTGGTCACGGCAGGCGCCGCCGGTGCAGCTGACTGTTTCCAACCTTCACGCCTCGGTCAACAACGAATCGCTCTATGTGCGTTGGCTGACAGTAGCCTCCGATGAATATGACATCGAGCGTCTCGTGCGCTGGTCAGCGGACGATGGTCGAAACTGGCAGGCACTGGCGGTCAAATTGGATGACGATGTGGCGGTCGTTCCGGTGTCGACCCTGACCTGCGGTTCAGCGCTGATTCAGGTCATCGTATCGGACGGGTTTCATAGCGTGACGTCGGAGTCGGTGCGCGTCGATATTTCCCGTCGCGCGCCGAACGCCGCGATCTTGTGGCCGGCCGCGGGCGCGACGGTACGCACCAACGAAGCGGTACGACTATGGGGATCGGCCACCGGATGCGACGGACAGCCGCGCTCACCGGAGGACATGCACTGGTACCTGGATGGCGACAAGGTTGGCACCGGCACGGAACTTTGGGTGACGCTGCCGGACTGGGAAGGCGAGCATCGCGCGACACTCAACGTCACGGATGGCGACTTCGCGACCGACGTCACCGTGGTGTTCGAAAGCAGTTGCAGCGGACGACAACCGTATCGCAGGCGACACGGCTAGCGTGCATCAACTGCGGCGCGGCGTTCCCACACGAGCCCCGCGGGTCGCGCAAACACCAGTCGCGAGGGCGTACCGTTCACGAGTGCTGCGTGCAGTTCGGTCGGTTCCCCGTCCTGGTCGTAGGTCAGCGCGAGGACGAGCGTATCTGCGCGTTCACTCGTGGTGAGCCGCGTGATGCGATGATGCGACGGAGGGCTTCCCGGCTGCGCGCCGAGCAGCACCTCGGTTGCAGTGAACGACAGCTGTCGATCCGCGTAACGCGGATTGGTTGTTGACCAGTCGCCCAACAGCGCCTCCGGCAGCGCTGGTGGACGCCTGTTCCATGCGGACACGACGAGCAACGCGAACAGCAGTGCGCCGGCGATGACGGGCGTGGCACGCCACAAACGCGAGCGCCTCGGCACCACGCGCGCGCTGGCCATTGTCGCGCGCGTGGGGCGCTTGGGCAGGTCCATAAAGTGACCGACGGCGATCAGGAACTCTCTGAGCTCGATCGATTTCTGTAGTTCGCTGGGCGAGAGCGCGACGACCGATGGAGACTCCGAATCCGACGTGCCTGTCTTGGTCGGATCGTCCTCTGGCAATGCGTTGAATGTCATCAGACGGCTGCCAATGCGGGAGACCGCGTGAATGCCGGGTGGGTCGTGGTGGCGCGTGTCCGGCCCGAGACTTCGCTGAGACGTCCGGCGGCATCGAGTGCAAGGAGCGCGATCACGACCCGCGGGTCGAAATGGGTGCCGGTATCCGTTTCGATGATGGTAATGGCGGCGCGCTGACTCAGTCCCGCGCGATACGGGCGATCGCTGACCAGTGCGTCGAACACGTCGGCCACGGCGAGCACGCGTGCCAACCAGGGAATAGCCTCGCCAACGAGGCCATCAGGATAGCCGCGTCCGTCGACCCGCTCATGGTGCGAGCGCACGATCGGTAGCGCCTCACGAAAGGCGGACAGTGACGTCAGTATTTGCTCGCCGATCTCCGGGTGACGTCGCATCAGCGCGAGCTCTTCGACCGAGAGGGCTCCTTGTTTGTCGAGCACGGTGGCCGGAATGCCGATCTTGCCGATGTCGTGCATCAACCCGCCGCGGTACAATGTCGCCAGTTCGGGCTCGGACAACGCCAACTCGCGGCCGAGCGCGACCGCGAGCTGTGTGACGCGCTCGCTGTGCCCGGCGGTCCATGGCGAATTCGCATCGATGGCACGCGCGAACGCCTTGATCGTCCCCAGCGTTAAGTCGTCGAGACGTTCGAGCAGACGCACGTTGGCCAAGCCGAGCGCGACACGATCGGCCATCCGCTGTGCCGACGCGATGTCGTCGGTGCGATCGACCGTGTCGTGCGACACGTCCAGCGTGATTACGCCCAGCAATTCCGCGTCATGGATCAGTGACAGCACCAGTCGCTGCGTCGGTTCGGCGATGGCCTGACTGTGGCCGGCGTAACTGCGCACAGGTGCGTTCTCGAGCAGCACCACGCAGCGCGGATGCGCCAACAGTTCGCGACGCTCGGCATCGCTGAGTGTGGCACTCCTGCGCGTCGGTTGCGGGGCCCGAGGGTCGATACACCAGAGGGTCATCGTGTGCGCGTCAGGCGCTATGACTATCGCGATCGACACCTGCGTACAGCCGCGCGTACCGCAGAAACGGCCGAGCGCCGTCTCGACAATGGCGTCCACATGACGTTCCCGAAGGGCCGCTTCGTCCACGGCATCCATGCTTCGGAGCAACCCTAACTGCCGGTCGAGAGCGCCGGTCATCATGTTGAACGCGGCCCCGAGTTCTCCGTACTCGTCGCGTGATCCGATCTGCAGTGGCGTTTGCAAATCGCCACGCATCACGCGTCGTGTCGCGTCGCGCAGCGCTTCGAGCGGCTCAGTGCTGCGTCGAATCTGACGGTGTCCGAGTGCAAACGCGGTGACCACGGCGAGGGCGAGCAAGATGCCCAGCGTCGTCGTGAAGTGGGAGCTTGAATCCAACACGTCCGACCGCGCTTCGGCACTGACGATTCTCCACTCGGCGGCACCAAACTGAAAGCGAAGGAAGATGTCGCGATGCGCTATGTACTCGTCACCACTGACCTGCGCGCCCTCACGCCCGCCGGCGCTGACGGCGACGGCACGAAGCCTCGTCGCTTCTTGCGCAAATACGTCCGGCGAGCAGTGTATACGCTGCCATGTATCGACGGCGAAGACGCAGAATCTGGCATGCTCGGTGCTGACGAGTTCCTCGAGCGACTCCCAGAGGAGCGCCGGTCGAATGACCTCTGTCGCGACACGTCCATTGGGCAACCGCCGCAACTGCTGCACGTTGGCATCGCCAGTCGCGTCACGAGGATCCGCGACGGCGCGCAACAAGATGGATCCGGCGCGAAGGTGTGCGTCCTCGTCTTGTGAAAGCGAGTCACCGACGCCGTACGTGGTGTGCCCGGCGGAGCGCGCAGCGAACTCGCGGGCGACGCCTGTCAGTCCGCCGAGGAGCAGCAGCGACACCGACTGCGCTGTTTGCTGCACGCGCCTGATCGATTCGGTTTCCAGCGTGCGGCGGACGAACAACAGGCCGAGTACCGCGACCACCATCACCGGCAAGAGCGCCGCGCCGAGGAAATGCGCGAGCGTGCGACGGCCAACGCGGGTGCTCAGAAAGCCCATCTGCCACGCGTTGGCGCGCATCAGTAGTTCTTGGCCAGGCCGACGAAGCCGCCGTCGTTCCCAACCACCACGTCGTCCTGGCTCGCCTTTGCCGTGAGCGGCGCATTCGAACCGCCGTCCTTGCCAACGCTGTAGAGATCGTACTGCGAGTTGATCGGCACGAGGAAGCGATCCTTTCGCGCGCCTTTTGGCGGCGCATTCCCGTTGGAGGGTGGGAACTTCATGAACACGTACTCGCGCCCCCAGGGGTCGAGCATGCCGGCGCGGCCGATGTCCGCGAGGGTGGCCGGAATGGAGTCGACACTCGCCAACTCGATGACGAGTGCCCGCAGATCGCCGATCGCCTTCACGACGCGCGCGCGTTCCACGAATTCGGAGAACTTCGGGACGGAGAGCCCCATCAGCAGACCGATAATCGTCAACGCGGCCAACACCTCGATGAGCGTGAAGGCGCGCTCGCGATTACGCGGCCTTGCTTTTGGCGATGAGACGCGGCGTCCAAACGGCATTCAGTTGCGCAGCACGCGGTGTTGGGGGTCGACGAGCGCGAGGCACACTCGACCATGT
>JANMKU010000129.1:0-13473 GCA_031372205.1 Gemmatimonadaceae bacterium | reverse complement strand
CGGTGGTGGAGCGCACCATTGAGCCACGCGGGCGTAGACGGCTGAACGAGAAGCCGGTGCCGCCGCCGCTCTGGTGAATTAGGGCCATCGAGCGGAGCGTGTCGTAGATGCCGCTCTGCCCGTTGGACAACGCATCATCGACCGGCAACACAAAACACGCCGACGGCTGCCCCTGCGGCCGCCCTGCGTTCATCAGCGTCGGCGAATTCGGCTCAAACCGACGCTGCGTCATCAAAAAGTAGAATTCCTCGGCGAGCGCCTGCACGGCGCCATACCGGCGATCAGCTTCTGCAACAAACTGTCGCAACGCGACAGAACATTTCTTCTGGCTTTTCGACGGACTTCCCCGACTTGTCCTTCACCAATGCCGCTTTTCAAAAACCGTACGCGCATTGGTCCGACCGTGACTGAATCGCGTGCATCCCACCAATCCCGAGATCGCGTATGTCGCGGCGCAAGGATCGGTGTGGGGCCCAGGTGGCGATCGCGGAGTCTTCAAGACAATCGACGGCGGACGCACGTGGACGCGCACACTGTTTGTTGATGACGAAACCGGCGTGACCGATGTGGCGATCGACCCGAGCGATCCCAACGTGCTCTAGAAAGCCCTTGCAACTACGTGATGAGAAGGTATATACTATCTCATTACCTCAACGGGATCACCGGTATGAGCAAAGAAGCGGTTTTCACCATGAAACTCGAGCCAGAACTTCGCGCGGATTTTGTGGCGGAAGCAGAAGCTGCCCATCGGCCCGCGTCACAAGTCGTGCGTGAATTGATGCGCGATTTCGTGCAGCGCCAACGCGAAGCGCGGGCGTACCAGACTTTCTTGCAGCGCAAAGTTGACGTGGCGCGGGAGTCAGTCGCTGCCGGTCGTGGACGAGCGAACGACGAGGTCGAAATCGACTTTGCGGCGCGACGTGCGACGGTTGCTGATGTCGAGTGAAAGTCGTCTGGACCGCGGAGGCGCTGCGCGATCGCGAGATATGGGACGACATTGCGTCCGATAACGGAAGCGCCGCCGCACGAATGGACCAGCGCTTCAGCACCGCCGCCGCGCAGCGCTCGGCGCATCCGAAACTTGGTCGACCCGGGATAGTCGCCGGTACCCGCGAGCTCACACCGCATGAGACTAGTGTACGAGATCGTCGAGGACGTGGTTTGGGTGCTGGCCGTGGTGCACACCGCACGACAGTGGCCGCCTGTATGGGAATGAATGCGCGTTCGCAAGATCGACCTCAGCTCCGGGTCCACTCGCCGTGAAAGGCGTGTCCGCCGCCGGTCGCGGCACGATCACGCGACAATTGTCAGTGCAATCGCCGCAGGGTCCGACGCCGCAAACACCGGAGACCGCATGTTCACACGCCGACATATGCGGAGCTGTGCAATAGGCGCGTTGTTAATCGCCGCGCTCCCGCTCAAGGCGCATCAAATACGCCGACGGTTGCAAGAACTCGCCGCTGATCAAACGCATGCCCGCAGTACGGCGTCCTCGCCAGGTACAACATGATTTACGTCGGCTTCATCGGCGATCTGCGGAGCACGAATCCCACCGCCCTCCGTTGGGTATTCGGCCTCACATTCCCGCCCAAGCGCGAGAAGTAGCGCCAGCACGAGGTCAATCACGAGAGGCGCTTCCTGAGCGACATGGTGCTGGTTGCCGCCCGACACCGGCAGTGGTAACATCTGGCGCATGGACAAACGAATGTTCGGAATCGCGGCGGCGGCCGCTGTACTCGTCGGTATCAGCGACCGACCACTGCCGGAACGCCAACGGGTGCGGCCGCCGAACATCCTCTTTATCCTCACGGATGATCTCGACGCGGCTGAACTCCAATTTCTGCCGAAGGTCAGATCGCTGCTCGCCGATCATGGCACGTCGTTCGCGAACTACTTCGTGAGTGTGTCACTCTGTTGTCCGTCGCGCAGCACGATGTTACGCGGCCAATACTCGCACAACACCGGCGTCCGCACGAACGGCGGCGGCAACGGTGGTTTTGAAAAGGCGTTTGCCAGCGGTATCGAACAAGCGACGGTCGCCACGTGGCTCAAGTCGGCGGGTTACCGCACGGCGCTGTACGGCAAGTATCTCAATGGCTATCCGCATACAGCGCCAGCGTTGTACGTCCCACCCGGTTGGACTGACTGGGCGAGTGCCGTGGCGGGCAATGCCTACGCGGAATACAACTACACGCTCAACGAAGGCGGCCGAGCCGTGCGCTATGGTTCGAGTGAGACGGACTATGGCACAGATGTATACGCGCGAAAGGCGGCGCATTTTATTCGCCAGTCCGCCACAGACTCGGCGCCGTTCTTTATCTACCTCGCGCTGTATGCTCCACACGCACCGGCCACGCCAGCGCGTCGTCATGCGAATCTGTTTGACGGTGTGCGTGCGCCGCGAACGCCGTCGTTTGACGAGGCGGATGTGTCGGATAAACCCGCGTACATTCGGAATCGTGCGTCACTGCGTCCGCGCCAGTTGGCCACGATCGACTCGCTGTATCGCAAACGACTCGCGTCGCTGCAAGCGGTTGACGATGCGGTGGCGGCCCTCATCGATACGCTCGACGCGACCGGACAGCTAGCGCGCACATACGTGGTCTTCGCATCGGACAACGGCTTTCACCTCGGCCAGCATCGTTTGGTAACAGGCAAGCAGACAGCGTACGAAGAAGACATTCGCGTCCCGTTTATTGTGCGAGGGCCGAGCGTGCCGGAAGGACGAATTGTGCAACACTTTGCGGGCAACGTGGATCTGGCGCCAACGTTTGCCATGCTCGGCGGCGCGCCAACTCCGTCGTTTGTGGATGGTCGATCACTGGTTCCGTTATTGGGCAACACGTTGCCGTCGATAACGTCGTGGCGTCAGGCGTATCTGATCGAACACTGGACATCTGGACCAGATGCGCCTGGCGACTCGCTGCGCGAACCGGTGGACGCCGATCAACTCACCGACAGCGTGATGACTGGACGCGCCGGTCGGGGAGGTCGCGCTGGTCGCGGTGGTGCCGGTCGCGGTGGCGCCAGTCGCGGCGCTGGCGGTCGCGGTGCGGCTGGTGCGAATGCGATTCCGGAGTTTCACGCGCTGCGGACTTCTCGCTATACGTATGTGGAGTACGTCACCGGCGAACGCGAACTCTATGATCTCGCGCAAGACCCGGATGAACTGAATAACCTGGCGACGAACGCGGCTAAATCGCTCGTGGACTCGTTGTCCTCTCATCTGAAGCAGATGGTGACATGTGCTGGTGCCGCGTGTCGCACCATCGACGCGCGTCGCTAGGCGATGCAGATTTTCGTGGACGAAGGAAATTGCAACACGCGATGGCAATCGCTTCATCCACGGTACGCGCCGCGGCTGGCGCAAACGTGACCTCCCGAGTCGCCTGACGACTACGGCGACCGTGTCATTCTCAGACTATTGCGAAGCAACGGGTGGATGGGACGTACCTTTGGTCGTGACAGCGTGCAGTCGATATTCAGGCGAAGCACGGCACGCGATCACCACGAAGCCGTCACCCTTCAGTAGCGCGCCGGGCCATTCCGACGCAACGTCCGCGGGCGTGCGCCGTCGGGCACCCGGTGCCGGTCCAACCTCGGACCCGTCGTATCCGTCGCGTCCGCCGCCTGTCGCTGTCCGCCCGCTCGTCTCACCCGCACCTCTCCCGATGCTCCCGCCCATGCGTCCTGTCCCGCCCCGGCCCTGCACCAGCAGCACGCGCACGCTCTGCGCCCTCGCGCTCCTCCTCCTCGGCGCGGCCACCGTGCGCCTGCCGCAGGCGCACGCCCAATCGGCGATCGCCGCCTCCGACCTCGCCGGCCTCCGCCTCCGCAACATCGGGCCCGCCTCCATGTCCGGCCGCGTCGTCGATATGGATGTCGTCGAGTCCAACCCGTACACCATGTACGTCGCGGCAGCCACCGGTGGCCTCTGGCGCACACGCGACAACGGCGTGACGTGGGAGTCGCTCTTCGACGCGATGCCAGTGCACTCCATCGGCGATGTGGTCGTCTTTCAACCCAACCCGAACATCATCTGGGTGGGCACCGGCGAACGCGCCAGCCGGCAAAGCGTGGGCTGGGGCGACGGCGTCTACAAGTCCACCGACGCTGGGCGCACGTGGAGCAACGTCGGGCTGCGCACCAGCAAACACATCGGCCGCATCGTGCTGCATCCCACCAATCCCGAGATCGCGTATGTGGCGGCGCAAGGATCGGTGTGGGGCCCCGGTGGCGATCGCGGTCTCTTCAAAACGATCGACGGCGGGCGCACGTGGACGCGCACACTCTTCGTGGACGACGAAACCGGTGCCACCGATGTGGCCATTGACGGCAGCGATCCCGCCGTGTTGTACGCGGCCATGTATCAGCGTCGACGCAGCGCTTTTGGCTTTGACGGCGGTGGTCCCGGCAGTGCGCTCTACAAAAGCATCGACGCCGGTGCCACCTGGACCAAACTCACCGGCAATGGCCTGCCCGCCGGCGAAGTGGGACGCATCGGCATCGCCATCTACCGCAAGAATCCAAATGTGCTGGTGGTGAGCATCGAACAGGGCGCGCGCTACAACGCATCCACGGCATACATCCAGCGCAAGGCGGGTCTCTATCGCAGCGATGACAAGGGCGCCACGTGGTCGTTTCTCTCCGATTGGAACCCGCGCCCTATGTATGCGAGCCAACCGACTATCGATCCGAACGACGACAAGCGCCTCTACATGCTGAACAACTATTCGTTCAGCGACGACGGTGGCAAGACGTTCACCTCACCGCGCACCACCACGCACGGTGATGATCGGTTTGTCTGGGTCGACCCGAAAGACAGTCGCCACGTCATCAAGCTCGACGACGGCGGCATCGGCATCAGCTACGATCGTGGCGTCAAGTTTCTCTTTGTGTCGTCGTTGCCACTCTCGCAGTTCTATCGCATTGCCGTCGACAACGCGGTGCCATTCAACGTCTACGGCGGCCTGCAGGACAACGGCTGCTGGACGGGGCCGAGTGCGAGCTGGACCACGAGCGGCATTCTCAATGAACATTGGTCGCGCTTGTGCGGGGGTGACGGCTTCTGGGCTGTCCCCGATCTCAAGCATCCGGGCACGGTCTTCTCCGCATCGCAGTTCATGGGATTGCAGCGCAACGACACAAAGTCCTGGCAGGCGCAGGACATTCGTCCGGGTGACCCCACCGGACACATTGCTGGTCGTCGTAACTGGGACACCTGGGGCAAGCCCGGCGCCACCGCCATACTCGGCAACGCCATGCATCCCGCCAACTGGGATTCACCGATCGTCATCTCGGCGCACGACACAGGAACGATCTACATCGGTATGCAACATCTCTTTCGCACGCGCGATCGCGGCGCCAGCTGGACGGACATGGGTGACATGACGACGGGTGTCGATCGCTCCACCTTGCCGCTCATGGGGCGACGCGCAAGCGAGAATACGCTCTCCATCGACGACGGCGTGCCGTACTTCCCGGGCATCACCGCACTCGCCGAGTCGCCGCGTCGCAAGGGTCTGCTCTATGTGGGTACGGACGACGGGCGCTTTCGCGTGTCGCGTAACGGCGGCGCAACGTGGGACGATCAACAAACGCGCTTCCCTGCCCTGCCGGTCGGTGCGTGGTTTGCCGGTGTTGAGCCGTCGCATTTCGTAGATGGCACCGCGTATGTCACCGTCGACAATCATCGCAGCAACGACTTCCGCAACTACGTCTACTTGACGACGGATTTCGGCGCCACTTGGACCTCAATCACGAGCGATCTCCCGGCCGAGCGAGTCGCTCGCACGATTCGTGAAGATCTGCGCAATCCGAACCTGCTCTATCTCGCCACAGAATTCGGCGTGTTCATTTCGCCGTCGCGCGGGGCGCAATGGATTCCACTGCGCAACAACATGCCCACCATGCCATTCAACGACATCGCCCTGCATCCGCGTGACAATGCGCTCGTGCTCGCATCGCATGCGCGTGGCGCGTGGGTACTCGATCAGGTCAACGCGCTGCAGGAGCTGACACCCGCCGTGGCAGCGAAACCGTCACACCTCTTCACGCTGCAACCGGCGTACGAGATTCGCACCACGAACCTGCGTCCACACACGGGTGACATGCTCTTTCGGGGGGAGAATCCGGCCAACGGCGCACTCATCGACTACTGGCTCGGCGCGGCGAACAACGCCGCCATGCTCACCGTGCGCGACACGGCCGGCGTGCTTGTGCAGGAACTCAAGACATCGACCGCGCGCGGCATTAATCGCGTTGTCTGGAATCTGCGCTACGCCGACATTCCGATGCGCAGCGGTGGCGGCGAGGACGACGATGCGGGGCCAAGTGCCACCACGCCGGGGCCGCTGGTCATGCCAGGGACGTACTCCGTCACACTCGCTGCAGGGGGTGTCACGACCACACAGCGAGTTGTCGTGCGCGAGGACCCGCGCATTGACGTGACGCTCGCCGAACGGCGCAGCTGGACCACGTTTCAAAACCAGGTCGCGGCGCTGGCGACGCTATTCGCGCCCATTGCCGATCGCGCGCGCCGCGCCACCGGTACAGACGCAATCACGATCGACGCCAAACGGCAGGCGCAGGAACTGCTGTCGCGCATTGGCACACTCTACGGAGCCACGGCACGCTGGACCGGTAGACCATCGGCCGATCAGCGGTCTCAGCTCACTTACTATCAGACAATGGCCCACCAACTCGGCGCCGTTCCGTTCTGAGGTTGCGGTACTGCGTGCTTCGTTGTGCCCGCGCAGGCGTAGTGGTGCGCGCGGGCGCAGCAATCGTCGCGCTTGCCGTCTGCTTGCCAGACGCACGCGCGCAGTCGGCAACCGTCACAGTGGCCGTCGGGTTTGTCGTTGGCTTAGCGGCGCACGAGTCCGGACACGCCGCGACAGCTCTCGCGTTTGATGCACGCCCACACCTCCGCGGCGTGGACTTTCACGGCATTCCATTTTTCGCGGTGGCACATCGCTCCGGCCTGCCGCGTCGTCGGGAATTCATCGTGTCGTCCGCCGGATTCTGGACGCAACACGCAACGAGCGAGGCAATCCTCACCGCACACCCCGCACTGTGGCGCGACGGGCATTGGTTTGAAACCGGAATCGTGACGTTCGGGATTGCGACGTCGACAGCATACGCCGGCGCGGCGTGGGCGCGTACTGGACCGGCCGAGCGCGACACGCGCGGAATGGCGGCGACGCTCGGCGTGACTGAGCCCGTGATCGGCACACTTGTACTGCTGCCGGCCCTGTTGGATGGATATCGCGCATGGCGACCGGGGTCGCGCCGCGCGGCGTGGGCCTCTCGCGGTGTGAAGGCGGGATTGATGCTGGTGACGATCGCCTGCCCGCCGTAACGGCCGCCGTCGAGCACAAACCCCGTTTACCTTGTGACGAACAACATGCAATTCACCGGAGACAACTTATGCGCCGCACGCTGATCGTCCTTCACCGATGGGTTGGGCTCGCGGTCGGCGTGGTGCTGTTCGTGATCGCGGTGAGCGGCACCACACTGGTGTTCGAGAATGCCATCGACCGCGCGCTCAATCCCACATTGTGGAACGTGGCCGCGACTGGCCCCATCTTAGCGTTGGACACTCTCGTATCGCGTGTTGAACGCAGCGCACCGGGTCGTTCCGCGGGCAGCATGAGTCTGTCGTCGCAAGCAGGCCGCGCATGGACGGCAAATGTCTCCGGCTTGACGATATTTTTCAGTCCGTACACGGGCGCCATCACAGGTTCCCGCACGCCGCAAGAGTCTCAGGCTTCGTTCGCCCGTCGTCTTCACGTATTGCACGTCGAGCTATTCGCCGGGCCCATTGGACGAAGCATTGTTGGCGCGGTGTCGGGCATCGCACTCTTGCTGGTCATTAGCGGCATGACCCTGTGGTGGCGCGACAAACTGTTACGGGTCCAAACGAGAGCAAGCTGGAAACGCATCAACTTCGACTTGCATCACGCGGCCGGCATACTCGCGTCGCTTGTGCTGATTGTTATCACGGCAAGTGGTCTGGTGGTGCACTACGACGGCCTGTCGAAAGCCATCCAATCGCTTGATGCGGCGCCGACCCCACCGCCGCCTAAACAGCCAGATCTGGCGACGCCCGCGTCAGCCAAACCATCGTTCGAGGCAATTGCCACCACGGCCCGACACGCCCTACCAGGCGCCGACGTGATGTTTATCGCACTCGGCACGAAAAGCGCACCGGCCACGGTGGCGATGCGCTTCCCGGAAGATCGGACGCCTGGCGGACGAAGCCGAGTCTTCATCAATCGGTACACCAATATGCTGCTCGGGGTGACCAGTACGCGTGATGCGCATATCGGCACGCGACTCGACAACCTCAAGCGCTCCCTGCATACCGGCGACATTCTCGGTCCGGTGACGCGTGCCGTGTGGTTCATGGCAACGCTGTTTCTCACCGCGCAGATCGTCACCGGCACCCTCATGTGGTGGAACGCACGACCGGCGCGCAAGTCTTCGCGGCACACACGACCCTCGCCCTGATTGGGGCACCGTACTGTTGTTGGCCCTGTTCGATTGGTACCCTGCCTGGCGACTGGGTCGCTACAGCATGACCTGCATACGTAGCGTGACGTAGCGTTCCGTGGCGCGATCGGCGCCTTGCGGTGCGCCACCGGTGAAGCGAACGAGTTCACCAGCGAGTTGCAGTTTTGTTTGTCGTTGCATGAACCAGTTCAACGCCACGCCGCTTTCCAATGCACTCCTCGGCGCTGCGTCCGCATCGGCAAACGCGGGAAACGCGTCGAGGCCAACACGCACACTCGACACGCGTGCGGTGGCTTGCCACGCACCGTGCCCTCCACGTGGCGTCAGTCCGATTTGGGTCGAGGGTTCGCCGGAAAGGGACCACGCAGCCAGCGCGAGCACGGCGGTGGTCGGGACGCGCCCGCGCGCGTCGCCGTGCCGAAGCTCAGCGTTGTTGCGCACCACTTCCGCATTGAGTGACAATCGCTGTTGGTGCAATTGCGCAAAGGCACCGACACGCTCGCGCCAGCCGTCGGCAAGCGTCGGAATCGAACCGCCGCGATACGTAAACCACGTGACACCGCTCGGGGTGCTCAACAATGGCAACTGCGCATCAGCGCCTTTGGCGGTCTGCCGGCCTCTCGTGGCATTCACGCCAAAAGAAATGCCCTGCGCCGCACCCTGCACCGTGTGTTGGGTTGCGCGCCAGATGAGTCGTGCGGCGACGTCCTTGTCGTTGTTCGCATCCGTGAACCCACTGGTGTTGTTGGGCACCCCATTGAGCAGTGCGGCCGTGAACTCCACACGCTTTGTGCGTGACTCGTGCGTGAACTGCACGCCTTCATCGCGATTGCTCGTCAGCGTGGAGAGCAGCGAGCGTTCAGGAAAAAATTGGTCCACGATGAGATTGGCCCGCTCCTGTCCGAACGGGGTGCGAAATCGACCGACGCGCAGCCACGTCGCACGCCCGAGCGACACGTCGGCGAAGCCGTCTTCCAGCCCCGCCGCGCCGTTGGCCGAGAATTCCGGCATCAGCCGCATGGTCACACGTGGGCCGAGTACCGCGTCAAAGTAGAGTCGCGCGCGACGGATCACGAACATCGATGTTGCGGGCTGCGCGGGTCCAAGCCACAGTCGCGGCCCGTCAAACTGGATCACGCCGCGCAGACGCAATTGTCGTTTCACATCGACGGACCGGATACGCAGTCCCTGACCGTCGAAGACGATCGCTGGACCGGCGGTATCGACCGCAGGGAGCCGACCCTGCGCCCGTGCACCTGTCGCCAGAATTCCGCTCGCCAGCAGCGAGGCCATGATGACACGTTCGCGGCCTGCACGAGTACCCCGGGCGCTATCCCACGGTACCTTGGGCGCAGCGCGACGCGGGGCATCCGCATGGAGCAGTGAGGGATGCAGGACTCCAGCGTGCGTCATAGCAGTTCGACGGGAAGTGGTCGTGACACGGGTGTCTCGAGCGATGCGGTGACGCAACAGACACGCGTACGAGGTGCAAAGTCGCGGCAATAGATATCAGCCTGACAACGTTGATGGCAGGTGACCGCTCAGGTTCGGTTCTTGACAGACAAGATAAATAGTATTACTATCGCATAAGCATGTATTACTATCGTACTCATCATCCCTACCTGTCTTGACCTCCCTGCTCAAAGAACTTCGCAGCGACGCGCCGGCCAGCATCGTGGTGTTTTTCGTCGCGGTCCCGCTCTGTCTGGGAATTGCCCTGGCGTCAGGCGCGCCGCTCTTCGCCGGCCTCGTCGCCGGCGTGGTTGGCGGTATCGTCGTGGGCGGGGTCAGCGGCTCGCCGCTAGGGGTGAGCGGCCCGGCTGCCGGACTCGCGGTTATCGTGCTCAACGCCATCGCCACGCTCGGAGGCTCGTTCGAGGCGTTCCTCGTGGCCGTGATCGTGGCCGGCGTGATCCAGCTGATTCTCGGTTACGCCGGGCTTGGTAATATCGCCTACTACTTTCCGTCATCGGTGATCAAGGGGATGCTGACCGGTATCGGGCTGCTGATCATCCTGAAACAACTGCCGCATGCGCTGGGGTCAGTGCGCCCGCCGGGTGAAGAACTGGTCGAGGTCGGCGGCGACGCGGCGTTCGGACACATCGGTGCGTTTCTTCAATCAACGTCGGCCGCCCCGCTGATTGTGACAGCGATTTCACTCGTGCTGCTGATTGCGTGGGAGCGGTGGCTGGCACCGCGCTGGAAGGTGTTCAAGTTGGTGCCAGGCCCGCTTGCCGCGGTGATCGTTGGCATTGTGCTGAATTGGCTCATGCAAGGCGGGACGTTGCCCTGGGCCCCGGACGCGCATCAACTGGTGGCAGTGCCTGTTCCGGGAAGCGTCGGCGAATTCTTCGCGCAGTTCAGCCGACCGGACTTCTCGGCGCTCCGCAACGTCGATGTGTATGTGACCGCGGCCGTGCTGGCGATCATTGCAAGCATTGAAACACTGCTGTGTGTAGAAGCGACCGATCGTCTCGATCCGCAGAAACGGATCACCCCAACCAATCGGGAACTCAAGGCACAGGGTCTTGGCAACATCGTGTCGGGGCTGGTCGGTGGCCTTCCGGTCACGCAGGTCATCGTGCGCAGCTCGGCCAACATTGCGTTCGGCGGCCGCACCAAGCTGTCGACGATCCTTCACGGCGTGCTGATTCTCATTGGCATTGCTACCATGCCGCAGCTGTTGAATCTCATTCCGTTGGCGACGCTCGCCAGTATCCTGCTGATCGTTGGCTACAAACTGGCAAAGCCCGCGTTGTTTACGCAGATGTACCGCCACGGCTGGGAGCAGTTTCTACCATTTGTGGCCACGGTGGTCGGCATTCTCGCTACGGACCTGCTGCGCGGCATCGCCATCGGCCTCACCGTGGCCGTGGTCATCGTGCTCCGCCACAACATGCGCAACCCATTCACGCTCAGCGCACACCCACCGAACTCCACCGACTACCGCATCGTATTGGCGGAAGAAGTGTCGTTCCTGAACAAGGGTCGGATCCTGGAGCAACTGCAGACCATTCCGGACAACGCTCGCGTCGTGATCGACGGCAGTCAGTCCAAAGTACTGGACTTCGATGTAGTGGAAATCCTCCGTGACTACTGCGCCAGCGCGGCAGCCCGTCACATAGCCGTCGACGTTCGCGGCATTACCCTGACCCCGAGTGCCACATGAGAACCCTCACCAAAGAATTCCGCGATGCCCTCACGCCGCAGATGGCGATCGACGTGCTGCGCACAGGGAACGACCGTTTCGTCAACAATCTCAAGGCCAATCGCAACCTGCTGCAGCAAGTCAATGACACAAGCGACGGCCAGCATCCCTTGGCCATCGTGCTCAGTTGCATCGATTCGCGCACATCGGCGGAGCTAATCTTCGACCAGGGACTTGGCGACATTTTCAGCTGCCGGATCGCGGGAAACGTCCTCAATGATGACATCCTGGGCAGTATGGAATTCGCGAGCAAGGTGGTGGGCGTCAAGGCCATCGTCGTGCTTGGCCATTCCAAATGCGGCGCCATCATGGGTGCCTGCGACCGCGTCCGCATGGGCAACTTGTCGACCCTGCTTCACAAAATCGAAGACGCCATGGAGATGGAGCGCGAGACCGTGCATGACCGTACGTCGGGCAACGCGGAATTTGTCGAGCGCGTGGCGACCAACAACGTGCTGCTCGTCAAGCGGCAGATCCTCGAGCGTAGTCCGATTATCGCTGACATGATCCGGGCCTCTCAACTCGCGCTGGTGGGGGGGATGTACGACGTTGATTCCGGCGCCGTGACGTTCTACGACTCGCAGATGGTGATCGGCGCGCATGCCGATTCCACTATGGTGTTTGGCGCACAACCCGCGTGAACAGCACCACTGCTCGTGTTGTCGCGAATCGCGCGATCAAGGTCCACGTCGAGGAAAAATTCTACCTGCGTGACCCGAACACCACGACGCTGGGCGTTCGTATCGTCGAGCATGGCATTCTCATGCTCGACGAAATCGGCTACGAGCATTTCACGTTTCGCAAGCTCGCCGAACGACTGGGGACGGCAGAGCCGTCGATCTATCGCTACTTTCGCAGCAAGCATGGGCTGCTCCTCTACCTGACGGCGTGGTATTGGAGCTGGGTGGAGGTCCGTCTCCTCATTGCCACGGTGAATGTCGCCTCGCCAGAGGATCGGCTTCGTCGGGCACTCATCGAATTGACACAACCAATCACTGATGATGCCGCAACGCCGCACGTGGATGAAGCTGCGCTGTATCGTGTCGTCGTCGCGGAGTCGTCCAAAGTGTACCTGCAACGCGATGTCGACACGGAGAATCGCGAGGGACTGTTCCGGAGCTACAAGCGATTGTGTCAAACTGTGGGGCGCATCATCTCCGAGATCAATCCGCAATATCCGTTTCCGGTCGCCTTGATATCCACAGTCGTCGAGAGTTCGCACACCCAGCGGTACTTCGCGCAACATCTCCCGTCGCTGACGGAAGTAGACCGTACCAACCCAGATGGCGCGCTCACGGAGTTCCTCACCGATCTGGTGTTCAAGGCCATCGCGCCGCCCGCACAGTAAGCGACGGCGCGCTACCGACGCCGATATCGCCGTACAGCGCCCTGCCTCCGACACAGGGGCTTCAGACGCGCCACAATCGATCACCGACCCGACCACCGAATCCGGAGCGGCGCGCCTAACGCCGGTCGGCGATATTACCTGCCGCGGTCCGACTCGCCGGTGCCGTCTCGAAGACAGGCGCACCCAGCACACTGGCGATAGGCGTCACGCCGAGCCCGGGTCGTGTGGACGCGGCCAAGCGACCGTGCACGCGTTGCGGCGCTGCATCCGCAATGGACACCGTCACGTACGAGTTGAAGTCGGTGGATGAAAACAACAATCGCTCGGCGGTGCTGTGCGCAAGGTGCGCGATGGCCGCCGTAATGATATCGCCGCCCCACGTATCCTCGATCGTCATGGCGAT
>JANMKU010000096.1:0-1899 GCA_031372205.1 Gemmatimonadaceae bacterium | reverse complement strand
CCGCTGGTGGCACGGTGGGCGGCGGCAACGTCGCGTGGTATCGCTTCGATGAACGCGATGGCCTAACGGCGACGGACTCGTCAGGCAAGGGACAACACGGCACCATCATCGCGCCGACGGACGGACGACGTCATCCCGGCTTCGTCTCGGCGTACCCGGAAACGCAGTTCATGCGGTTGGAAGAATTCGCGACGTACGGCGGCAACCAGGGCATCTGGGCGCCGTACTACACGCTGCACAAGATCATGGCTGGGCTACTCGACGCGCACACGCTCACCGGCAACGCGCAAGCGCTGGAGGTGGCGTCGAAAATTGGCGACTGGACGTACAGCCGTCTCTCAAAGCTCCGCCCCGAGCAATTCGACCGGATGTGGAACATGTACATCGCCGGCGAATACGGCGGCGCCAATGACGCGTTCGCGAGCTTGCACGCGCTGCGCCGCGACAAGCCTGAGTACCTCACGGTCGCGCGCTATTTCGACAATCGCAACGTGAAAGATCCAACCGTGGCCGGCACCGACATCCTCGACGGCCGCCACGCCAATCAGCATATCCCGCAATTCATTGGCTACCTGCGTGTGTTCGAACAGAACGACGTTCCCGAATATCACACCGCGGCAAAGAACTTCTGGGACATGATCGTGCCGCATCGGGTGTACAGCAACGGCGGTGTTGGTGTCGGCGAAATTATTCGCAAGCGCGATGTCATTGCGGGCTCACTCTGGTCCGAGCCAAACAACCGTGACCACGCGGAAACGTGCGTCGTGTACAACATGCTCAAGCTGAGCCGGAATCTGTTCTTCCATGATCCCGATGCGAAGTACATGAACTACTACGAGCAGGGGCTCTTCAATCAGATCCTCGGCTCACGACGCGACAACGATAGCATCACCAGCCCCGAGGTCACGTACTTCCAGCCGGTGCGTCCGGGCGAGCGGCGCAACTATGGCAACGTGGGCACGTGCTGCGGCGGCACGGGCATGGAGAATCACACCAAGTATCAGGATTCGATTTACTTCCGGTCGGCTGACGACACGACACTGTTCGTCAATCTGTACATCCCCTCCGTGCTCGATTGGCGTGAGAAAGGACTCACCATCGAGCAGACGACCCGTTATCCGTTCGAAGGGGCGAGCAGGCTCTCTGTGCGAGGCTCCGGACGCCTGGCCGTTTCGCTGCGTGTGCCGTCATGGGTGCGCCGCGGCTACATCGTGTCCGTGAATGGGTCGGCGCAAAGGCTCTCTGCGACACCCGGCCGCTATGTCACAATTGACCGTCAGTGGAAGACTGGTGACAAGATCGACATTGCCATGCCGATGAGTTTTCGCGCCGAGCGCACGATTGATGATGCGGCCGTGCAATCGATCTATTACGGACCAACACTTTTGACTGTGCAAGCGCCGCCCTTGCAGGCATCGGCAGGACAGGCCGTCGCCGGTCAATCCGCAGCAGCAACACTGCCAACGCCCACTGGTCAAGCGCCTGTTGCGAGCGCGAATCTCGAGACGGGCTTGCTCAAACTCTCGCTGTACAAACACGTCAAGCTGACGGGCGACTTCGGATCGATGATCACGCCCGTCGCGGACAAACCCCTGCACTTCACGGCCGGCGGCCACACGTTCGCGCCCTTGTTCGTTGCCGATCCGCAGGTTGGTGCGACGCTGCCCTACCACATGTACACGCGGCGGCACGAGCCAACCATCGTGTTCGGCAGCGTCGATTCCGGCGTGACGAATAGCAAGGGCGACAACCGCATCACGTTCCTCGACGTTGTGTGGGCGGGCGCGCCATTCGCCAGTCACGGCCGGTTGATGACGGCGGTGGAGCGAGCCGCCACACAGTGGCGTACAGCGGGCCGGATAACTGCGGCGGAACACGCCACTGTCGTGCAGGCCGCCC
>JANMKU010000545.1:0-8677 GCA_031372205.1 Gemmatimonadaceae bacterium | reverse complement strand
CGCTCGGCGCGGGCGACTACTCCCTGCGCTGGGCACTTGGCGCGTCAGGCAATACGTTCATCGCCCCTATCGTCCCGTTGAGCGGCGGGGATGCTCGGCAATCTGTCACAGGCGGCAGCTTCAACCTGCTCGTTGACACAGGCGCGGCGCTGAATGTCGAGTTGCCCTTTGCCCTGATCGGTTCGTCCAGGTTGTCGACCACCGTACCCGAGCCCTCGACCTTCGTGCTCGTTGGCCTGATCGGCCTCCTCGGCGCGCCCGTGGCACTACGGCGGCGGTTGCAGGCTGGGCGGACGACCGTCAATTCCAACCGCCAGAACGTCTGACATCGGACCGGCACCACCGCCGCGCCAAGCGCGACCTGAACCTGAGGTCGCGCTTGGCGTGTTGAGGGGCCAGTGACGAGTCGGCGGTGCATGCTGTTGTCGATGGGGGCGTAAGCGGCCGGCGCGCGCCGTACGCAGGTAGGTACGGCACACTTGGCTGAACCGTCGAACGGCAACCCGGACTAAGGATTGAGAGCCGCGGGGGCCTCGGCACACCGGCCAAGGAGACCCAAGTTCGCACGTTGCGGCACTAGCTTTCGCAGTTGATATTCCGATATAGTTCGTAGTACGAACAAAATAGGGAAGAGGAAAGCAGCCGAAGTGCTCGGCGCGGCGGTCAACCGTGCCGAGAGGCAGCACGTAATTGTTCGTATGCAGAACAAATCCCAACGGCAGCCCTCCAACCCGGCGGCCGTACCCGCGTTGACGGACAGGCAGCACCCACCACTCCGCCCGCGCACCGTCCCTCCTACGAGGAGTCGTTTCATGCGTTGCAAAAGGAGGCTGGCTGTGGCGCTTGTCGCCGCATTCGCGCTCACGGCGCGCACCGCAGCCGCCCAACCCGCGCTAGGTCGCATTACCGGTCTTGTTGTCAGCGATGCTGCTGCGGCACCCCTGTCCAATGCGGGCGTCGGTCTCGTGGGCACGTCGTTTGGGACGCGCACAGCCGTCGACGGCCGCTATACCATTGGCAACCTCGCCCCAGGTCGCTACGTCGTCCGGGCGCAGCTCGTCGGCTACGCCGTGCGCCTCGACACGGTAATGGTCGGCGCCGGTCAGACGGTCACGGCCGACTTCCGGTTGCGAGCGGTCAGTGTCACACTCGATCAGGTGGTCGTCGTGGGCTACGGCACGCAGAAGCGATCCGACCTAACGGGTTCGGTCACCTCCGTGCAACCGAACGTCGAGCAGACGCCAACGACGTCGCTTGAGCAAACACTGCAGGGTACCGCGCCCGGGGTGCAGGTCACGCAGGCGTCCTCGGCGCCCGGTGGTGGCATGTCCATCCGCATCCGCGGTGGCTCGTCAGTCAACGGCAATAACGAACCCCTCTATGTTATCGACGGATTTCCGATCGAGAACGACGCGAACGCATCAAGCCCCGGCGACGGTGGTCGCGCCAACACCGCGCCGGCGAATCCGCTGGCGGCCATCAACCCCAACGACATCGCGTCGATCGAGATCTTGAAGGACGCGTCGGCGACCGCGATTTACGGATCCCGTGGCGCCAACGGGGTGGTGCTCATCACCACCAAGCGCGGCGAGGGTGCGCGTCCGAAAGTGGCGATCGATGTGTATCAGGGACAACAACAAGTCGCCAAACGCTATGGGCTGCTCAACGGCACCGAATACGCGCAGTTCGCAAATGCCTGGGCACTGACGAGCAATCTGGCTGCACCGTACGCCAACCCGTCGCAGTTCGGCACGGGAACGGACTGGCAGGACCTTATCTTCCGGCCGGCGGCAATCAACAATGTGCAACTCAGTGTGTCCGGCGGCTCCACCGCGAAGAACGCCACCCGGTATGCGCTCTCGACTGGCGTGTTTGAACAGAACGGTGTCGTGCTCAACTCCGACTTCCGGCGCCTCTCGCTGCGCGGCAACGTCGACCAGATGATTGGCGACAAGATCAAGTTCGGCACCAACCTGCTGCTCAGCCGCGTCAACAGCAGTCAGGTGCCCACCGACGGCTCACTCAATTCCGGCGCTGGTGCCGTCGGTGCGGCGCTGCAATACTCGCCACTCATCGCACCGTATCGTGCCGACGGTTCGTACACGCTGCTCGCCACGGATTTCCCGCAGGCCCTCACGACGATCGGCGTCGCCGCCGGCAATGTGCCGAATCCGCTGGCGTCCGCTGTAGCGGTGCAAGACAAACTGTTCGACACGCGCATCCTCGCCAGTGTCGCCGGCGACTACAAGATTCGCAAAGGGTTGACGTTCCGCTCCAGTGTGGGCAGCGATCTGTCCTTCCGCGGGCGTGATACGTACTACCCGCGCACGACCGCGCAGGGATTGGGTGTGAACGGCCGAGCACAACGGGGGCGCACCGAGAACACCAGTTTCCTCAACGAGAATACGCTCAACTACAGCGGCAACTTCGGCACCGCGCACGTCTTTCAGGCGGTCGTTGGGTATACGCGTCAGCAGCTCAATTCGGTCAAGACCGACGCGCGCAACAGCAATTTTGTCAGCGACATCACCGGCTTCGAAAACATCGGCGCGGGCTCGCAGGCGGGTGGTCCAACCGTGTCGTCCGGCCGCACGAAGTGGACACTGGCGTCATACCTGGCACGCGCGAACTACACGCTGCTCGACCGGTACCTGTTCTCCTTCACCGGCCGACGTGACGGATCGTCGCGCTTCGGTGCGGACAACCGCTGGGGCTTCTTTCCCGCGGGCGCGGTGGGCTGGCGCGTATCCGAAGAGCCGTTCATGCGCCATGTGAGTGCGATCAGCGATCTCAAGTTGCGCGCCTCGTACGGCATTGTCGGTAACCCGTCTATCTCGCCGTATCAATCGCTGACGCGTCTCGCCGCCCAACAGTACACGTTCAACGGGGCACTCGCACCTGGCTATGTCCCAGCGGCACTCGGCAACCCGACGCTGAGCTGGGAATCCACCAAGCAGTACGACTTCGGCACCGACCTGAGTCTCTTCCGCGGTCGTGTCGACGTGGTGGCGGACTACTACAACAAGCGCACCGATGACCTCTTGCTGCAGATCGATCTCCCATCGGAAGTCGGTTACCCAAGCGCCTTTGTGAACGCCGGATCGATTGAGAATAAAGGGCTCGAACTCGGACTCACGTTCCACGTGTTCGATGGTGGGGCCAAGTCGGGTGCGTTCAAGTGGACCAGCAGCGTGAACTACTCGCGCAATCGCAATCAGGTGCTCGAACTCGGCGGCGTGAACCGAATTTTCCCGACCCAGCAGACCGCGTCGGACATCAACGCCACGTCAAGTGTGGTGCAGGTCGGCCAACCGATCGGTGCCTTCTTCGGCTTCAAGACCGGCGATTTGTTTCGCGACTCGCTGACGCTCAACGCCTGGAAGGCCAAGACGCGTTTTGCGAGTGGCACGGTGCCAGGACTCGGCAGTCGCATGTACATCGACGTGAACGGGGACAGCATCATCAACGGCGATGACCGGACGATCATCGGCAACCCCACACCGAACTATGTCATGGGGTGGCAGAATACGGTGAGCTTCAAGGGCTTTGAGTTCAGCGCCCTGCTGGATGCGACCCGCGGGAACATCGTGCTCAACCTTAACAACCTCCGTCTCAACGCGGCGTCGCCGGCCACCAACGTCACGCGCGATCGTGTGCTCAACGCATGGTCGGTCGACAATCCGAACGGCACCTACCAGCGCGTTGGCTCGGGTGCGGGATTCCTCAATGCGGACATCACGGACGAATTGCTGGAAGACGGATCGTTTGTGCGACTGCGGACCATCACGCTGTCGCGACAAATCCCACCGTCGTGGCTGCGTACCAGCTCGTTCAAGACACGCGCCTATCTCACTGGACAGAACCTGAAGACCTGGACCAAGTACTCGGGATTCAATCCGGATGTGAGCAGCATCAGCGTGGGTAATCTCAATCGCGGCGTCGATGTCGGCGCGTATCCGTTGGCCCGAACGGTGACGTTCGGCTTCAACATCACCTACTGAGGCGGATCTGATCATGCTCAAACGGATCGCACTCATTGCCAGCGCTACCGCGGCGTTGGTTGGCACAGCAGGCTGCAACGACAACGCCTACCTGACCGAAGTCCCGTACGACTTCGTCGGCCCAGAGAATTTTTATCAGACGTCTGGTGATGCGCTCGCCGCAGTTGCCGGCGTGTATGCTAGCGCGCTGCACACGTCGGGCGACAACTACTACGGACGCAACTTCGTCATGCTCAGTGAGTTCATGACGGAGATGCAGACGGTGTATTTGAGTGCCGCGAACGAACGGAGTCTGGTGGACAACTACACGTTCACCGCGTCGCATGCGTACATCTACTCCACGTGGCAGGGCGCATATCAGGCCATCAACCGGGCCAACTCGGTGGTTGACCGCGTGCCCGCCATCGTCATGGACACGACGCTGCGCACCCGCATTGTGAGCGAGGCAAAGTTCCTGCGGGCCTTGCACTATCTCAATCTGGTGCGGCTGTTCGGCGGCGTGCCGTTGCGGGTGACGGAAACCACATCGCTCGATAGCCTGCAAGGAACGCGGGCCACTGCAGACGAGGTGTACGCGCAGATCTTCAAGGATCTCAACGATGCGGCGGCGGTCCTGCCGAGCCGTTATACTGGCGTCGATATGGGGCGGGCCACGCGCGGTGCCGCGAAGACGCTGCTGGCCAAGGCGTACTTGCATCGGGCCAGTGTCGCCCCGGTCGCTGTCTCCACGCGGACCACGGACTATCAGCAGGCGCTGCGGCTGCTCACCGAAGTGAAGACCGAGGGCTATGCGCTGGTTGCCGAATTCGCGACGCTGTTCGACATGAGCAACGAGAACAACACCGAAGTCATCTACGACATTCAGTGCTCGCGCTCGAACGGCATTGGGTGCCGCCTCTCGAACCAGGTGGCGCCGCGTCTGTCCAACTACGGGAGTGCGCAGAACGGATCATTTTCAGCGGAGCAGCCGTTCTTCAACGCATTCGTGGCGACTGACAAGCGCCGCGCGGCGACATGGCAGCTGTCCTACACGAACAAGGCCGGCAACAATGCGGTCTGGACAATCAGCACCGCACTTCCGGTCGGTGGCTACGTCGCCAACAATGTCACCACCGACACCACCATCGCACCGTCGATCGCGAAGTTTCTCGACAAGCTGTCTGCCGTCGTGGGCAATGATGAACCGAATTACATCATTCTCCGATACGGGGACAATCTGCTGATGGAGGCGGAAGTCGTGAACGAGCTCTCGGGTCCAGTTGGCCAAGCATACAGTGCGATCAACGCGGTGCGTCAGCGCGCCGGTATTGGCGATCTTACGGCTGGTCTTTCGCAGGCCGCGTTTCGTGACTCTGTATTCGCGCAGCGACGCCTCGAACTGGCCATGGAAGGACCGCATGGCTACTTCGATTCACAGCGCAACTGGGAGTGGTCGAAGGCGCGCATCGAAGCCAACATGGCGACCGGCGCGGCGCTGCGATTCCGTACCAACCGCTATCCCAAAGTGCAGACGGCGTTGGCCGATCGATTCAAGCTGATGCCGATTCCGCAACGCGCGCGTGATCTGAATCCGAAGCTGACGCAGAATCCTGGATGGTGAACGCTCGCAGTTGCTGTTGCAGTTCGCAGTTCGTGTTCGCGGCGGCTGGTCAGAGCGGGCGGCGCGTGGTGATGCGGATGACTCCGTTCGCACCGCGCACACCGTATTCCGCCGTGGAGCCGACGTCCTTGAGTATTTCAATGCGGACCACGTCACGCGGATTGATCGCGATCAACCCGCTCTCATTTGTTTCCATCGTCATGCCGTCAATCACGTAGAGCGGTTCGCCGCCGCCGTTTGGCGTGCCAGCACCGCGAATGCGCACCGTAATGCCGCCGGGCGCGCTGAACACCTGGACACCTGGAAATCGACCAACGAACAGTTCTTCCACTCGCCCCACCGCTTGATCGCGAATATCGGCCTCGTTCAACACGTTGGTGGTGGCATCGCGTCGCGCTTTGGTGGCGGTTGGCGACAGGGCGGGCGCGAACACCTTGGCGAATGCCGGATCGAGTCGCAGGAGCGCTTCCACCGCGAGTGCGGCAACCTCACGCGCGCCACTGGGTGAGAGATGCGTGTTATCGCTGCGTGCCAGCGGGAAGGCGGGGAACTCACCGTCACGCGTCCACACATATAGGCGCTTCGAACCTTCGACCCCGGCGTGCAGGACCATATCTTCGGTCAGCAACTGGAGGTCGACCAACGGGACACTCAGTGACCGCGCGACATCGCGCACAGCGAGCGGATACAGGCCGTGCGTGTCTTCAAGCACACCCTGCGCATTCCATTGGCGGCGTACAATCGACGTGAAGAGCACCGGTCGCGCATTGGCCGCGCGCGTCTCGAGGACGAATCGTTCGAGATTGCGCCGGTATGCGGTGAACGGCGCCGTGTAGCGCGTCGAGTCGTCGCTCTTCTGATCGTTGTGGCCAAATTGGATGAATACGTAGTCGCCGCGTCGCAGTTGCGACCGCACCGCTTCCCACTTGCCCTCGCCGAGAAAGCTGCGTGTGCTGCGCCCGTTCACGGCGTGGTTCTTGATCTCGACGCCAGCAGTGGCGAACGCAGGCAGCGCCTGTCCCCAGCCGCGCTCGGGGTTGTGCGACGCGTCGGGTTTGTCGGCCATCGTGGAGTCGCCCACCAGATACACGGTGACCGGCGCCGCACTGCTGCCAAACACCAGCAGCGAGGCCGCAACCAGGAACACGTCGCGGATCATCACAGCACCTGCACGCGGACGTAGTCCACACTGAGATGGCCCGGGGGCTCGCGTTTCGCCACGACGGGCGTGTCGCGACTGGCGAACACACCGAACTTTGCTCCCACCCATACACCTTGTCGGGCGACGAACGGCGTTGCTACGTCGATGAACGCCGCGCCCGCGATGCTGTACGCGAAGTGACAGATGCCGCCGCGCTCTACACGCACGCGGACCTCAAGCTCTGGTGCACTAACGGTTTGCAGAACCTCGACCACTTCCTTCTCGCCGCGATCGGCATTCGTCGCGCGCGCCGAGACGAGTTCCCAGCCAGCGTCCGCACGACGGAGACCAAGCCACGCATAGTCGCGCCCAAACACCACCATGCCAAAACGATCACCCGTCGCCGTCGCCGCCGCCGAGAATTTCGTGGTCACCTCGAATTGCTCGGCAGGGAACTTCTGCATGAGCAAATTCGGCGCGTCCCAGAGACTGTTGGCCGGCGCGGCCAGCGGTTGCGTGTTGAGCCGCAGTGCCCCAATCGATTCGTCCACCTGGCCCCACGATGGTTGCGGATTGGCCTGCCACTGCCACTGTCGCCCCTGCGTGTGCGCAGAAAACTCGTCACTCAACTGCAGCAGTGGACTCGGCGCAACGGCAGTTACCTCCGGCATGCGAGCCGATGCCACCGGAATCCCCTGCGTTGCCGTTTCGCTGGCCTCGCCAATCACCGGCCATCCGTCCGATGCCCAGCGCATCGGTTGCAAGTGCACCACACGACCGTACGCGGCTCGATCTTGAAAATGTAGAAACCAATCTTCGCCACTGGCGAGCGACACCCATGCCCCCTGATGCGGCCCGTTGACCGTGCTAGTGCCTTGCGCGAGCACGGTGCGGACTTCGTACGGACCACGCGGAGACTGCGAGCGAAGCGCGAGCTGCCATCCGGTCGCCACGCCACCGGCCGGCGCAAAGATCCAGTACCAGCCGTTGCGCTTGTAGAACTTGGGGCCTTCAGCGGTGGGGTGATGGACCGAGTCCTCGAACACGACCGTGCCGGTGTCCAGTAGCGCCGAGCCGTCGGGGCGCATGCTGTGCACGACGAGTTTGTGCTTGATGCCCGCGCGGCTGCGCGCATACGCGTGTACGAGATATGCGCGACCATTGTCATCCCATAACGGTGACGGGTCAATCAACCCTTTGCCGGCTTGCACCAATGTTGGTACGGTCCACACGCCACGTGGATCACGGGACTTCGTCATGTAAATGCCGCGGTCCGGATCGCCGTAGAAAATCCAGTACCAGCCGTCGTGCTGTCGTATCGACGGTGCCCACACGCCATTGCCATGTTGCGGTGTGTTGAACGCCGCATCGGCGAAACGCGGTATCGCGTAGTTCACAATCTCCCAGTGCACCAAGTCGCGCGAATGCAGAATCGGCAGACCCGGAACATGGCCGAAGCTCGACGACGTCATCCAGAAATCGTCACCAGCGCGAACAACATCGGGATCGGAGAAATCGGCGGAGAGTACTGGATTTTCAAACCGCTGCGGACGTGGCACATCCACTGGCTTTGCTGCACCGCCAGGGAATGGCACGAGCCGCGCTTCACACGCCGAGAGTTCTGGTGAGCGAGTCGTTGGCGGCGACGCGCCCTTCACCTGGATGGTAGCAGCCGGGAAGACGATGTTGCTGCCATTCGGGCCGAACTGTACCGTCGCATTCGCCCCCTTCACCGAGACCTGCGCCGGGGTGTCCGCGATGACGCGGTCGAACAAAATGTCCACGGGCCGGGTGGCGTCGTAGCCATCGAGGGTGACAGTGCCAGCGCCGATGATGCGAACATCCCGCACGACAATACCGCGGAAGACCGGGATCAGTGTGCCGTCGAGTTCGGGCGACGCCGAGTAGTGCGAGTCCATATACACCGGCGCCTTG
>JANMKU010000017.1:0-23484 GCA_031372205.1 Gemmatimonadaceae bacterium | reverse complement strand
GTGGATTCCGGCGTTTCTGCTGGCGAGCAACGCCGTGCATGCAACGCGCAGTGGCACCGCGCCGAATCCGCGCATCGCGGCATTGCTTGGCTTCGGCGTGATTGCTGTTGGGGGCGTCGGATGTTTGTGGGGTGGACTGGTGGCGGATCGGATTGGCCGAGCGCGCTTGGTGACGTGGGCGATGGCGGCCAGTGCGTCGTGTGCGCTGGCGATCGGTGCGGCGTGGGGGCGATCGTGGTGGATCCTGGCACCGCTCGCGCTGGTGTGGGGATTTTTTGTGATAGCCGACAGTGCGCAGTTCAGCGTGCTGGTGACCGAAAGTGTGCCGGCGCATGCGGTGGGCACCGCCCTCACACTGCAGGTGTCGATTGGGTTTCTGCTCACGACCATCACCATTCAGTGCATTCCGCCGCTGGTGCAGGCGATTGGGTGGCAGTGGGTGTTCCCGGTGCTGGCGGTGGGCCCGTTGTTGGGGATCGCGAGCATTCGGCGGCTGTCCCGATAGCGGAGCGCAGGGTCATCTGCTCGCCTGGCCCGTGTCCTGGCCGGATTGCGGTAGGTCGTAAGTCATCATAACGTACAGTACAATGAAAATCGGACCGACTTTTACCGGACCGACTGTTACCGGACCGACTTTTAATGGTCCGAGTTTTATCGGTCCGATATTTCTCGTACTAAAATAGGATGACACCCAGACGAGACAACCTTCTACGATTCGCCGAACGGAACCCGTTTGTCATCGGGCACCATGCGGAGGGGGAAGGATTTTGCAACCGTCGGAGCGAAGTCGACCGTATCGCCACGGCGTTTCGGGACCCGAGCGCCCGGCTGTTGGTCTACGGCGACCGTCGACTTGGGAAATCCTCGACCATCCACGAGGCCGCCGGTCGTGCTCGGAAGAAGGGGCACGCTGTGGTGGTCGTCGATTTGGCAGTTGCGTCCACCGCCCCGGCCGCTGCCCAGCGCATTCTCGCCGCGGTCCACCGCGAGCTCGGCACCAGGTGGCGGGACTCGGCGTCGCGCCTCCTCGCCCGGCTTCGTCCCGGGGCGTTCTCACTCCAGACCAGCACCGACTCCCTCGGACAACCGAACTTCACCTTCCAGGTCGCCCCCACCGTCACCGCACAGGACCCGCTGCTGGTGACGGAGGTGCTTGATGCGGTCGAGGCCGAACTGACTGCCCGCGACCTCACCTTGGGAATCGGGCTGGACGAGTTCCAGCGCATTGGGATGTGGTATGGGGACGACGTGGCGTGGCAGCTCAAGGAACTGCTCGAACGACATCGCCGGATGGCGTATGTGTTGGCGGGGTCCGAGCGCACGATGATCGAACAGATGCTGGCCAACCGAAAAGCCGGCCTCTGGAAGGTGGTCGAAATTCTTGATATGCAGCCACTGCCACCGGGCGAGATGGCGCGCTGGATCGCTGAACGTGCGACGGCGACCGGGGTGGCGCTCGACATCATCGTCGCCGCCACCATCGTGAGGCTCGCCGGTCCGCGGACGCGCGACATTGTCCAACTGGCGAGGGCAACTTGGGACTGGGCGCGCTCCGACGGCTCGGCCACGCGCGATGCGACCGTCAACGCTATGGAGGCCCTCGTCGTCGAGCAGGGCGCGCTGCACCAGCGCCAATGGGATCGGCTCACCGACGTGGCGCGCGCGGTGCTGCTCACACTCGCGACGGACCCGAACGTGCAGCTCCTCGCCGCGAGCACGCTGACGACCTTCGCACTCGGCGCCAAGAGCACGGTCGCCAGCGCGATAGAAGATCTCGTCGCACGCGAGATCCTAGTGCGTGGCGTTGGAGATGTGCGCGCCTATGGCTTCGATGATCCGTTCTTCCGTCGCTGGGTTCAGGTCAACGCCTCAGCAAACCGCGGCTTGACGCCGCCGGTATTGCTTGGCGCCAACGAGGAGACCGTGCCAAGCTGAAGTCTTCGTGTCCCCGCGTCCCCACGCCCAGCCTCCGCGGTTCCGCGACTCCGCGTGCCTACTTGACACATCAACTTTTGTTGTTGTATATCTATTTTGTGTCTACCAACACCGCTCCCGACCTGGCCACCGCCGCGCGACTCTTTCACGCACTCTCCGACGAGACGCGACTGGCGCTGCTCGAGATGCTGCAGGATGGCGAACGGTGCGTGTGCGAGTTGCAAGACGAGCTCGACGCGGCGCAATCGCGGCTGTCGTTTCACCTCAAGGTGCTGCGCGAGGCTGGTCTCGTGACGGACCGAAAAGAAGGACGCTGGTCGTACTACACGATCGTGCCCGAAGCGCTGGCAACAGTGCACGATCTCGTCGTCGGCATGCGTCCATCCACCGTGGGCGGGCGTCGTCGGCTTCCCGTGAACGCCCGCTGCTGCGGATAGCACGACACGATTTTCTGGACTCTCGCGAACAACACATCAACATTTCTTGCTGGGAGGATATCATGACAACCACCACCAACATGACTGATTCAGCGCTCACCACATTGGTGCGCGAGAAGTACGGTGACGCAGCGCGACGCGTGTTGGCAACAGGTGAGGCGGCGAGTTGCTGCGGCCCAACGGGTGCGGTCAACTCGTGTTGCGGTGGTGACGCGTTCAACGGCAGCGTCGATCCGATCACGTCCAACTTGTATGTGAATGGTGAGACGGACGAACTGCCATCGGCGGCAGTACTGGCGTCGCTCGGCTGCGGCAATCCGACCGCTCTCGCTGAGCTCAAAGCGGGCGATGTTGTGCTCGATCTTGGTTCGGGCGGCGGCATTGATGTCATTCTGTCGGCGCGCCGAGTTGGCCCGACGGGCAAGGCGTATGGCCTCGACATGACGGACGACATGCTCGCGCTGGCGCGGCAGAACGCCGCCGAGGCGAACATTGAGAATGTCGAGTTCCTCAAAGGGCAGATCGAAGCGATTCCGCTGCCCGACAATTCCGTCGATGTCATCATCTCCAACTGCGTGATCAACCTGTCCGGCGACAAGCGGCGTGTGCTCACCGAAGCCTTTCGCGTGCTCAAGCCGGGTGGACGTTTCGCCGTGAGCGACGTGGTCGTGCGCGGGGCGATGCCGGACGACGTGCGGCGGAACATGGAGTTGTGGGTTGGGTGCGTTGCTGGCGCGCTTGAGGAGACCGAGTTTCATACGCTGCTGAGCGAGGCTGGCTTCATCGATACCGACATCGAGCCGACGCGCATCTACAAGCCGGAGGATGCCCTGCAGTTCCTGACGGAGTCGGGCCTCGATGCGCTCAACGTCAGCGCCATGGAGGGCAAGATCATGGCAGCCTTCGTACGGGCAACCAAGCCGTTCACTTCGTCACACGCGATTGCCGGTGACGCTATTGCGACTGACGCAGTCGACGCGAAGTCCTGCTGCGGCCCAACCTGCTGCGCGTGAAGCCTACATGACGACATCGACCCGTACACCCGTCTTCCGCGCCGCTACGCGTGAGGACACTGTCGCCATTGAGGGACTGCTAACGAGTGCCGGCCTGCCGACGGTTGGTGTTGCCGATCTGCTGGCCGCTGATGCACGGCAGTTCATTGTCGCCGTCGCTGCGGATAGCACCGACGACGTCGTGGCGGTCGCCGGACTCGAAGTCTGCTGCGACAATGCGCTGCTGCGATCCGTCGCCGTGCGTGACGACTGGCAGCGACATGGACTCGGCTCGCAGCTCATCCAGCGTGTGGTGTGTGAAGCGGAGTCGCGCGGTATTCAGGCGCTGTATCTGTTGACGATGACCGCAGAGCACTACTTCCCGCGCTTTGGTTTCGAGCACGTGGTGCGCAACGCGGTGCCAGCAGAGATCGCCAACACGCTTGAATTCCGCAGTGCGTGTCCGGCGTCGGCCACGGCTATGACGCGCACACTCATATCAGCGTGACAACAACATGCGCTACGCGCTGATTTCCGACATCCACGCGAATCTCGAAGCGCTCGATGCGGTGTTGGCTGACATCGATCGTCGTGGTGACGCAGACACGGTCTATCATGTGGGTGATCTCGTTGGGTACTCGAACAATCCCAACGGCGTGATCGACCGATTGCGTGAACGCGCCATCGCGGGCGTCGCTGGCAACTACGATTCGACGGTTGCGACAGACTACAAGCACTGCGGCTGCAAGTCGGAAAACGCTCGGCAAGAAGAACTCGCGCATGTGAGTTACGCATACACCTGCGCGACCGTGACAGCGGCGAACACGCGCTACCTTGGCAGCTTGCCCTTCTCCCTCGACCTGCGACCGAACGGCGGCCACGCGAGCGGACCGCGACTGGTGCTTGTGCACGGGACGCCGACGCTCAACACCGTCTATTGGACCGTCGATCGCTCAGATGACTTCTGTCTCAAGATGGCGGCGACGGTGGGGCTCAAGGCGGGCGATGTGATCGCATTCGGTCACACGCACAAACCGTGGCACCGCGTGATCAGCGGTATTCACTTCGTGAATACCGGGAGCGTTGGCCGACCAAAAGACGGCGACCCGCGTGCAGGCTACGTGCGCGTCACGATCGGCGCCGCTGACGTCGACGTCGAGTTTGTGCGTGTACTGTACGACGTCGAGGCGACGATTGCGGGCGTGCGTGCCGCAGGCTTGCCGGAGGACTTCACCGAGTTTCTGCGCACAGGTGGTGGGCCGGCAACTGCAACAAGGCCAACATGACCGTGCCGCTTGCCGCCGCTCACCGCAGTGAGGTGCGATGCTATGTGGTGGAAGCGTTCGGTACGTTCGCACTGGTCGCTATCGGGCCTGGCGCTGCGATGGTCGCCGCGAAGACCAATGCGTTCGCACAGGGCGGAGTCGCACTTGCATTCGGACTCGCCGTCGCGCTAATCGTGGCCGCCAGCGGTCACTTGAGTGGTGCGCACATTAATCCCGCGGTGACGCTGGGCTTGTGGTCCGTGCGACGGTTTTCCTCGCATCACGTGCTACCCTACATCCTCGCCCAGTGCGTGGGTGCAATTGCCGCGTCGGCGCTGCTTGCCTGGCTGCTTGGCGCGGTCGGCAATTTCGGCGCGACCGTTCCATCGGTCTCGGTGGCGCGGGCTTTCGTGATCGAGATGGGTTACACCGGTCTCCTCGGCTTCGTGATCATGGCCGTCGCCACCGACGATCGTACGCCCGCGCGTATCGCGCCATTCGTGATTGGCGCAACAGTGTGTGCCGGCGCGCTGGTCACTGGCCCGCTCACCGGCGGCAGCTTCAATCCGGCACGCACGCTTGGGCCAGCGGTGGTAGGAAACATCTGGACGGCACACTGGCTGTACTGGCTGGCCCCGATCATCGGGATGATCGCGGGCATGCAACTCTACGACGTCGTACGCCGCACCGACGCGCCAGTGCAGGGCTAGCGATCAGCGTCGACGTGTGACGAACTCTTCAACGCTCGCGAACACGGTTGGCAATACGAACAGAGTGAGGAGCGTCGCTGACACCAGCCCCCCGATCACCACCGTCGCCAATGGGCGCTGCACTTCCGCGCCTGCACCCGTCGAGAGCGCCATCGGCAAAAAACCGGCGCTGGCAACGAGCGCGGTCATGAGCACGGGACGAAGTCGCACAGCCGCGCCCTCGCGCACCGCGGCACCGAGCATGTGCCCACGCGCGCGCAATTGCTCAATGTAGGTGAGCAGCACGACGCCGTTGAGCACGGCGATACCCGCAAGGGCGATCAGACCCACGGATGCGCTGAGCGTGAACTCGAGCCCGCGCAACCAGAGTGCTGCAATGCCGCCGATCAGCGCGAGCGGTACCGTGAGCAAGACAACCAGCGCATGCCGCAGTGTGCCGAAGGTTGCGAACAGCAGTCCGACGATCAGCAGGAGCACACCGGGAACGACCAGTGCGAGTCGCTGTGATGCACGCTGTTGGTTCTCGAACTGTCCGCTGTACACCACGTAGTATCCCGGCGGTAGCACCACGCGCGCCGCAATAGCGCGCTGCACCTCAGCGACGAAGCTACCAAGATCGCGCCCGCGCACATTGCTCTGCACCACGACGTACCGCTGCCCACCCTCGTGGTTGACGACCTCTGGCACTTCAATCGTGCGAAGGCGTGCAAGTTGTGACAGCGTGACAGAGCCGCCGGATGGCGTGCGAATCAGTGTTTGCCCAATAGCATCAGGATTGTTGCGGTACGATGCATCGAGTCGCACTACGACGTCGAACCGTCGTCGGCCGTCAAGCACTTGGGTGGCGGCGGTGCCACCGACGCCTGTCTCGACTGCTTCGCGTACATCAGCAACGTTCAGTCCATAGCGTGCAATCGCCGCACGGTCCAGGTCGATCTCGAGCTGCATCGCACCAGCGCTCACACCGACGGTCGCCCCTGACGCGCCGCGGACTCCAGCGACGACGCGCTGAATCTCCTCGGCTTTTTGTTGCAGGAGTTCGAGACTATCGCCGTAGAGTTTCACGCCCAGGTCGGTTTTCACGCCGGACACGACCTCGTCAAGACGCATGCGCATCGGCGCGGAGAACTCGATCAGCACGCCTGGAATCTCCGCGAGCGCCGAATCCAGTAGCGGAATGAGCGCATCGACGCTGCTCACACGCCACGTGCTCCGGGGCGTCAGCAATACGTAGGCGTCACCCTGATTGAGCGCCATGGTTTCGGTGGCTTCGTGTGGCCGTCCGAGATTTGTCACGACGCCCGCAACTTCCGGGAACTTCCGCAAGGTGCGCTCCACGTCTTCGGAGATCGTCATGCCCTGCGCGAGCGACGCACTTGGCGCGCGGCGCGTCTCGAGGAGCAAGTAGCCCTCGTCGAGCTTGGGCATGAACGACGAGGGCAGAAACATTACCGAGCCGAGTGCGATGAGCATCATGCCCAGCGAACCCGCGATCACGATGCGCCGATGTCGAAGCGCCCACTCGAGCGCGCGTTCGTAGCGCGCGCGCAATCCAATGAACCAACGCGGTTCATGCGACGCACGCACATCGGCCGTGGATGCGTCGTGCGCCGATGTCGCGTGTGACCCGCGCACTAACACGTACGCCGCTGCTGCTGGCACATACGTAAGCGCGAGCAGTAGTGATCCGACGACCGCTGCGCAGACCGTGAACGCCATCGGCGTGAACATCTTTCCTTCGATGGTGCTGCCACCGAGCGAGAAGATCGGGATATACACCGCGACAATGATCGCGACGCCAAACACGATGGGCCGCCCCACTTCTATGGCCGCTTCACGCAGCAACGCCTGACGGCGCGCCGTCGATGCAGCCGGTTCAGCGCCAAGGCGGCGCATGGCATTCTCCACCAGCACGACGGCAGAGTCCACCAACAGGCCAAAGTCCAGCGCACCGAGTGACATCAGGTTGGCCGTGACGCCGAATCTTTTCATGGCAAAGAACGCCGCGAGCAAGGCGAGCGGAATGACGGACGCCGTCAGCAACGATGCACGCGCGTGTCGAAGAAAGAGGAACAGCACCGCGGTCACGAGGAGCGCACCTTCGAGCAAATTCCGAAAAACGGTGCGCGTTGTGCGCTCAACCACATCGGCCTGACTGTAGAACGGCCGCACACGGATGCCCGGCGGGAGCACGCGTTGGATCTCGACTAAACGCCGCGTGATGCGCTCGATCACCTCGCGTCCGTTTGCGCCTTTGAGCAGTAACACCACCGCGGACATCGCCTCACCACGGCCATCCCGTGTGACGGCACCGAAGCGTGGCGCCGCACCAATGGTCACGCGCGCAACGTCACGTACATACACCGGTGTCGCGTGTCGCGTGGTGACGACCACGTTACCGATATCGATGGCATCGGTAACCCGGCCAAGAGCACGCAGCGTGAGCCGCTCGCTTCGATCTTCGACATAGCCTGCGCCAAAGTTCGCATTGTTACGCTCGAGCGCTATCACCAGATCGCGGAGCGTGAGGTCATAGCCCGCAAGCTTGGCCGGATCGCCGAGCACGTGGAACTGTTGCTCTAAGCCGCCCCACGCATTGACGTCGGCGACACCCGATACCGTCCGCAGCATGGGCCGAATGATGTATTCTTGCGCATTCGTCAACTGGATGAGTGTCGCACTGTCCCGCGCGTCACTCGTCGACTCGACGAGGTATTGGAATGCCTCACCCATAGCGGTCGCGGGCGGACCAAGCATAGCGTCGGCACCGGTGGGCAGTTGCGCCATCGCGTCTTGCATACGCTGCTGCACTTGTGCGCGCGCCAAGTACAAGTCGACATCGTCAGTGAACGTGACGGTCACCACGGACAGTCCGACCTTGGAAATCGAGCGCACGCCGGTGGTGTTCGGCAAGCCAAGCATCGCGATCTCCATCGGATAGCTGACTTGTTGCTCGATTTCGACCGACGAGAGGCCGGGCACTTCCGTCATCACCAGCACCTGATTGGGTGTCAGGTCGGGAAAGGCGTCTGTGTTGAGTGTTGCAAACGCCCAGACGCCGGCGGCCGCCAGCAGCAGCGTCGCGCCGAGCACCATGGCGCGATGGCGAATGGACAACGTGATGATGCCGTCGATCAATCGGTTGGTTGGCTCTGGTATGGGCATCGCGCTCACATCACCATGTCGGGCATGCTGCCGTTCTTGAGCTGCGCCTTCACGCGGAACGCACCGACGGTGACCACGACGTCTCCGGCAACAAGCCCACGCGTCACCGCAATGCGGTGGTTGCCGCGCTGTCCAGTCTCGACGACACGTGCGGTGAATCGCGCACCGCCACTGGCGTCCGGCAGAACGAGAAACACGGTCGGTTTTCCGTCCATGATCTGCACGGCGTCTTCGGGCAGTAACACAGCCGCCACCGCCGGTCCACCAACTGCCGTGACGCTGGCGAGCATCTCCGGTTTGAGTCGCTCACCTATGGCACGACCGGTGATGATTGCGCGCACGGGGAGCGTACGCGTGTCAGGATCGAGTCCTGCACCCACTGCGTCGATACGCGCAATGAATGACTCGCCGGGATACGACGGCACACTGAAGCGCAACTCGCCGCCGCGTCGGAAGGCGCCGACGAGCGATTCCGGCGCATTGACGGTGAGCCACAAACTCGACGGGTCGGTGATGACGACGAGTGGCGCGCCGGTCGCGACGACGGCACCGGGCACTGCCGTGCGTTGCAGCACCACGCCATGCAGCGAGGCACGGACGATAAGCTCGCCAGTCAGCGTCGCCCCGCCACCCAGTTGGTTGGCGGTACTGTTCGCGCGGCCAAGTTCCGCGCTCGCCTGTGCCAGCATTGCCTGCGCCTGCGCGTCGTCCGCAACCGCGCGCTCAAACTCCTGTTGGGGGATCGCTTTGAGCACGAGCAATCGCTCCGCCCGCTCTCGCGCACTCTTGGCGTAGGCCGCTTGCGCGCGTGCCGATGTGTGCGCCGCCGTCGCTTTCGACAGGTCCGCCTGGGCCATGCCCGCCTCGGGACTCGCGAGAGTGACCAACGACTGACCGCGTTCGACGCGCTCACCGGGCCGCACGTGCACGGTCACGACACGCCCACTCACTGGACTGCCGACACGTGTGGTCCGATCCTCGTTCGGTACGACTTGCCCTGGCACAATGACGGTGCCGGTGGTGCTGACCAACGTCACCGTTTCCCATCCCACCTTGCCGTTGCGCACTTGCGCTGCCGTAAAGACGATCGTGTTTGCGGTGCTGTCGGCCTTCGCGTTCCCCTGTTGCCCAGATGCCTCCTTCACCATTCCGGGCATGTCCTTCATGTTCTTCATGTCCTTCATGTCCGTCATCGGCGTCGCGCTGCTGGTGTCACTCGGTACGGGTTCTGCGCGCGTTGAGCATGCTGTGATGAGCGCGAAGAAAGGCAGCACGGTGCACAGTTGTCGGCTCGGCATTAGTGAGGGCTCCGGTCGATGGACGACGTTGGCTTCGTCACGGGAAGAAAAACGGTCGCAACGTCTTCGCCGCGCGCAACAATGAGCGCGAGCACGGCGTCATGTTGGGCATAGAGGGCGCGATAGAAGGACAAGCGCGCGTCGCCCCAGGCGCGTGCCGCATCGAGCACTTGCATCAGTGGCACTGCGCCTTCGCGATACGCGCCCAGCGCGATGGCGCGAGATTCGTCGGCGCGCGTCAGATACCGGACAGCGCCGCTCATCGAGTCGCGCGCCGTCATGGCATTGACGCGCTCGGTCAGTATGCGCGCCACCTCCTCAGCGCCCAGCAGCTCGGCGCGCGCGGTTCGTTGCTGCGCGAGTAACTCGTAGCCCGCTGCCTCCCGCAGGGCACCCGCGCTGGCTACCGCGCCGCGGTTCTGATCGAGGAGGGGCAACGGCACACTGACGCCAACGAGCATCGAACTCACGCCCGCCGTTTGCTTGACGCCAAGCATCGCACCGAGCTCACGAAGCCGCATACGCTGCTCAAGGGACGCAGCGGCCGTCGCCGCCGCAAGTCGTTCCCGTGCCGCGGTGACGTCGGGGCGCTGATCAACTTCAGCGGCACTCAGCATCATGCCTTGCGCTGGCGCCTTGGTGGCCGCAACGCGCGCGACAGTGGGTAGGTTTGGCCATGCAAGTGGCATTTCGTCAACAGCGACTCGCCACATAGTACCCACAATGACCGGATCGCCGAGGAACGCTGAGAGGTCGACACGGGACCGAGCAAGCTCCGCCGCCTGCACGCCAGCATCGGCGAGTGCACGATCACGCTCGAGTTCCGACCGAATAAGATCCGCCTCTGCAGTCACACCCTGTTGCACGCGCGTGCGGTTGTACGTCACCACAGTGTCGAGCCAGCGCGTGAGATTGTTTGCGGCGTCCGCTCCAACCTCGGCCATGGCCGCGCGGTAGTAGGCGCGCGCGGCATCGAGCGCCACGCGTTGTGATGTCGCCCGCGCGTCGGCGTCTGCCGCACGGACGCTCGCGTCGGCCTGCGCCAATCGCGCGCTCCGTTGGTAGAGCGGCGCGAGCGGAAGCGACGCCATCGTCAAGTGCTCGGTCGCAGCGCCAGCAAGTGGTCGGCCACCAGGGAATGGTGCGTTTTCCACCTGGTAGCTGAGCATGGGATTCTCGAAGGTACCGGCGGCGGTGCGTGTGCCGCCGACCGCGCGGGCGCGGGCGCGCGCCGCCTCGAGCAACGGTGATCGTAGGCGCACGCTGTCGAGCACATCGCGTAGTGTGACCGTGTGCGAGCCGGATGTCGCGTGCACTGGTGCGGCCTGCGCACAGATCGGCACCGGCGGCAGCACCGTCACCACCGTCAGCAGCGCGAGCGTCACGACACATGCGCACCGTGCAGACGGAGCGTAAGGAGTAGCCATAATGACCCAACGGTAGGAGTTACGTGCACGACGCGATCCACGACACCAACGTGCGGTGCGGCGATCAGGACGCGCGGGAGGGCAGGACCCGCGCACGCTCAGCGAGTCGGACGTTCGCACGGCGGGGCATGGCCGCCGTCGGCGCTATGCGATGGGCGGGCGAAGTGCGGGCTCGCGTCCATGACTCTGCGGCGCGTGATCCACGTGCACGACCGAGCGGGAACGTCGCGTGGCACTCAGCACGGCGACCGGCGGCGACGATGCGGCGAGCACCGCAGCGCAGTGTCCGGCCGTGCAGACGCATGTCCCATGGCACGGGCAGGTGCACTCGTGCGGCAGGCCGCAATCGGCAGCACAGCCGCTGTCATCCTCGGACATCTCGGACAACGTCGTGCCGCGCACTGACGACGCAGCGACCGCGTCGGCCATCGGACACGGACTGGAGCCCGCAGTGACGCGGAACATGAGCAGCGATACAGCCACAAGCCCGAATGCCCACATCACGCCACCCAGGCGCGCCAAACTGCGGCGCCGGGCGAATGCGCGACGTAGGGCGGTTGGGGGCGAGGTCACGGAGTAGTCACACCTTGAACAGGACGCTGGATGACCGAGAATATAAACAACGTACCACGTGAAATCAGTGACCGCTGTCTTGCTGCGGACATTGGAAACGCGGGAGCCCTCGACTCCATCTCGGGGTGCTCGCCTTCCTGTTGCAGGCCGGCGAGTCGTATCACGGCGAGGCGTTGCATGATCGACAGCATCCACACGATCTCTTGATGGAAGTTGCGGCCCTGTACGATCGCGCGCTGACGAAGAGCGTCGCGGTGCAGCTTTACGTGGCGCCCGTGTGCGAACCGCGCACCGAGGCGAGACCGTCCGTCGGGCAACGGCATCCTTGCTGCTCTACCAGACCAGCGACACGCCGATTGGATGGTCGTTTGCCGCCATCGTTGGCGGGAACGCCGTTGGACACGACCGGTGGTCAAAGCGCATGACGTTGGAAGGTGCACGGGGATCACATTCCAACTTCGCGCGTGGGCGCATGGGAGTGTCGGTGCGGTGCACGCGGCACCGTCAACGTGATTGCAGATGCAGTCCGAGCCCTGTACGGCTCACGCACGCCACTCGGTGGAACGATCTTCGTACGCTGGCGTCACCCGAGCTTCGCATCACTGATCGGTGCGCCAGTGTTTCCAAGATGTTGCGCCAGCGCACTGAGGTACGCGTCGATCGAGCGCGTGTACCCCACGACATGCGCGCCCAAAAAACGAAACACGGGGTTCGACACATCCGCCGACTCGGTGATGGTGACGCGGACTCCGTGTGACTGCGGATCCAGGTGCCATCGCCATTCGCCGGAGAACGGCAAGTCGTCATCAAGGATACGCGCCGTGAAGGCGTGCGGCGCCTGTTCGTACACAATGCCAAACGTCATCGACCCACGGCGTGACGTCTCCCGCCACCGCACCTGCGGCTGCTCGCGGTCAACGAGGGCGGACTCGCGCACGTCGTCACGCCAGATGGCGTACCGCTCCACGGTACGTACCGTGTCCCACACGAGGTCGGCATCGGCGTCAATGACGATGGCCCGCGCCACCTCATGATGTTTCGGGGTGACCAGTCCACCAGCTAGCAGGGCGAGGACGACCGCGGCGACTCCACCCATGACCGCGAGAATCCAGTACATGCCACTCAGCCGACGCGCAGCGGATGGTCGAGCGCCACGCGCACGCGTTGCAGCAGTTGCGTCGCCGTGAACGGCTTTTGGAGGAATGACAATTCGTCTGTGCGAATGCCCTGCAGCAGTGATGCATCATCCGTATAGCCTGACGCGAACAGCACGCGGGTCTCCGGACGCTGACGTTCGAAGGCCTCGGCCAGCTCCCGCCCATTCATACGCGGCATCACCACGTCGGTGAGCAGTAGATGAATCGGATCGGGATAGGAGCGCGCGATTTGCAACGCGGCTTCTCCATCAGCCGCCCCAAGCACCCGGTAGCCACGACGTTCGAGCGCCGCGGTGGTGACTGCACGCACACTGTCTTCATCCTCGGTGAGCAGGATCGTCTCCGTCCCGCTGAGATACTCCGTCACCGACGAGGCACTGCTGGTCGGGATCGCTGCGACATCAAACGTTGGGAAGCAGAGGACGAACGTGCTGCCGATGTCGACCATACTCTCGACGTGAATCGTGCCGCCAGATTGCTCCACCATCGCATACGCGAGCGCCAGCCCGAGTCCCGTTCCCTTGCCTCTCGCCTTCGTCGTGAAGAACGGTTCAAACACGCGCTGACGAACATCGTCCGGCATGCCGCATCCGGTATCCGTCACGCGGAGCGTCATCCAGTTGGTGTGCGGAGCGAGGCCAAGGGCGCGCGCGACGCCCTGTGGCATCGTGCACGTCTCCACTCGCAACGTGCCGCCCGTCGGCATCGCATCGCGCGCATTCGCGGAAAGGTTGAGGAGCACTTGCTCCAGTTGTCCGGCGTCTGCCCGAATGAGTCCAATTCCCTCGCCCAGTCGTGTCTCAAGCACGATGTGCTCACCAATCAAGCGGCCGAGCAACCGATCAAGGCCACGCAGAACGTCGTTCGCGTCAAGCAACACCGGTTGCATCACCTGCTTGCGACTCACGGCAAGAATCTGTCGTGTGAGCTCTGCGCCGCGCAGACTGAGGGCGCGGATCTCGCTCACATCGTGGTGGGCACCGTCGCACGGATCGAGATCGAGCAGCGCCAGATCACAGTAGCCAAGGATGCCGGTGAGCAAGTTGTTGAAGTCATGCGAAATCCCACCAGCGAACGCACCAATCGCTTCCATCTTTTGCGACTGACGCAGCTGTTCTTCGCTGGCGACCAGCGCGCGCTCCGCCTGGCGACGCGCCGTCACGTCGATGCCAACGGACAGCCAGCTGGCGCGTCCCAGACGACGCGAGGACGTTGTCACTACCTCCATCTCGATGCGACGCCCGTCCGCCGTGCGGTGCATCCACGTGCCGGCACTTTGGCGGGCTTCTGAAAACGGAAGTCGCGCGCGGTTGAAGCGTTCCACTTCGGTATCGTCGAGCAGATCGACGATGCGTCGTGTCAAAAAGTGATCGCGGTCATAGCCGTACTTCTCAAGCGCAGCCTCGTTGACGGCCAGAATGCGCATCGTATCGGCATCCCACGCCCACATGGGCAATGGATTCGAATCGAACAAGAGTCGGTACCGCCGCTCACTGTCCGCGAGCAACGCGTTGCGGCGCTCCACGGTCTCCGCCATCTGGTTGAACGCCCCGGCCAACACACCGATCTCGTCGCTCGACTGGATGCGGGAACGGTGGCCTGCTGAACCCGCGGACAGTGCCCGCGCATCTGTTGTCAGTTCGTCAAGCGGTTGGGCGATGCGACCACCGATCGTGAACGCCAGCAGGAGGGCTGCCAGCACCACGGCCACGCGCAGTCCGATGTCGCTCGCGCGCTCCCGACGCAACGGCGCCAGGGCTTCATCTTCGGCGGCAGTGATGCCCATCACCCACGGCGCGCGCTCGATGCGCGCGAAGCCCAGCACGCGGCGTTGCCCCTCGCGGTCGACGTATGCGTCCGCACCACCGCTGTCTCGACGTGATGTCTGCGGCGGCGGTACCCGACGCCCCACGTTGTCGGCGGCGCCTTCGGAGCGGGCCACAATCTGCCCCGCCGTGTCGATGATGGTCAGCACCCCGTGTTCGATGCCCGTCGGCATCGGCGCCATGCTCAGTAACGAGTCAATCCGCAACGAGGCAGCGACAGTTCCACGCAGCGCACCGTTTGCATCGGCCGAACGCTGCACGATCCGCACGTGCATGATGTCATCTTCGGGCGACGGCACCAGATCCGCTTCGGCCACGAATCCCGACGGCGCCTCGTGTACTCGACGCGCATCAGCGAGTGCATCGCCGGTCAACGGCAGCGAGTCCGATGCTCCCAGTACACGACCCGTTGCATCGAGCACGATGAGACGCGCAAAGTGCCCGTCACTGCGCTGCACCGCGGCCGCCAGCAACCGGTCGTTCGGTATACGTGATGACGTCGCAAACACAACGCCGTCTGTGACCGCGAGGAGCAGGGCCCGATCCGATGCAAGCCGTGCGTCGATGCGATCCGCCGCCACCTGTGTCGACCGCACCAACTGTCGATCCAGCGCACGTCGGCCGTCTTTCGTGCGCTGCACTACACCCCACGCATCTACTGCCAGCAGCGGTACCGCGATCGCAAGTACCAGCAACACGAGTCGCCCGCGAATGCCGGTCCACTGCAGCGTCATGCGCCGAGTGGTTCCGTGCCTGGCGGCATGGTCACCGCCATGCCCATCGAGTGATAGCCCTTGTCGACGTAGACCGTCGTCCCGCTAATCCCGGAACCCAATGAACTCGCAAGAAAGGCGGCGGTGTCGCCAACCTCAGACGCGGACAACAACTCCGGGAGCGGCGAGTTGGCTTCGCAATACGCCACCATCTTGCCGATAATGCCGATCGCACTCGCAGCGCGCGACGGAAACGGACCAGCGGAAATCGTGTTGACCCGCAGTCCATACCGCCGACCGGCTTCGAACGAGAGCAGCCGCGTATCGCTTTCCAGCGCCGCCTTGGCCGACGACATGCCGCCGCCGTATCCCGGAATGGCTCGCTCACTTGCCATGTACGTCAGCGAACAGACCGAACCGCCGGGCCGCATGAGCGGGCCAAGGCGTTGCACCATCGAGACCAACGAGTACGCACTGGTGCCTACGGCGGCGAGATAACCAGCACGGCTTACTTCGAGCAATGGCTTCTTCACTTCAGGGCCGTTGGCCAGAGAGTGAAAGAGAATGTCGAGCGGCCGTTCCCCAAAGTCGGCGACCATGCGTGCGGCCAAACCCTGAATCGAGAAATCACCAACGTCTTTATACCGTTTCGACTCGCGCTTGTCGGTCGGCGCATCTTCGAGCACGTCAAACTCAGCGTCGAGCGGGTAAATGCGTTCGAAGTTGAGTAACGACCCGTCGGTCATCAGGCGGGATTCATCCATCTTCCCGCGCTCAAGCAAGTTGAGAAAGATGTTGAGCGCCGGTGGCCAGGTGGCCACGCACACGGAGGCGCCCGCTTCCGCAAAAGACTTGGCGACGGCAAAGCCAAATCCGCCGTCGTCGGCAACGCCCGCAACCAGGGCGCGTTTTCCTGTCAGGTCGATTGGTAGCATTCGTAAATGTAGTGATCCCTCGCGGTCAGCGAGACGACCGCTCCAGTCGATTGCGCACGCCAGCCCAGCTCTCGTGGGGCGGCGGACGCTCGATGACGATCACGGCTGCGCCTGCTGCGTCCGCTTCATGAAGGACGGCGTACAGCTGTCGCGCATACAGCGACGGGTCGGCCGGCATGCGCACGACCCGATCGCCCGGCTGCACCGCGGGCGCCGCGGAGAAGACGAGCGCCGTGACCGGGCCTGCATTCCGATTCCGGTGTGACGCCATGGCCCGTGCGATCTCGACGGAGTCCCCAAAGTCGAGCAGCCACACGTCTGCTCTCGGCGCATAGTGACGGTCGGCCATGCCGGGGGAATGCTGCGGCGCGGCCGTCGCGTCGGCCGACACGGTGCGCTCTGACAGGTCGCGTACGTCACGACCGAGCACGATCGCAATCTGTGCTCTCGAAATCATGCCGGGCCGCAGCACGGCCGGAACGTCGCCCGTGAGATCAAGCACGGTGCTTTCGATCCCTACCTCGCAGGCACCGCCATCAAGCACGAGATCGACCCGATCACCAAGCGATTCCATCGCATGCTGTGCGGTCGTTGGTGAAACCTGCGTGAATCGGTTGGCACTCGGCGCCGCGATGGGGCACGCCGCAGCGCGCAGCAGCGCCAACGCCACTGGGTGATGGGGAACGCGCACGCCGATCGCTGGCAGCCCTGCCGTCGCCACGTCAGGGACGATGTCGCGCTTGGGGAGTACCAACGTGAGCGGACCGGGCCAGAAGAACGTCGCCAAACGCTCCGCCTCGTCCGTCCACGTGGTGACGAGTTCGCGTGCATCGGCCACGCACGCGACGTGTGCGATGACGGGATTCCACGTCGGACGCCCCTTGGCGGCGAAGATGCGCGCGACGGCGCTCGCGTCCAGCGCATTGGCGCCAAGTCCGTACACGGTTTCCGTCGGGAACACCACGAGGCCGCCGTTTCGAATGATGCGCGCGGCTCGCGCGATGCGATCGGCTTGCGGCGCGGCCGCATCGATGGTCACCAGTGGTGCGGATTGGTTCATCGACGAAAGGCGAGTATCGGCGATGCGTTGTTCCGCGACACTATTGCCGCGTTTCGATCGCTTTTCTGGCGATCACATCCACGAGTGATGGCGCGACCAACTTGAGCAGGCGTCCCACCTTGCCGCGCCAAGTCATGACGACATCGCGATCACGTCGAGCGACGGCGCGTAGAATGATCCGTGCACACTCCTCGACCGACATCGATTCGCTGGTGGTACGGCGGAAACTGCGGTCGCCAAACGGACGTCCATCTGGCGCGAGTGCGTGCTGGTTGATTTCTGTGAGAACGAATCCCGGATAGACAACCGTCACACTCACACCGCTTTCCGCGAGCTCGATGCGCAGACTATCAAAGAAGCCGGCCATCGCGTGTTTGGTGGCCGCATACGCTGTGCGCTTCGGCACGCCGGTGAGTCCAGTAAGACTCGAAATCGCCACAAGGCGGCCGTTCGTCTGCTTGAGGTGCGGCAACGCGAACGCGGTGCACCACACGCTGCCCAGATAGTTGACGCGCATCAGCGTCTCGAAGATGGTGAGATCCGTGATCTCATCAAATCGACCACTGGCGCCGACACCGGCGTTGTTGATCAGGGTGTCGATGCGGCCGAAGTGCGCGACGGTGTCGTTGACCATGGCGCGACACGATGCTTGATCGGTGACGTCGGCGGTGACTACAAGCGCCCGTACGCCACGAGCGCGACACGCGTCGGCCACGTGCTCGAGTCGCAGCGAATCGCGGGCGGCCAGCGCGACGTTCGCGCCCGCGGCCGCATACTGCAGCGCGAGTTCCGAGCCAATGCCGTGTGAGGCCCCTGTCACCAAGACGACTGGTTTGTCCCCAGGCATATCAGGGACGACCGGGTCGATCGGCATCCCCAAGCGGATCATCGAGTGACGTGCTTGCGCGGAATGGCGTATCGAGCACGTGCAACGCGAGCGTAGCCTCCGCACGTCGCACGGCGAGTCGAATGGGGAAGACGAGGTGCATGGACGGCAGCATGCCGCCGGCGTCGTCGCGCAAGACTAACGCCGGAATGTCGTGCGCTTCGAGGACGCTGCGCGCGATCATCGCCTCCACTTCGCTGATGTACTCCCGGATGACCACCATCGCGTCTGCCATGCGGCGAACATATCGCACGGATCGCGCCGTGACGAGGGTGTAGATTCCTTTCATGGCACCATCCTTCGGCATCTTCGTGCTGGCAGAACTCCCCGGAGAGGCCGGCATCATGGTGCGCGACATCCAACAGCGCTACGATCCCAAGCTGGCGCGGCTCACGCCGCCGCACATCACGCTCGTGGGATCATCCGGGGTGGGCTCGATTCCCACCGACACACCCGTCGAACGCATTCGTGCCGCGCTTGCACCCATTGCGGCCAGCACGGCCCCGCTCTCGTTGCCGTTCGGACCGCCGCATCGATTCATGCAAACCGAAATTGTCTCGTTGCCACTCGACCAGAACGGTCCGCTGCGCATGCTGCATGAACGCCTGGCGCGCTCTGGGCTCCCGTTCCGGCGGGCGAAGTTCATGTTCTCGCCGCACTGCACGTTGAGCTTCTATCCCACGCTGACGCCAGAAAGCGAACGGGAACTGCTCGCCCTTCGTGTCGACGCACCGTGTATCGTTGAGCGTCTGCAGGTCTACCTGACACGCGATCCGCAGCCGTCCAAGAAGCTCTTCGAGCTCGAACTCGGTACGGCGCTTGCGCGACAGCCGGACATTATTCGCAGCGCGTAGCATTCCCTGACAGTGCGCTGCAACTTCGCTTAGAAGTCGGTTAGAAGTCGCTTAGAACGCGTCGGGACGGAGTTTGGCGAACGCGGCACTCGACTGCTTGAGCCCGAGAATCGCAGAGGCGACGAGCTCGTACTCAAAATGCAAATCGTTGAGCTTGTCGCTGCTATGCTGCGCGAGTTGCTGCGAGGCCTTCTCGGCGATCGAGTGCCGTCGCAAATATTCGCGTGCCGCCAGCCACATGGCGTTCGCCTTCTGTCGCACATCTGCATCGTCTGCCGATGGTGTCGTAGCACACGCTTTCTCGAAGAAGCGCACACACTCGGCAAGGGCCAGGTCGCACGTGTCAACGAGCGCGTGGGCTGCCTGCAATTCCGATTGCGCGACCCGCAGGTGCATGAGATTCGACAGACGCTCATGCTGCCGACAGGTCTCCACCGCAGTGCGGCCAAGGGCGTCGGCGACGGCGATTGGCGACCGAATGTCCAGGGCCGATGCGTCGTCCATCAATTGCGCGTTGGCCGCGGTACGAGTTGAACCCATGAGACGTGGCACCGTAGGGGAGCGAAGCGTTACAGATGAACAGTGATCTAGTGACCTCACCCACGTGCGCGGTAGTGGGCACGGGAGGTGGTCTTGCGGGACGGGTGCGGCGACGGTGTCTTTGCTCGCACGGTAATGACGACCCGTTGGCGCTTTGGCTACGGCGCCGCTGGGGCTCTCGAGCCGTCTGACGTTAGTAAACAGTTCAGAAACGTCAGCCGTTCGGTGCTGGCGGATTCGCACCCTTCTTCCCGGTACCGTCATGACCGACTACGAGCATCTCATCGTCACCACCAGCGACGCTGGTACCCGCACGATCACGCTCAACCGTGCCGAACGCCTGAATGCGGTGAATCCGCGACTGGGCGACGAGCTGCCGTTGGCGGTTGACGAGGCCGCTGCCGATGATGCGGTCCGCGTTGTCGTCATCACCGGCGCGGGTCGCGGCTTCTGTGCCGGCCTCGATCTCGCAGAGCCGGTCTCGCTCGGCGCGGGGTCGCTGGCCATGCGACTCGATCCCTATCGCTGGGTGGGACGGTGGGTGCAATCCATCACGACCTGCGAAAAGCCAGTGATTGCGGCCATCAACGGCGCGGCCGCCGGTGCCGGCTTTGGGCTCGCGCTTGCGTGCGATGTGCGCCTCATGAGTGCGAGTGCCAAATGCACGGCGGGCTACGTACGACGTGGCCTGTCACCTGATGCTGGTGTGACCTGGCATTTGCCCCGTTTGCTCGGACACGCGCGCGCCATGGACATCGTGCTTACGGGGCGCGACGTCACCGCCGCCGAAGCCGAACGCATCGGGCTCGTGACCGCCGCCTACGCCGACGATGTATTCGTCGAGCGGGTGACCAGCTACGCCGCACTGCTCGCCGCGGGGCCCCCGATCGCGCTGGCGCTCACCAAACGACTGATGTTGGCCAGCAGCGCTACCTCGCTCGATGCGCAACTGCGCGATGAACTGACGCACATCAAAAGCTGCTTTGCGACCAACGACGTGCGCGAGGCGCTCACCGCGTTCCAGCAGAAACGGCCACCGGTATTTCGCGGCGAGTGACGTCCACAACAGCAACAAACCACAACAGCAACAAACCACAACAACAACAGACCACAACAACATTAAACCACAGGGGTCGCAGAGGTCACAGGGGACTGCAATGTCCTCACCTCAAAAACCATATTTTTGACGAATTTTTAGATTGCGTGAGAGTCCTCAACACACGTTGTCCCCGTGGCCTCTGTGACCCCTGTGGTGAATTATTGCATTTTGCCAGCCCCGAGCGCGTATTCGTCAACACGCACATCAACACGTACGCGGACACCAGCCCACTACGCGCGCCCAGGATTGAACCGCAACGACCCCGGCAACGCATTCAGGAGTGGCCCGAGTTCACTGGCGCGCTCAAGTGACGTCACGAACGTCAATCCGTGAATGCTCACCACCAACATGCCCGACACGCCGTAGGCCACAACACAGCCACTGTCGGCGTGAATCACATTGCCAGACGACTCGATGCAGTGCGCGTCGCCCATGATGCCGTTGCCGGTGTCATCGAGATCGCGGACACGACGAAGTGCCGCCCACGTGCCGACATCATCCCACTCGAACGAACCGGGCATGACGGCCACATTGTGCGATCGCTCCAACAGCCCGCGATCGATTGACACGGACGTCACCAGTGACGCGAACGCGTCCAACTTACCCTGGGCTAGCATAGGCAGCCCGGCCCGCAACTCCGCTGTGTGTTCGGTCAATTCGCGCAGCACAATCTTCGCCCGCCAGACGAAGATGCCCGTGTTCCACAATGCGCCCTGATCGATCAGCATGTCGGCCAAGGCTGCCGTCGGCTTCTCGACAAAATGCTCGACCCGACACGGACCGCCTTCCGCGCGCGCCACCAGGGGGTCGAGTGGTGCCCCCGGCTGTAGATAGCCGAACCCTGTTTCGCACCGCGTGGGCGGTGCGCCGATGGCCACAAGCAATGGTTCCGACGCAGCGATGTGCGCGGCGCGACGTACCGTTTCGCGAAATTCGGCGGGATGTCCAACCGCCAGGTCGGCATGCAACGCGCACAACACGGTATCCGGACCGCCGCGGCGCGACACTTCCGTCGCTCCCCACGCCAGCGCCGCCGCGGTGCCAAGTGGGCGCGGCTCCACGAGCATGTTGCCAATCGGCACACTCGGAATGGCATCATGCAGCGCGTCCGCGATGTCCGCACTGGTTACGACCAAAACGCGCTCAGGCGGTATGAGCGGCGACAAGCGCGCCACCGTTTCCGCAATGAGCGGACGCTCACCAACAAGCGTGAGCAGCTGCTTCGGCCGTCGCGGTGTGCTCAGCGGCCAAAAGCGAGTCCCGATTCCGCCCGCAAAGACCACCGCCCACAACGCCAACTTGGTGTCGACCATTGTCTCGGCTTCAAGCACCGGCAGCGAGTCCAGCTCCGCGTCGGTCGCGGTTTCGGTCGCGGTTTCGGTCGCAATAGTGATCGTGTGCGGGGCGCTGGATTGGGACTCGCTCATCTCGTACCCGCGTTTGGAGTGGGTGGAGCCCTGCAACGCGAGCACTACGTCTCACGCTCGCGACTGGCGCCGGTGCCGACAACCTCACAACATACCCGACGCGCTACGGCGCGTCATTGGCCATCCGCCAATACGCATTCTTCTGTAGAATCTGGGCTGCCTCTGGTGCCAACGCTCCACGTAACCAACGGCGACGCCGCCGCCGATGGCCTGACTCGCTCCAGCGTGCCGGGCGATGTGCTGTCGTGGAAAGACATTCTGCATGACGGCGCTGTACCGGGCGATGACGACCGCTACGCGTTTCGTTCGGCGCGTGCCGCCTTCCTGGCGGATCGAGGATGGGCGTCGGCTGCCAACGTGGTCGCCGATCTTGCACAGCGGGACGCACACCTCGACGAGGTCGCTCGTGATGACGAGATCGTGTTGTGGTTCGAACCCGACCTTTTCGATCAGCTGCAGCTCGTCCAGATTCTGGCCCGACTCGCGGCGCGTCCGTCCGCGACTCGGCCGGCCATCAGCATAGTCCCCGCCGACTGCTATCTCGGTCCGCTGTCGCCTGCCAGCTTCGTGCCGCTGTTGCACGCCCGCCGCCCCCTGCGCGACGATGACCTGACCATCGGCGCTGACACGTGGCGCGCGTTCACGGCGTCATCACCGCTCGGTCTTGTGCACGTTGCTGATCGTTTGGACGCCATGGTTGGCGCGGTGAGGTACGGTATCGACACCACGGTGACGCTTCCACATCTCGCTGCCGCGCTCCGACGGCAGCTCGAGGAGTACCCGGACGTGCGCACCGGACTCTCGCGCACCGAACGACAGTGTTGTGAGGCACTGGCGCCCGGCCCGATCACACTCGCCAAGCTGTTTGACACATCTTCGCAAGCCAGCGAATCGTGGTCGTTCCTCGGGGACTGGAGCTTCGCGTGGTACGTGCAGCGGCTCAGCGAGTGTGCGCGTCCGCTCGTGGAACACACCAACGGCACGTCGGTGTTCGCCCCCACGCCCGGCGCTGACGCTCGCCGATTCTGGGAGCGCCGCGTGCAACTGACGTCGTTTGGGCAGGACGTGCTTCGCGAGCGGGCCGACAGCATCAAGGCAAACGGCATTGATCGCTGGATCGGCGGCGTGCATTTGACGATCGCTCAGCATTGGCGATGGGACGCCAGCGTGCATGGCTTGGTCGAG
>JANMKU010000543.1:0-14146 GCA_031372205.1 Gemmatimonadaceae bacterium | reverse complement strand
ACTCGGGTTGGACATGGCCACGGTGCTCACCACCTATGGACGCCCGGCAAAGGGGGGGGGTCGTGGTGCCGGTGGTGGTGGTGGTGGTGGTGGTGGTGGTGGTGGCCCAGCGCCCACGCCCACCTCAGGACCAAATAGTGGGCAGCTGAATCGTTGGGTGCCCGGCCGCACGCCGCTGGCGATGGACTTTGTGCAGTCGCAGCGGCGGCGCTACAAACTCATTGTCGCCTGGCAAGACTATCTCAAAGACATCGATGTGTACGTCGGCGCTGCAGACACCGGTGTGCACGCGCAAACGGGGCATCCCGTGGCCGTGGTACAAATGGGATTCGGTGTGCGCCCTGCTGGATTTGGCGGGCGCGGTGGCGGTGGCGGACGTGGGGGTCGTGGCGACTCCACAGCAGCGGCCGTTCCAGCTCCTCCACCGCCACCGCAGAATCCCCAGCCGCTGTGCACACAAATCGCGGGCAACCTCTACAACGACGACCTGGTGCTTGCGGTCGCGCACAAATATCAGAGCAACACGACTTGGCATCACGAGCGGCCAAAGATCGTGTAACAGTTTGCGTGAGGTGCAGCATCACTACCACACAGTGCGGCGTTCGCGCCGTGTCGTTTGCGCGCTAGGCCCGCGCCTCACTATTGGAGTGCGCCCCTTCATGTAGTCCCACTCTCTTATAGTTGTGGTTGCCCGGGATCACCGTTCGCACCCTCTGACGATCTCGATTAACGTCGAAGGTGGCATGTCTTTTGCTCGCTTACGTGGTGTGCGTGTCGGTATGCACCGACAGTCGGCGACGCGAGTTGTCGGCAGGGTTTGTGCGTAGGGCATGTGCAGGTCGCTGACGTGACAAACCACGTCGGCGTGCGAAGCCACCCCTTTTGGAGGCAGGACAATGCGCAATCTCACAGGCGGCGAACTCGTGTCAGTTTACGGCGGCGGATACGGCTACTGCCCGCCGCCGCCACCACCGCCGTGCAATTACGGTGGCGGTTCGAAGAAGGGCTCGAAAAAGGGTTCAAAGAAGGGCTCGAAGAAAGGCAGCAAGAAGCACTAGGCACCCTGCTGGAACCTGTAACAAGTTTCGCTGCAGACTGAATGTAGGATGTAGGCGATAGGCCTCGGGGCTTGCCCTGTTGGCCGTTGGAAACTGTGAGAGCCGACGCAGGCGCTCGTGTCGGCTTTGCCGCGTCTGCCGCCGTCCACGAGCGCATTTTTATCCATGAGTTCGTGGGCGGCATGCAGTGTGCGGTGTGTGTCAACCACACCGCGGTTCGAAGCCGAGTGAGTCCTCATTCGCTGCTAATTCGGGTCGCCCGACGACACCTCAATGATCAATCCGCATCACGCGGGCAGTACCTCTGTCCAGCGCGCCGCGTCGGAGGAAGAGATTTGGCTACTCGGCCAGCCGTCCTTGTGGCAATATCTGGAATTCATCAAGGATTCCGTTGTCGGCGGAGCCGAGGTCGATCCTGCGCACGCCGCCGCCGAATGGCGCACGGCAAACGCGTACTACGAAGCGCTCGAAGGCCGCGAATCCGGCATCGCCGACACGGTGGAGTGTCGCAAATTGCCCGCTCGGTTGTTGTCTTTTGCGGCACAAGTCAGCGCCGACCCCACGGTGCGCAAGACCTACGACACGCTACCGACAGAATTTGGCATGGTCGAGTTGGACAAGCTTGTGGTCTGTCAGAAGTCGGTCACCTGGACCTTTGTTGACGGCCTTGTGGCTCGGCTCGGAGCGAAACCCGGCCCAAAAGCGCTCTTTCAGTTCTGCATGCCGCTCGAGCATCGGGACCTGCCAGTACACGGGTACGCCATGGGCGAACAGCGTTTTGCGTTTCGTTCGGCATCCAACGACTTCCGCTTTCACGAAGCAGCCCTGTTTCGCCCCGATCAGGTGACAGGCTACACCTCGTTTGGTCCCATCACCGGCGTTGTAGGCGTCGCCGTTGGTTTCGGATCGAACCTTCTAAGCGTCATCAAAGTCGGGAACCGGCTGATGCTCCATAACGGCTATCATCGCGCCTGCGCCCTGCGTGCGTTGGGCGTAACGCATGCGCCGTGCATCATCACACCGGCGGCCACCCAGGACGAACTCGAGGTGATCGCCAAGTCTTCAGTCGTGAGGAATCCGGACTTCTACTTCAGGTCGCACCGACCGCCACTCCTCAAAGACTTTTTCGACCCGAAGATTCGCAAATCGCTGATCGCCCACAAGCTCGTGCGCGTCATCGAAGTGAACGTTGAGGTCAAAGAGTACCTGGTGCCCGAATGAACCTCCACGCCGCGCCGCAATGAGTGACGCGCCCCTGTTTCGGGAAGAGGCGCTGGCGGAGCGACGCACGCAGTGGCTCGGCACGGTGCTGCTCGTCCCTCGCATCTCACACACGCTGTTGACCGTGCTTGGCGCATCCGCGGCGACGGCGCTCGTTGGGTTGCTGTGGCTTGGGTCGTATACCAGAACAGCGCACATCGGCGGGTGGTTAGTTCCGCAGGACGGGCTGGTGCAGGTGTTCGCGCCACAGGCTGGTGTCGTCACCAGCATGAAGGTGCGCGAGGGAAGCATCGTGGCGAGCGGTGACCCGCTCTTCGTGATGTCGGCGGAAGTGCAGAGTTCCACTCGCGGCGCAACACAGCTGGAAATTGCACAGTTGCTGACCTCGCGGCGGGTGAGCCTGCAGGCGGCACTGAGGCGTCGCACGCAACAGCAGGCGCTACAATCGAGTGCTCTCGAGGCTCGCTTGACGGCGGTGCGCGCCGAGTTGACACAACTGGAAAGCAACATCGCGCTGCAGCAATCGCGCGCGTCACTTGCAGCGCAATCGCAAGCGCGCGAGCGCGATCTCCGTCGGCAAGGATTCACCTCTGAAGAGGCGCTGCAAGCGTCTGAAGAGCGGCGCATCGACCAGTTCGCAAAGTTGGGTGAACTGCAGCGCACGAGGCTCGCGTTGCAGCGAGACGTATTAGCACTGCGCGAAGAGCTGGACGGTCTGCCGCTCAAGTCTGACACAGACCTGGCCGCAACACACCGTGAGATCGCGGCTGTCGATCAGCAGCTTGCCGAAGCGGAATCCCGTCGGGAGGTGGTGGTGCCCGCGCCTGTGGCAGGCGTGGTGACGACGATGCAAGCAGAACTGGGCGGACGTCCCAACACCAACGTTCCGATGCTGAGTATTGTCCCCAGCGGATCGCAACTGGAAGCGCACCTCTTCACGTCAAGCCGCGCGATCGGATTTCTGCAGGCAGGGCAGCGAGTTCGGCTGCGCTACCAAGCGTATCCGTATCAGAAGTTCGGTCACTACGAGGGTGAGCTGACCAACATCTCGGGCACGGCGATCAACCCGAAAGAGATGCCGGCGCAGCTCGTCGGACTAACGAGTCTCGTCGGCACGAGCGACCCGGTCTATCGACTCGTGGTTCGACTCGCGAAACAGTCCGTCTCGGTGTACGGCAAACCGGTATCGCTCCAACCTGGCATGCAACTGGACGCCGATGTGCTCATCGAGCGTCGACGCCTCATCGAGTGGGTGCTGGATCCCCTCTTCACGCTGACCGGCAAGTGGAGCCGATGACCGCGACCGCAGGACTCAACCTCGGCTGGCGATCGCGACTCCCTGTGGTGTTGCAATCGGAAGCGGCGGAGTGTGCCCTGGCCTGCGTGTCGATGGTCGCGCGCTATCACGGCGGACCGGCCACCTTGGCCGAGGTGCGCCGACGCTTTGGTATGTCACTGAGCGGAGCGACGCTGTCCGATGTGGTGCGCATCGCGGAGCGGTTGAATCTCGCCTCGCGTGCTGTTCGCCTTGAGCTCGAAGAACTTCCGTTGCTGTCGACGCCGTGCATCCTGCACTGGGACCTCAATCACTTCGTCGTGCTGCAACGTGCCGACGCCAGCGGAATCGTCATACATGACCCGGCGGTGGGCGTGCGGCGCATGCCGATGGCCGAGGTGTCCAGACATTTCACTGGCGTGGCGTTGGAGCTCAATCCCACCCGCGGATTCGAGTCGGCCGCGCCTCCGCCGCGCATTAAGCTACGCGCGATGATGGGACACGTCATCGGGCTCAAGCGTTCGCTCGGGCAGGTCTTCGTGCTGGCGCTGGCGATTGAGATCTTCGCGGTGTCGAGTCCTTTCTTCCTGCAGTGGGTGATCGATCACGCGTTGCTCACCGGGGATCGTGATCTACTGCTCACGTTGGCGCTTGGGTTTTCGTTGTTGCTATTCCTGCGTGTAACGGTCTCGGCAATGCGCGGCTGGACACTGATCGGGCTTGGCGCATCACTCAAGGTGCAGGGCCGCGCGAATCTGTTCACGCATCTCGTCAACCTGCCGCCCTCGTACTTCGAGACGCGCAATATGGGCGACGTGATGTCGCGGTTCGCGTCGCAGGACACGATTCTCCAGGCCATCACGACGGATGTTGTCGAAGCCGTGCTCGATGGACTGCTGGCCAGCCTTACCTTGGGCGTCATGTTCCTCTACGCACCGGTGCTGGCGATGGTCGTACTCTCAGGCGCGCTGCTCTACGGTGCGCTCCGCTGGGTCTCCTATACGCCACTCCGACAAGCGTCATCCGAGGCCATCATCTGGGCGGCACGGCGCGACTCGAGTTTCCTGGAAACGTTGCGCGGTATTCGCACGATCAAGCTGTTCAACGGGCAGGAAGATCGTCGCGGTCACTGGCTCAACTTGCTCGTCGAGGCCGTCAACCGTCAGATCACGACGCAGAAACTGCAGCTGCTCTTCCGGATTTCCAACTCCCTGCTGGTGGGCGGACTGGCAATTCTTATCATTTGGTTGGGCGCTCATCGCGTGATCGACAACACGTTGTCGGTCGGCATGTTGCTGGCATTCCTTGCGTACAAGGATCAGTTTCTGGATCGCGTCAGTAACCTGATCGACAAAGCGCTCGACCTGCAGATGTTACAGGTACACGCCGAACGTCTCGCGGACATCGCGCTCACCGCGCCAGAGTCGCAAGACCAATCGGGAACACGCACCGCGGTCGTGAGCAGGGCCGCCGCAATCGAAGTGCGCAACGTGCGTTTCCGTTACGGGGAAAGCAGTCCGTGGGTGCTGGACGGAGTGAGCTTCCGCATCGAAGCCGGCGAGTCGGTGGCGATCACTGGCGGTTCGGGCTCCGGGAAGACGACGCTTCTCAAACTGTTGGCGAGTTTGCTCCAACCGACCGAAGGCGAAATTCTCGTTGACGGACAACCGCTCGCGCGAACGGATGTGCGGCGCTATCGGTCGATGATTGGTGTCGTGCTGCAGGACGACCAGATGTTCGCGGGATCAATTGGCGATAACATCAGCTTCTTCGCATCCGATCACAGCGATGCTCGCGTTGAAGCGTGCGCCAAACTGGCGGCCGTCCACGACGACATCCTCGCCATGCCCATGGCGTATGGCTCGCTCAGCGGTGACATGGGCACGGTCCTCTCTGGCGGACAGAAGCAGCGTGTGCTCATCGCGCGTGCCCTGTATCGGAAGCCAAGCATCCTGTTGCTCGATGAAGCCACCAGCCACCTCGACCTCGACAACGAACGGCTGGTGAACGGCGCGATCCGAACGCTGGAGATGACGCGGGTGATCGTCGCCCATCGGCCACAAACCATTCAATCGGCCGGGCGTGTGATCACGCTGAACAACGGCAAGGTCATCAGCCCGCACGTCACCCGGCATGACGAGCCGGGAACTTCGGACCCGGTTGCCGGCACCATCGTTCGCGACGGCTGGTTGACGACGTGGAAGGACAGGAACACGCGGCGCGAACCCAAAGCGGATGAGCAGCGAACACGGCGGATCGTGGGTCTGCGATGATCCAACAGCTCACGCAGCGCCCGCCGGTGACCAGATGACGACGCACGCGTCGTTGGCGCGTATGCGCAACAAGCCGCCCCTTCACGCCATGCCAACGGTGTCGTTTCCTGCGGAGTTTTTCCGCACGGTGCGACGCAGCCTCGCCGACGCCGACAGGTCACCCGCGCTTGCGAGCTCCTTGCGCGACGCCGGATATCACATCGGCGAGGCGTTGTACGGGGGATTTATCGAGTGGCTCGCAGAGCGCGGAGAGACGGCACCGGGGCAACTCGCAGACGACATCGTTGCCACGCGCATTGGCCAGTTCTTCCTCGCGTCGGGGTGGGGGCAGATCGCCGTATCGCCACTGAGCGTGGCGGTGATGGCGCTCGACGCCTACGAGTGGTGCGAGTCACGGGCGGGCGGGAAACACTGCCTCGTCTCAACCGGACTCTTTGCCGGCTTCTTCGGTCGATTCGCCGACGCGCCCATCGCAGTTATGGAAGTAGAATGCGGCACGTCCGGTGCCCCCCACTGTCGATTCTTGCTGGCCTCTGAGGACGTGCTCGGCCGAGTACACGTGGCCATGATGCGCGGCTCAACGTATAGCGTGGCGGCGAGCAAGGAAACTTGAGGTGCGACGGTACGCGCTGCCGTTGTGGTGTGAGCGTTACGTCCCAGGAAGTCCGCGCAGTCGTGCGTCGAGATGTGAACGATCGGCGATCGTTTGCGCGAGCGGCCCGCGATCCGTGAACTCGACCACGCTCACCGACGCCACGGGACAACCAAAGCGCGAGCGGAAGCGTCCGACATCGATTCCGAGCAGCGCGCAAAGCAACGTGCGGATCGACGCCTTGTGCGACACCACCAACACGTCGCCATCCGGTGATTCTCTCCGGATGCGCTCGACGACGCCTAGCATGCGTCGCGCCAAAGCGACGGCCGTCTCGCCGCCGGTCGGTGCGTGCCAGGCAGGATCGGCGGTCCAACGTACGAATGCATCATGGTCATCGCGATCGACCGTATCGGCCGACAATCCATCCCACACGCCGTAGGCGATCTCGGCGAGGGCAGCGTCAACCGTCACCGGAACGCCGCAGCGCTGCGCGGTCGCTTGGGCCGTCGCGATCGCACGCTGTAGTGGACTGCTGTACACGGCGCGCCAGACGGTGTCTCGATACGCGACGGCGAACGCATCGGCCATCGCCACGCCGTCCGCGGTGAGCGCGACATCGTTGCCACCACCGCAAAACACGTTTTCTCGACTGGCCGCGGTCTGACCATGGCGTAACAAATGGAGTCGGAGCATGGCAACTCAAATGCGGGTGACCTGCTGATCGTTACTCCTCGTCGTCCGGCTCGTTCACCAGCTCATCGATGGCAACCACGATGGCGAGTAGCAAACCGGCGTCTTCACCGTCGGCAATGTCCACTCCGTACGTATCGCGAATGGTGAACCACTTCTTTGACACCTGCGCGATCTCCGCATCACCGCGCCGCACCACGTATTCGTGGTCCAGAATACTGCCCTTCGCCACGAGTTCCTCGCCCCCTTCGACGTCAATCATGAACTTGTCGCGCAACGGAGCTATGAGCGCCTTGCGGATCGTGGCTACCGTTTCGTCGTTGCGCGAAATGCGCATGGTCTTGCGGATGGCGATCAGCTTTTGTCGGATCGTTGCGATTTCGCCACCGTCCATGTCCTCGATGACCGACGTGTGTCGGATGCGAAATACCTTGCCGTCCACGTGATACACCGCGTTGCTGTCACCATCGGTGATGTCGAAATCGTCGCCGAACGACAAGAGTCGCTGGCGCAGTTTGTACTGAGGCATCGTGTGGCGCTCGCTAGTTGGTGGTGGTCAGCGCAGAGCCGTACCCACCACCGCCCGGCGTTTCAATCGTCAGCACATCGCCCACCTGCATCGTCACGCGGCACTTGGCTGGCAGCGCGACGCCGTTCAACAGGTTGCGACCGGCGGCGCCATCAGCACCGCCCACTGCACCCGGCGGCGCGACGCGTCGCCGCTCCGTGAGCAACGTCGCCGTACACGCGACACGCGCCTCGTACCGACGAATGACTCCGTCACCGCCATGATGCCGACCGGCACCGCCGCTCCCCCGCCGAATGGCATATTCCGTCACGCGCAGTGGATACGCGCGCTCCAGCGATTCCACCGGCGTGTTACGTGTGTTGCTCATACCAACGTGCACGGCGTCAGGCCCGTGCGCTCGCGTACTGGCGCCCTGTCCGCCGCCGAGCGTCTCGTAAAAACTCCATCCGGACGCGCCGAGCGTGATGTTATTCATCGTCCCCTGCCCTGACGCAGGGATCGGCAGATCATGCAGGCCAATGGACGCCGCAGCGGCGGCAAGGGCAGCAAAGCACACGTCCGTCATGCGCTGTGACAGTTCCACGTTACCCGCGGCGACCGCACTCGGACGCTTCGCATTGGCGACGCAGTCCTCCGGCATCACGATGCGCAGTGCGCGCGCCAGTCCTTCGTTGACTGGCACATCGTCATCGCACAATACCCGCAGGACGAACACCGCCGCCGCCCGCGCGACCGCCGGCGGCGCATTGACGTTGCCGCGCACCGCCGGTGACGTTCCAGTGAAGTCGAGATGCAGGAGTGCGTCGCGAATGTGTGCGTGCACAACGACCGGGATCGACTCGTCGCTCACGCCGTCACCTTCGAGCGCGTCCCGGGCGCGTCCGTCGGCGCCTTCGAGCAACGCCAACCGCGCGCGCACTCGGCGCTCGGTGTAGTTGAGCAGTGCATCGACGGCGCTGGTGAGTCGGGGAGCTCCCAGTCGACGATAGAGCTGCTGCCATCCATCCCGTCCGGCCGCACATGCCCCATGCTGCGCGCGCAGGTCGCCCTCGCGCTCCGACGCGACCCGCACATTGGCGAGCACCAGCCGCAGCACATCGTCTTGGGCGACTCCCCCAATCTCAAGCCGTACCGGTGGCACAATGATGCCTTCCTGGAACAATTCGGTCGCACCGAACGGCATACTGCCTGGACTCATGCCGCCCACGTCCGCGTGATGCGCACGAACGGCCGCATACCCAATGATGCGAGACGCGTCGTCCGGATCGGCAATGACTTCCACCATGGTCAGGTCCGGCAGGTGCGACCCCCCGTGCGATGGATCGTTGAGCAGAAACAGATCGCGTGGGTGCGCGTTGCGCGCGCGAACAGCGGCGACCGATTCCGGCATAGCCCCGAGGTGCACTGGAATATGCGCCGCCTGCGCGACCATGCGGCCATCAGCATCAAACAATGCGCACGAGGCATCGCGCCGTTCGCGAATGTTTGGCGAGATAGCGCTGCGCTCGAGCAGCGTGCCCATCTCCTCGGCGATCATCGCCACACCCTGCGAAAACACAGTCAGCTCAAGCACATCAAACACGTGCGACGTCGCGTCACTTTCCATCATTGTGCGCCCTCCAGACTCTCGACAACGAAACCCGCGTCCACGATGGCCAGCGCAAGACGCGTGCGCCACTCGGCCTGCAACTCGACCATCTTCGCGCCGCGCCCGCGCTCCGGCGCCATGGAGAGCAGTCCCTGCGCGGAGGGATGCGCGACCGACCGTCGAATGATCCCCTGCATCGGGGCACTGGCCAACACCACGTCGATCGTGTGCGTCGCCACGCGCCCCATCGTCACGATGCCACGAAGCCCGCGTGATGACAGCGCCGCTAACTCGCCGGTCAGCCGCGCGATATTTTCTGCGCCTTCGAGCTCACGACGCGTGGGTGTGCGGAAATTGACGCCGTTGTCCGTCGGACACCGATCATACGCGTTCCCCAGGGCGATGCCGTGTGCCGTCGGCATGAACCCGGCCGCACGCAATGCCGCCCCGTCCCAATCCACCGCATCGGCATCAACAGACAGCGCCACCGCGTGCAGGCGACGGAGTACGTCGTAGAGCGGTCGTCCCGCCGCATCGCCGAAGAACGGCACGCCGCTCTTGTCCGCGCCGCGTGGCCCAGGCGCCTCGCCAACCAGCAGCACGTGCACCGACCCATGCAGCGGCACCAACGGCTGGACTGACGTGCCGAGTATGCGTGCGGCAAACCGCCCGTCGCTCGTGTGCGCGGCGTTCACGACTGGTCCATTTGCCAGCCACCAATCGACAGTGCACGTGCCGTCCACCCCAGTGCCACACGCATCGTCGCATCAGGGAGTCGCACGACCGCCGGACCGACCACCGTGCGTTCCAATGCCTGACCATCATCCTCGTCGACGGCGGGCAACGCCCCAGTGCGCGACGGTCGACTAAACTGCACGGGCCACGGTGTGCCAACCAACGCCGTGCGAATGCTGATGCACTCCACGGCGCGATCGAGTGTGAAACCGGCGCGGGCTTGGTGCCGCTCCACGAACTGCCGTGCGATGCTCCCGCCATCGTCACCGGGCACGATGGGCACGTCGACCTCATATCCCTGCCCCTCATAGCGTGCGCGTGCCCACCATCGCGGGGTCAGCTGCGTATCGGGAGTCGCCGCGAGTCCACCGGCATCGTTGCCACCGAGTCGGTGTGCTTCACCCTGCAGCAAACGGCCGAGTGCCTCGGCATCAATCGTGTTTGCGCGCGCAACGACGCTGGTCAGCCCTTCTCGTCGCTCCGGCGCCAGCGCCAACCCGATCGCGCTCAGCACACCAGCGTGCGGGGGCACCACGATTCGTGTCATGCCAAGTCGCTCAGCCAATCCACACGCGTGTAGCGGCCCGCCACCGCCAAACGCCACGAGTACCGCGTCGCGAGGGTCGACGCCGCGCTCCACCGACACGCGCCGCAATGCGCGCGCCATGGTTGCATCCGCCGTCGCAATCAGCGCAGCAGCCGCACGGTCCACGGACACTCCAATCGCTTGCGACAGTGTCTCCATCGCCGATTGCGCGAGTGCCGCACTGATGGTCACACCACCACTCCATGTACCGGTCGCTACATGCCCAAGCACCACGTGCGCATCGGTCACCGTCGGCCGTTCACCACCGAGACCATACGCGGCTGGGCCGGGCGACGCACCCGCACTCTCTGGCCCCGCACGTAACGCGCCACCCGCGTCAATCCACCCGATGCTCCCACCACCAGCGGCGACGGCTTCGACGAGCACGCGCGGCAACGCGATGGGTACGCCAGCCACCTCGCCTCCACGCTCGACCAGCGGCTCTCCACCTTCAATCAGTCCGACGTCAGCACTGGTGCCCCCGATATCAATCGTCAGGGCGCGCGACAGGCCAAGCGCACGCACCACCGCGGCAGCCCCTGTCACACCGCCAGCAGGACCTGACAGCGCAAGCGACGCCGCATGCACCGCAGCGTCGACAGCCGACAGCGTCCCACCGGCCGACGTCATCACGCGTGGCGCCGGCAGTCCCCGCTCGGCCAATCGTTCGCCAAGCGCGCGCACGTAGCGACGCACCGCCGGACGGGCGTACGCTTCGGCGACCGTGGTGGCCATGCGCTCGTATTCACGGATCTCGGGAAGCACCTCGTGCGAACAGACCACGTCACACGCAGGCAGCGCGCGCTGCAATGCATCGCGCAGGCGTCGTTCGTGCGTTCCGTCTGCGTACGCATGTAACAACGTGATCGCCACGGTATCGGGTGCGAGCGCGACGACCGCCGCAACAGCGTCATCTACCGCGTGGTTGCTGAGCGGCAGCAACACCCCCTCCGGCACGACACGTTCGCGCACGCCGACGATGGCATCACGGAGTACCAATGGCGGTGCATGATGTCGTGTCAGGTCGTACAGCGACGCGCGCTCCTGGCGGCGCAACTCGAGCACGTCGGTGAACCCTGCCGTGGCACACGCCACCACTCGTGCCCCTCGGCGTTCCAGTAGCAGATTCGTCACCACGGTGGTGCCGTGCGCGATGAAGGCCACCGCGTGGGGCTCAAGCGCAGCGACCTCAGTGGCAGCGATCACTCCGGCCGTTCGGTCAACCGAATTGCTGAGCACTTTGACGGCGCGCATGGTGCCATCGGTGCCGATCGCCACGAGGTCGGTAAACGTGCCGCCAACGTCGATCCCCACCGCCAGTCGCGCCGATGCTTTCAACGAATGCGACATCGCGTGCGTGAGCGCACGTGTCACGCGGCACGCGCCAACGCGCCGGGCGACGAGCGGCGCGACGGTTCAGCACTCGCCAGCCGCCACACCGCGATAGCGAGCGCCACGTGCACCGGAATGGTCACGGCGAGCACCACACCATTCGCTTGCCGAAGTGTCGGCAGCAGCTGGACCAACGCGCCACAGAGCGCGAGCAGAGCAATGCTAATGCTCACGCCAGCCGCCGTCCGGCTGCGCACACCACGCACAAGCGCTGCGGGCACCGCGATCGCCGCCACCAGCAACAGCGGATGCAGTTGCAACAGCGTGGTGTTCGCCCCCATGTACGGCGCGTGCTTTGTCACCGTGCCCGCCAGCAACAGCAGCGTGCCCAACACACCGCCTACCCCGTACCACAGCACCACCGCGACCGCGAGCACGACACGCGCCGCGCGCGTTTTCGCATCGGCAAGTACGGCCAGCACACCGGCAAGCGTGAATCCGACGAGGGCCGCCGGCACCAAGAGCACCGGTGGCTCGGTGGGTATCGGTACCCGCGTTGACGTAGCCATTACGGTGTCCAGCGAGACCAGTTTGTAGCGATCCCCGAACTGATCACGCAAGACCAGCGTGTTGAGATGGTTCGCCAGATGCTCCGGCAGAAACGCCTCTTCCCACCGCGTCAGCGTGTGGTCCGCCTGCCGACCAAGCGCGACCTCAATACCGGCAAGCACAGGCAGGTTCGATTCCGTGATGCGGGCGGTCTCACCACGCCACGTTCGACCACTGCCCGCGTTGGCAAACGCGGTCTTGATTTGCCCACGAAGCACGCGATCCAGGAGATCGCGAATACGCGTCGCGCAGTTGTCCGTGTAATAGTCGTAGCGATAGTACTTGTGGTCTTCGGTCGCGTTCCAGGACACGAACTCGTAGAGCGCGGCGCGCTCCATAGGAGGTAGCGCCAGTTCCTGCCGCCGAATCGAGCGGTCCTGACTCGCGTAGAACGCGTTGAAATCCTCCGCGCGGGCACCTGCCATCCAATACTTGGTATCGCCGGTCAAGAAATTCGTCAGAAAGTGCGGTTGCGCGAAATTGAATATTCCCCAGTTGTACGCGACCTCTCGGCCACGCGCGCTGTCGCGAATCACTAAGGCCACATGACCGAACCGTTCGAATACTTCAGGACCCGGACCATACGTGTACAGTGCCACGCTTACGCCAGCTCCGCGCACCGCGCGCGCGCTGTCGAGCGATGCCGACACTCCTGGCGGCGGCGGTGCGCTGTCGACGTCCTGTGCCCAGAGCACTGTTGATGCGCACATCAGGGCACCACACACCACAGTCGCGACCACCGCACCATGCGCGAGTGCCACACGGAGCCCGCGCATCAGAAGCGAATCTCTTTTCCGTCGACGGCAGCCTTGTAGATCGCTTCCATCACCCGATGCACCAGCACTTGATCCGTGGGCGCCTCATACGGCACCTCATCGCGGATGACGGCCAGAAAATGTGCGATCTCGGCACGATAACTCTGCAGAAACGGGCTCTCCCGTGCTGCCGCACCAGACGGCGATACGTCGACCGCGCGGCCGTTCAATTCCTTCGTCACCCGCAGCGGCGCGAGCCGCGCCGATCCGCGCGTCGCGTGCGCTTCAAACCACCAACGGTCCTCCCCACCCACGTACGACCACGATACATCGAAGGCCATCGTCAAACCATTCTCGCACTCGAGCAACACCTGCATGGCTTCTTCGACAGCCGCCGCAGCACGCCCTCGGCGCATGGACGCCGATACGCGAACCGGCGCCGGTGAGCCCGATAGCCAGAGGGCCAGATCGAGCAGTGGGAATCCATGCTCCTGGAACGCACCACCGCCTGCTTCTACCCGGCGCTGACGCCATCCGTCGGCGCCGCCCTTGAAGTACAACGCACCGGCACGAATCGACGTGAGCTGCCCGAGCTCCGCGTTGCGAATGTACTGATCCAGCGCCTGGACGTCTGTCCGAAAACGGTGATTGTGCCCCAGCACGAGCCGACGATCTGCTTTCTGCGCCGCCGAGAGGCAGCGTTCCACGCCGCGCGTCGTGAGCGACAACGGTCGTTCGCAGAGCACATGCAGCTTGGCGCGCAGTGCCGACAACACGTGCGGCTCGTGCAAGTGATTGGGCGTCGCGATCACTACAGCATCCAGCGCGTCGGACTCAAGGAGCTCCTCAAAGTCCGTGAACACGTCGGGTACGTCGAACCGGTCGGCCAATGCACGGGC
>JANMKU010000506.1:0-8637 GCA_031372205.1 Gemmatimonadaceae bacterium | reverse complement strand
TAGTCCCTTGAACGCGGGTTCAGCGCCGGCGTGCCCGCGGATGAACGATTCCCCGATCGCGTCGAGCTCCAGGGTTGAGATGCCTGGTCGCACCGCGTCGCGCATCGCCGACAACGCACCGGCCAGGATCACGCCACCGCGCGCCATGACTTCGATTTCGCGCGCAGACTTGAGCTGCGTGGCCTGAGCGGAAGAGCCGACGGCCACCGTCAGCGCTCGAGCGCCTGCTTGACGCGTGCTTCGACCGCGTCCACGCTGCCGAGGGCGTCGATGTGCACCAGCTTGGCGCCGTGCGTCTTGTACCAGTCGATGACCGGCGACGTCTGTTCGCGATATACCGCGAGGCGCTTGCGCACGGCGTCCGGTTCGTCGTCTTTGCGACGAACGAGCGTGCCTTGCGGCGCGTGCCCGTCGATGGCACACAGCTCGCCAGGTTCGCGACCAAAGAACGGTCGCTGGCAAAGATCGCAGGTGGTGCGACCACCCAAACGCCGCACCAATTCGTCTTCGGCAATATCGAACATGATCACCGCATCGATCTTGCGACCGATGCGACGCAGTTGCTCGTTGAGCCCTTCGGCTTGCGGAGTGGTGCGCACCACACCGTCGAGCACGGTACCGTTTCGTGCTTCGGGCGCGGCAAGGGCCTCGCCCATGATACCCATGATCACCGCGTCGGGAACCAGGTCGCCACGATCCATCGCGGCCTTTGCCTCCAACCCCAGCGGCGTTCCGTCGCGCACAGCGGCGCGGAGCACATCACCTGTCGCAATCTTTGGGACAGCAAGTCTCGCCGCGAGCAACTCACCCTGCGTGCCCTTCCCTGCGCCCGGCGGTCCAAGCAGGACGATGTCCATGCGACGTCCTGCCTTAGAATCCGGTGGTTTGCTGCCGTCCGCGGAAGCGTACCCGTCCCTTCTTCATGAACCCGTCGTACTTGCGCAGGAGCAAGTGCTGCTGCATCTGCGCCATCGTGTCGAGCGCCACACCGACGACGATCAAGAGCGACGTGCCACCGAACGCGAACGGCACGTTCACCAAACGCGCAATCACGATCGGCATCAGGGCAATGAATGTCAGGAAGATCGCGCCCGGCAGTGTGATGCGCTCCACCACCTGCTCGATGTATTCCGCCGTTTTCGCGCCCGGCTTGATGCCAGGCACAAAGCCGCCCTGCTTCTTCAGATTCTCCGCCAGATCCACGGGATTGAAGATGATGGACGTGTAGAAATACGTGAACAACAGAATCAGGATCGCCGACAGCAGGAAATAGAGCCACGGATTGGGCCCCTGCGGATTGAACATCTCGGCGATTTCCTGCGCCTTGGCGCTCCCGCTGAACTGTGCCAGCGCCCCCGGAATGACGATCACCGACTGCGCGAAGATGATCGGCATCACACCAGCGGTGTTGATGCGGAGCGGGATGAAGTTGCGCGCCGCTTCACGCTGACGACCACGTGCCATCGTCCGCTGTGGTATCTGTATGAGCACGCGCCGCGCCGCCACCGTGATGGCCACAACACCGGCCACCACACCGATCATCACCAGTCCGAGCACCACGAGCGACAGCGGCGCAATGGCGCCCGTCGTCATGAAGCGGAAGGTTTGCAGGATCGCCGGCCACATACGCTCGACGATCGAGAAAAAGATGATCAGCGACGCGCCGTTGCCGAGGCCATTCTCGGTGATCTGTTCGCCCAGCCACATGACGAAAATGGCGCCTGTGGTGAGGAACAACATCATCTGCACCGTAAACAACGGCCCCGGACGAGACACTGCCGCCGGCAAGGACGTCGTGAACAACGCGAAGCCGTAGGCCTGCACCAATGCCAGCACCACAGTGAGGTAACGCGTGTACTGCGTCAGTTTCTTTCGCCCTTCCTCGTCCTTTTGCATCTTGTCGACGGTCGGCAACACCGCACCGGCGATCTGCACAAAAATGCTCGACGAGATGTACGGCATGATTCCGAGCGCAAATACAGTCGCGCGAGAGAGCCCACCGCCGACAAACAGGTCGTAGAGCCCAAGGATGCCGCCGCCTTGCTGGCGCGCGAAATAGTCCGTCAACGCCTGCACATCGATACCGGGCGCCGTGATATGCGCACCGGCGCGATAGATCAGCAGACACACGAACGTGAAAGTGATCTTCGCCCAGAGCTCAGGCGTCTGGTAAATATTGGCGACGGCCTGCGCTGCTTTGTTGTTCTGCTCTGCCATACGCCCGGAGGTCTCGGTTAGCCGTCGATGCGGCCACCGGCCGCTTCGATCTTTACCTTGGCCGTCGCGCTCAACTTCACGCCACGCACCGTGAATGCACGCGGAACTTCACCATTGGCGAGCAACTTGGCCGGACCATGACCGTCGCGAATGAGGCCCGCCGCCAACAGCGTTTCGGTCGTGATCTCGTCGCCAGTGACCAACGCCAACTCGTTCAGCCGCACTTCCTGTGCGTACTCCTTGAACGGGTTCGTGAACCCACGCTTCGGAATACGACGCGTGATCGGCATCTGACCACCTTCGAAATGCGGCTTGCCGCCACCAGGACCACCATGGCCAGACCGCGCCATCGAGCCCTTGTGACCCTTGCCGGACGTCTTGCCGGTTCCCGAACCGGGACCGCGACCGATGCGCTTGCGACCACGGTGCGAACCCGGCGCGGGCGCCAGGTTGTGCAGTCCAATCTTCTCGACGCTCTGGGCGCCCACCTGCTTATCGGCCACCTGCTTACTCCTCCACTGGCGTCACCGACACCAGGTGACGAACATGCTTGAGCTGACCGCGCAGCGAGGCGGAATCCTGCTGCACGACGCTCGCCTGATGATGCTTGAGACCAATCGCCGCAAGGGTCAACCGCATCCGCCACGAGTGACCGATCGCGCTGCGCACCTGCGTGATAAGAACCTTGCCGTCCGTCGGCGCCTGCAGTTTCGGCGTCTTGGCCGGCCCCTTGGACGGATGCCAAACGAATGTGCGCGGCATCAGCCCACCTCGGCCGCAACGATCGCGGCCTTGCGATGGTCATGTGCTTCGGTGCGCGACTTCGCCCGAGACCTATACCCGATCTGCGACACCTCGATCCCTCGCTCGCGCGCAGCCTGTTCCACGGTGATCAAATGCATCAACCCGTCCAGCGCCGCGAGCACCATGTTGTGCGGGTTCGTCGAACCGAGCGACTTGGTCAGAATGTCGTGAATGCCGCAGCACTCAAGCACCGCACGCACAGCACCACCAGCGATCACGCCGGCACCCGGCGCTGCGGGCTTCATGAGCACTTCGCCCGCGCCGTGCTTGCCAACGATCTCGTGCGGAATCGTCGATCCCGTCAGCGGGATCGTCACCATGTTGCGACGCGCCGCTTCCACGGCCTTACGTACGGCTTCCGAGACTTCGTTGGCCTTACCGGTGGCAAAACCAACCTTGCCTTGACCGTCGCCAACGGCGACGAGCGCGTTAAACGAGAACCGCCGACCACCCTTCACGACCTTCGCGACGCGGTTGATGGCGATCACGTTCTCGACCAGATCGCTTTGCTCGCGATCCTGACCCGGACGTCCGTCTCCACCACGACCACGACCATCGCGGCCGCCTGGGCCACCACCCTCGCCTCCCGGGCCACGACCGCGATTGCCGCCCGGACCACCGGGACCGCCAGGGCCACCGGGACCGCCCGGACCGCGACCACGTCCAGCACCCGGACCGCCGCGACCGCCACCCGGGCCGCCGCGACCACGTCCACCTGGTCCACCACCGCTACGGGCGCTGCCGCCTGGCGCGCCACCTTGACCTGCTGCGTTTGCCATATCAGAACTCCAGGCCGCCCTCTCGGGCGCCATCGGCCACGGCCTTCACTCGGCCGTGATACTGGTAACCGGCGCGGTCGAATACGACCTTCGCGATGCCCGCGGCCTTCGCTTTCTCGGCAACCGACTTGCCGACGGCGAGGGCACGCTCTGACTTCGTGCCGTTCATCCCTTCGCTGCCAACGGTCATCAGCGTGCGCTGCGTGACGTCGTCGACGATCTGGGCGTAGATGTGCTTCAGCGACCGAAACACCACCAGGCGCGGGCGCTCCGCCGTACCGTTCACCGCTTTGCGTACGCGCAGATGACGGCGCGCGCGCCGCTCCGCATTCGTCCGCGGGATCGCGATCTTGGCCATTATTTGCCTCCAGCCTTGCCGGCCTTACGCCGGACGACTTCGCCTTGGTACTTCACGCCCTTGCCCTTGTACGGCTCGGGCTTGCGGAAGCTACGAATTTCTGCAGCCACCTGTCCGACGAGCTCCTTGCTCGACCCTTCCACAAACACCGTGGTGGGATTCGGTGCAGTGAGCTTCACGCCAGCGGGCGACTTGTATTCGATCGTGTGCGAGAAACCCAGGGTCAGCTGCATCCCGTACGGACGCACCTCCGCCTTGTAGCCGACGCCGGAGATTTCCAGCACTTTCTTGAACCCGGTCGTCACACCTTCCACCATGTTCGCCACCAAAGTGCGTGACAACCCGTGCAGCGCCTTATGCTTTTCGTCGTCAGACGGGCGCTTCACCACAATCTCGCCGTTCTCTTGCGACACGATGATGTCCGAAGGCAACGTGCGGGCCAGCACACCCTTGGGTCCCGTCACTGTGACATGATTCCCTGCGATCGCCACCGTCACCCCGGCCGGAACCGGGATCGGGCGTTTGCCGATACGTGACATGTCGGCTCCTTACCAGATCAGGGCGAGCAACTCGCCGCCAGTGTTCGTCGCACGCGCCGTCCGACCAGACATCAGTCCTTTGGACGTACTCAGAATCGCCATGCCAAGTCCGTTGCGGACCCGGGGGATTTCTTGCGCACCCACGTATTTGCGCAAACCAGGCGTCGAAATACGCTTGGCCTCACGGATGACCGACTGTCCGCCGTGCGCATACTTGAGAATCACACGCAACGCGGACTTGCCGTCCTCCAGTTCCACCGTGCGATAATCCTGGATGAAATAGTTCTCCTTCAGGATACGCGCGATCTCAACTTTGATCTTCGATAACGGCATGTCGACGCGGCGATGCTTGGAGGCACACGCGTTGCGAATGCGCGTCAGCATATCGGCAATAGGGTCGTTCAGGCTCATGCGGAGAAATAGCTCCTATGGTATCCGGTCACGCCGGACCTTTAGGAATGAAAAAAGGGAAACACGATCCGCTCGCACCGCGAGCGCACCGTATCTCAGGAACTCACCAACTCGCTTTGCGCACGCCGGGAATCAGGCCGTTGAGCGCCATATCACGCAGCGCAATTCGGCTCAAGCCGAATTGACGCAGAAACGCACGCGGCCGACCGCTCATCGAACACCGGTTGCGGACTCGCGTCGCCGACGAATCACGGGGAAGTTTCCGCAGCGCCGCATAGGCCGCCGCTTTCTCTTCGTCCGTGCTCTTCGGCTTCTGAATCACCGCCTTCAACGCGGCGCGCTTCACCGCATGCCGTGCAACCAGCACTTTGCGCTGCGCGTTGCGGGCCAGCTTACTCGTTTTCGCCATAGTCTCGGTTCTCTGTCTGGGGCCGTCAGGCCGCTGCCGCCGGCTGCGCCACCTTGGGCGTCACCGGCTTGTCGTCACCCTTGAACGGCATCCCCAACTGGTGCAGGAGCGCGAAGGCCTGCTCGTCCTTCGCTGCCGTCGTCACGAACGTGATGTCCATGCCGTGAATCTGCTCGACCATGTCGTAGTTGATCTCCGGGAAGATCATCTGCTCTTTGATGCCAAGCGTGTAGTTGCCACGACCATCGAAGGAGCGCGTACCCAAGCCACGAAAGTCGCGAATACGCGGGCAGGCCACCGTCACAAAGCGGTCCATGAACTCCCACATCTTCGCGCCACGCATCGTCACCGACGCGCCAATTTCCTGACCTTCACGCAACCCGAAGTTGGAGATCGACTTCTTGGCCTTGCGTCGCACCGGCTTTTGACCGGTGATCAGCGCCAACTCTTCCACCACCACGTCAAGCATCTTCGGCTGCTTCACCGCCTCGCCAACGCCGCAGTTCACCACAATCTTTTCGAGCGTCGGGATCTCATGCATGTTGCCGAGCCCAAACTGCTTGGCAAGCGCGGCGCGTACCGTCTGCTCGTAGTACAGCTTGAGCCGAGGGGCGGCCACTGCGAGTCCGGCACCGGCATGATCTCGCTTCGTGAAATCCTGCGCCTGGCGCGGCTGGCCGGCTTTGCCGCCTTTGCCGCCACCCTTCGATCCACCCTTGGCAGCACCGCCGGCACCCTTCGGTGCCGCGCCCTTGCTCCCGCCCTTTCCAGCGCTCTTTGCGCCAGCCTTGTCTTTGGTCGCCATCGTCTCTGCTCCGGGGTCAGCGTGCGCGAGGAATGACTTCGCCGCTCTTCACGCCGACACGTTCCTTCGTGCCGTCTGCGTCGATGCGCGCTCGCACGCGCGTCGGCTTCCCAGTCTTGGAATCGAGCAGCATCACGTTGGACGCATGAAACGGCGCGGGCATCTCGATGATCCCACTCTGTTCCTCGGCCGTCCGCGCCTTGCGATGCTTCTTCACAATGTTGATGCCCTCGACTTTGATGCGGCCGGTCTTCGGATACACCATCATCACCTTCCCTTCCTTGCCAGCGTCGTCCCCACGCATCACGCGCACCACGTCGCCCTTGGTCACGTGAATCACTTCACGCGATGCCTTGAGCGCATGACGTCCAGCGCCTAAGCGCTGCCCGCGATCCGTCTTGTAATACTTGTTAATCCGCATCTCAAATCACCTCGGGCGCCAGCGAGACGATCTTCATGTAACGCTTCTCGCGGAGCTCACGCGCCACGGGACCGAAGATACGTGTCGCTTTTGGCTCGCCTTTGTCATCGATAATGACAATCGCGTTCTCATCGAAGCGGATATAGCTGCCATCCTTGCGCCGCGTTTCCTTGACGGTGCGCACCACCACGCCCCGCGCGACATCGGACTTCTTCACCGTACCGTTTGGCAGCGCATCCTTGATCGCCACGACCACCTTGTCTCCAAGGCCCGCGTAGCGACGGCGCGTGCCGCCCAGCACCCGGATCACCAGCGCGCGTTTGGCGCCGCTGTTGTCCGCAACCTTCACGACGGATTCCTGTTGAATCATGGTCTCATCCCCTTAGCGCGCGCGCTCAACGATCTCGACCAGGCGCCACCGCTTGTCCTTTGACAAGGGCCGGGTCTCCATGATGCGCACCGTGTCGCCGACCTTCGCCGAGTTCTCCTCGTCGTGGGCCTTCAGACGCCGGGTGCGCGTCACCATCTTGCCGTATTGTGGATGGGGCATCCGACGATCGATGCGCACCACCACCGTCTTCTCCATCTTGTCGCTGACGACGAGACCAATGCGCATCTTCCGCGCGGTCCGGTCGAGCGAGGCGCCATTCTGCGTGGCACCCGTCGCGTTTTGCATGTCTGCCATGAATCGGAATCCCGGTTAGCGGCCGCGGGCCTTAGGAGTGGCCTTCTTCGCCGCCGCTTTTGTAGCGGTCGTCTTCTTTGCGGCACGCGCTGGCGCACTCACGCCGCGCTTGAGCCCAAGCGCTCGCTCCCGCAGAATGGTCTGCAGACGCGCGATATCCCTGCGAATACTGCGAAGCCGTAATGGCTCCTCCAGCGCTTCCGTCCCGCTCCGGAATCGAAGACGGAACCGCTCCTCTTCCAGTGCAGCGATGCGGACCTTGACGTCGCCATCGGCGAGTCCGCGGATCTCATCAGTCTTCATTCGGTCACCGCCTCCTCACGTACGACGAACTTCGTTTTCACACCCAACTTCGCGGACGCCAGCGCCATCGCCGTCTCGGCGACTTCCCGCGTGACCCCCTCGAGCTCGAACAACACGCGGCCCGGCTTGACCACCGCGACCCACATCTCGGGCGATCCCTTGCCCTTCCCCATGCGGGTTTCTGCCGGCTTCTTCGTGATCGGCTTATCCGGGAAAATCCGGATCCACACCTTGCCACCACGTTTGATGTGCCGCGTGAGCGCGACACGCGCTGCCTCAATTTGTCGACTCGTGACCCACCCGGGCTCCAGCGCCTTGAGACCGAAAGTGCCAAACGACACCTCCGCGCCACGGTGCGCGAGCCCAGTCATGCGGCCTTTGAACATCTTGCGGAATTTGACCCGCTTCGGACTCAGCATCGTTCAGTCTCCTCAGACGCCGGTCGAGTAGGTCTTACCGCGACGATCATCCACAATCTCACCCTTGAAGACCCACACTTTGACGCCAATGGTGCCGTACGTGGTCTTCGCGGTGCTCGTGGCATAGTCGATATCGGCCCGCAGCGTATGCAGCGGTACCCGACCCTCATGGTAGCCTTCCACGCGCGCGATTTCTGCGCCGCCCAGTCGACCACCGCACTTGATCTTGATGCCGAGTGCGCCCATTCGCATCGCACTCTGCACCGCACGCTTCATGGCGCGACGGAACGAAATCCGTTGCGACAACTGCGCGGCAATGTTGTCGGCGACGAGCTGCGCCTCAACCTCCGGGCGCTTGATCTCCTCGACGTTGATCCCCACTTCCTTGCCACTCAGCTGCGTCAGCTCATCGCGCAGCTTGTCGACTTCCGCACCCTTCTTGCCGATCACCACGCCGGGACGGCCGGTGTGAATCGTCACCACCACC
>JANMKU010000484.1:0-23921 GCA_031372205.1 Gemmatimonadaceae bacterium | reverse complement strand
TAGTTCGCCACGCGTACGAGGTCGTCGCGCTGCGTACTCGGACCGACGTCGCGGGCGGCCTCTCGCAGCTGGCCAATCGTCATTGCGCGATCGCTCCGCGTGTGCGTCGCGCCTGGGTTGAGTACGAGAATGAGTCGCTCGTTGGTGCGGGGGACGATCTCGGCGGTTACCACCAACGCGAGCGCAGAAACGGCGAGGGACGCCGCGAGCACGCAAACAACCAGTCGGCGAACGCCGTCACCCATATGACGAGCAGCGGTGAGCCTGCCGTCGGCGCCGAGCCGCATGAACTCGTACAGCACGGCGACGAACATCGCCATGGGGATCGTCATCGCTGCGGTGAACGGGACCGATAGCAGCACGGCTTTCGCCATGGCGCCAGCAAGGGCTTCATTCGCGCCCAGCGTTGGGAGCCGCCTTGCGTAGTTCAGCAGAAGCACGGACGTGAGCCCGACAAACGCTACGAGAAACGACGCGGCGAGCCGACGCAGAAACTGCCGGGTCGTGGGCAGCGACTTGTGTGGATCGTCCATGGGCGAACTGACTCCGGTTGCGGTGCGCGCCGGGCGCACCTGTTCATAGATGGCGCGTGCGATCACGTCCCACACACCCGCCGCGCCGGCGAGCGCGCCGTAGAGCCATCCTCGCGTGCGCGCATGTGCGAGTTCGCGCGCGAACAGTGTCTCCATGGCCGGACCGTGCTTTCGGCGCAGTTCGGCCGGGAGCAGGAGTAGGGCCAGGCGGTACACGCGGATGAGGGTCACACGCCACCCAGTGCGAGGCGCGTGCGCGCAACGCGCGCCATTGACTCCATGCGTGCGGCTTCACGTTCGAGCGCCACTCGGCCAGTTCGCGTGATCCGATAGAAACGCTCGCGCCCCGAAATTCCCTCGGGACGCTCGTCATCAGCGATTTCCTCAAGCCAGTGCTGCTCGACGAGTTCCTCAAGCGAACCGTACAGCGTTGCCGGCCACAGGCGCACGCCGCCGTCGCTCAATTCGCGCACGTCGTCCTGAATCGCCGTGCCGTAGCGCGGCGCAGCGGAGACGGAGAGGAGAATGAAGAACCAGTGCGACTTCATGTTCGGTTCGAGTGGGAGGTCGGTGCACTAACTATACAATCATACTATACAATCATAGTATGCGACGCAAGGCCCGAGGCCACGCTGTCCTTGCTACTGGCTCTTCACCGAAAACGGTCGAGGTGGCGGCAAGTCATCAGCGAATCCACAAGCGGCTGCCCCGTCGCGCGGGAGTGCCAAGTTGCCGCGGCGCCATGAGCGCCGCCAGCGGATTGCAGCATGGTCGTCCTGTAGTTGGCGCGCACTACGCGCGTGTATACCATAGGGCATGCCTCACCGTCTCGTGCTTTCGCGCGCATCGCATGCATTCCTGCTCCGGATCTCGTTCGCGCTTCCGTTCCTGCTCTCTTTCGCCGTGCTCCCAGCCGTGGCGGCCGCGCAGGGTCCGGCCGCCGCGCCCGTCACCGTGAATCCCGAAACTGTGCCGCGCCCGGTCATGCACGCCACGCGCACACCGCGCGCGATCGTCGTGGACGGGAAGCTGGATGAGCCAGAATGGGCGGCCGCAACCGTACTCACCGACTTCGTGCAACAGCTGCCGAGTACGGGGCGGCCGGCACTCTTCCGCACGGAAGTGCGTGTGTTGTACGACGCCGACCATCTGTACGTGGGAAGCATCAACTACGATCCGGAGCCGCAGAAGGCCATCACGGTCGGGCTCGAACGTGACTTTGTCTCCACCAACAGCGACGTGTTTGGTTTGGTGCTCGACACATTTCACGATCGGCGCAACGCGTTTCTCTTTCTCGTCAATCCGAAAGGCGCGGTGCGCGACGAACAGACATTCAACGATTCGCGCAACATTGTCGAAGCGTGGGACGGCATCTACACCGTCAAGACGACGCGACAGGATTCGAGCTGGACCGTCGAACTCGCGATCCCGCTCAAGACACTGCGTTTTGACGCGCGGCGCGATCCGCAAACGTGGGGCATCAACTTTCTGCGGCGCGTGCGACGCGTGAATGAATCGTCGTACTGGGCGCCACTCGAACGCCAATATCGCCTGCATCGCATGTCGAAAGCGGGCACCATCGAGGGGCTGTCGGGGCTCAAGCAGGGGCGCAACCTGCAAGTGAAGCCGTTCGCGCTCGCGTCCAATTCGATCGGCGCGCAGGTGCCGAGTAGTGCGTTGGGGAGCAAGACCGCATTGGGTGGCGATGTGAAGTATGGCGTGACCCCGTCGCTCACACTCGACATGACGGTCAAGACGGATTTCTCCCAGGTGGAGGTCGACCAGCAGATCGTCAATCTGACGCGCTTTGGCGTGCTCTTTCCTGAACGCCGTGAGTTTTTCATCGAAAACTCCGGATCGTTCACGTTTGGTGATGTCGTGGAGCGCAACTATCGCATGGGCGCCGCGCTGAGTGACTTCACGCTGTTCAACTCGCGGCAGATTGGGCTCACCGCTGACGGCCTACCGCTCCCCATCGCCGGTGGTGGCCGGCTCACAGGACGCGTGGCTGGATTCGAAGTAGGCCTGCTCGATATGCAGACGCAGCGTGCCCGCGCGACGCCCGCCGAGAATTTCGCTGTCGCACGGGTGCGCCGAAACATCGGCAATTCTGATGTTGGGCTGCTCGTCTCCAACCGCGAAGCCACTGACAGCACCACATTCGCACGATCGTTTGGCATTGACGCCAATATCCGTCCCGTCGGCAACTTGATCATCAATTCGTATCTGGCGGCGACGAACGCCAACAAGGCCACATCAGACGGTGGAGCGGGTCGTGTGTCCGTCGCGTATCGTGGCAAACTCTGGAATTCTTCCACGATGTACAAACGCGTCTCAGCGAATTTCGACCCCGGCATGGGCTTTGTGCGGCGACGCGGATTTCAGCAACTGTACGCGACGACCGGCGTGCACGCTCGGCCAAAACTGCGACGCATTCAGGAACTCAACCCGTACATCGAAGCGGACTACTACGCCGACTACGATGGCCGCGCACAATCACATCAGGTGACGGCGGGGCTGGATGTATTCTTTCAGCCAGACGCGGAACTCAAGCTCGAGGTGAATGACTGGTTCGATCGGCTCGACACGCCATTTACGCCATTTGCCGGTCGCTCAATCCCAGTGGGATCCTACGCCTATCGGAACGCACAGGCGACGTACACCACGACACAGCGTTTTCCGGTGTACGGCAATGTCGGGCTCACCGTGGGTGACTACTACGATGGCACCCGCTTCGCGTACAACGGCGGTACGACATGGCGGCCGCGATACAACGTGAGCGTGGAGGGCACATTCCAGCACAACGACGTGTCGCTCAAGAGTGGCGACTTCATCGCCGACCTGGCGGGCGTGCGGCTCAAGTACGCCGTGTCAACGACGTTCTTTGGCAGCACGTTTGTGCAGTACAACACACAGAGCAAGAGTTTTGTCACCAACGCGCGTGTGGCGTGGCGATACTCACCGCTGAGCGATGTGTTTCTTGTCTATACCGAGCGACAGAACACCGACACGCATGTACGCAACGAACGCAGTGTGGCGCTCAAGGTCACGCGGATGGTGGCGTTCTGACCAATCCCTGTCGTCAGCACCTGAGGTGGGTGAGTCAGTCCAACTGCACGATCTGATTCAGGCGCGCGCGTGCCTCAGCAAAGGCTTGATCCGGCACGCGCTTACGCGGGTGCGGTTTCGCGTGCCGTAACCGCCAGTCAAATGACTTCGGCTGGTGACAGAGCACATAGCTCGCGCCAGTCTTGCGTCCCGACACTGAACCGACGGCCACCGCGAATGGGTTGTCCGCGTTGTACGCAGCCGTCGTCATCGACAGGCCAATTACCAGTGATGTCTTCTCATTGAACGCTCGTGGTGACAACACAAGGAAGGGATGCACATCGCGCATCTCTCGGCCGATCTGCGGGTTGCAGTCGATCCAAATGATGTCCTGCCGATCTGGTATCCACGGCAGCTTGGTGCGTGACGCCACCTTCACCACGATCGTTCGACCCCAATGAGCGCATCAGTCATCGCTTCGCCCCCGTGCCGTGCTGGATCGAACAAGGCCAAACGCTGCTCAAGCGTCAGCGCATCGTTGGGCACGGGTGTGATGATCACCTGCGACCCCTGCACGGTAATGCGAACGCGTTGATCAACGCTCAGCTTCGCTTCCCGGGCAACGGCGGCCGGAAGGCGCACGCCGAGGTTGTTGCCCCACTGTTTGAGATCGAGAACGGCTTCGGCCATGGGCGGGTTGTGGAGGTGTATAAACAAAGTCTATACACGAGTGACCATGCTGTCAACGTAGCGGTATTCGTCCTGTCGTCATTTTGCATGGCATGGCATGACGCGGACGCGATCGTGACGGGACATGGCAAGCACTGTGCCGCGATCGCGGTTTCGGTGCGACCGGCGCTGCTCTCTCGGCGCAAACTGGTGAATCGCATTCGATCACGCTGAGCAGCCCGCCGCCGCACGACGGCGCAACGCACCCGCGAGCGGATGACCCGCCGCGACGTTATCCTACCTGTCATGCGCAGCAAGAAACGCCTGATCGCGAAGTGTCTGAGTGTCATGCTGGCGGCACCCTGTGTCATACCGCCGACAGCCGTTGCCCAGCCACGTCCCTCGTTTGCGGGGGAGTGGGTGCGTGTGGACAACTCCGCCGCGGCACCTTCAGTCGCCGCCGCCGGTGACGTGGAATTCCGCACCGGCGATATGGGCAGTGGGTGGGGTTCGCCGCTCTCAATCCGGCAATCAGCTGACTCGCTGATTGTGGAATTCACACAGTTCTCCGCGTACGATTTGCAACCCAAGCTGCGCTACGCGTTCGCACTGAATGGTCGGGAGTCACGGAACGGCATCATGATTGGCCACAGCGAGTCGCTGCAGCGCGCACGAGTCAGCTGGAATGGGGCGACGTTGGTGATCGTCACAACCCATGGCGCACCGATCGGTCCGGGCGGCCGGCCGGTGAACATGGAGACTCGTCAGTCACTCACGGTACGCGAGGACGGACAGCTGCTGATCGACACGGCGCGTTTTGGTGCGAGCGGCGGCCCGCCCAACATCGTGCACAGCGTGTACCGGAAACGCTGAACGCAGACCGCGCTACCGTTTGGCTGGCGGCGTGTAAGGGTCCTTTGCGCCGATCGGCACGTTGGGATACTGCCGCACACTGGCGCTAAAATCCCCGACAATCCGATCGAACGTGTCGATGGCCCACGGATTCACGTCCTTGATGTCCGTCTCCTCACGCGGATCCGAACGCAGGTTGAACAGGCGCATGAGTGGTGGTTCTGTGACGCGAGGCTCGGCCATGAACGCGTAATGAAACTTCCAGTCGTTCCACTTGACGGCGCGCACCTGCGTGCCCGTGAAGAACAGCGCACTCTCGCGAGCCGAGTTGGGTTGCTTGCGTTCGAAGTACGGCAACTGATTCACACCGTCGATGGCACGATCCTTTGGCACAAGGTCGGCGCCGACTGCCGCGGCGATTGTCGGAAAGAGGTCCAGTTCGTGCACGAGACCGTTCAGCTTCTGTCCGCGTGGAATACGTCCCGTCCATTTGAGCACGCATGGTGTGCGGATGCCGCCTTCCATCACCGTGTTGTAAAACCCGCGCCACGGTCCCGACGAGCCGCGCCACGGACGACGCCCTTCGGCACCGTTATCCGTGCACCAGATCACGAGCGTATTGCGATCGAGTTTGAGCTTGGTGAGCGCCGCCGAAATGATGCCGACATTGTAGTCCACATCGGCCATCGCATCGCCAATGTCGCCCGCGCCCGTCTTGCCGGCGAAGTCAGGATGCGGCAGCGTTGGAAAATGAATTTGCGTGAACGGATAGTAGAGGAAGAACGGTTTGTTGGCGCGCGCATTGCGCTCCATGAACGCGACGCTCCGCTGCGCAGCTTCACGATCGACGGTGCGACGCGACTCCATGTCAAACACGCGCACCTTGCGGGGCGCCTCACCCGCGTGCTGTTCCCAGATGTACGGCGTGTCGGTGGTGTTGGGATCGAATCCAGGAGTGGATGTGATTTGCGCTTCATTGCTCGTATTCGGTATGCCGAACCACTCGTCAAACCCCTGGTCGATGGGCGTGCGATTCTGCACCCAGTTCGTGCCGCCAAGGTGCCACTTGCCAAAGAGGGCCGTGGCGTAGCCCGCGCCTTTGAGCGCGTCGGCCATGGTCACTTCCCAGAGCGTGATGCCTGTGGGTTGCGCGGCGCCTGAGCGAATCGCGTACCGCGAGGTGAGCAGTGCCGCACGCGACACGGTGCACGAGAACTCGACATTGAAGTTGTCGAGCCGAATGCCTTGCGCGGCAATCGAATCAATGTTCGGCGTGGGCACGCCGCGCACGCTGCCGTACGCCCCTACCTCGCCCCACCCGAGGTTGTCGGGAAACATGAGGACGACATTGGGGCGTTGCGCTGGCTGCGGACGCTGCGCGGGTAGCGCATGGCTCACGGCCAACAGCAGAATGCAGTACGCGATGTATGGAATGCGCACGAGATGTGCCGTTCGTGCCGGTGACGAGCCCGCGTGGTTCACGGCGCGCGACCCCCGAACAACTTGGCGGCGATCCGCGTGGCCATCGCTTTGGCGTCCGCCGAGTCGTCGTTGGTGAGGACGATGATCGTGCCGCGCCGCTCGGGGTAGCGCACCCACGCGGACCGACGACCATCGGCTACGCCGTACGCAGATTGACGCCGCATCCCGAAGGCGGTGTCCGTGACGAATCCGCGCACCACCGTCGACGTGTCGCGCATGCCGGGCTGCAGCGAACTCCGCCCCTGCTCAAAGCGATAGAGATCGTCCACGTTGCCGCGCCACTGTTTCGTGGTCGTGTCATACGTGACGCGCTGCATACCGCCGGTCGTCAGCGCTCGGCGCACCGCCGCATCGCTTACACGACCCGCACTGTCGCGCGTGATCGCGGCGTTGAGCACGCTTGCCAAACCCGCCAGTGGAACATTCGGGACGGCCGTTTCCGGCATGTAGCGCGCCTGCGGTGCCACACCATACGCGGCATTCACAAGGACCTTGCCGTCGAGCGCCACAATGACGCGCGCCCCGCCCCGTGTCGTGTCGCGGTACGCGGCGAACACGCCGTCCACAAACTTGTGGGTCAGCGGCGTCGCGTCGATCGCGCGCGCCATCACATGACGCGTGGCCAGGTTGTAGCGATCACCGGGATGCAGAGTGAGAAACGGCTTTCCCGTGTCGTTCGCGTCGCGGCCGTTGTACACGAACGCTTTGTTGCGTCCCATGATCTCCGCCGTGTCGCCGCGCACGAGCCACACGGTGCCTTCGTCTTCGGAGATGCCAAGCAGATCGGGACGACGCGACGTGAGTGAATCGTAGAGATCAGGGAGTCGTTCGCGCGCGACGACATGCTGGTCGATGGCCACACCGCGGAGATAGCCGAAGCCGGTGAGATACTTCGGGTGGTTCATGATGCGATTGTCGTTCGATGGCGCACCGCGTATGAGATAGCTCGCGAGAATCGATGCGCCGGCGGACGAGCCGCCCACCACGCCACCGCGATCGAGCGCCGCCCGAAACGCCAGCTCTGATTTGGTGCCGGCGTACGAGTTCACCAACCGATAGTGTCGGCCGCCACCGAACCACACGCCACGCGCATTGGCAATCTTCGCGACGAACGTGTCGGCATCGGCGACCGCGCGACTGGTGGTGTGATAGACCACGAGATTTCGCGCACCAGCAGCGCGAAGCCCGCGACCGACGGTTGTCACGTCAATCGAATCGTCACCGGCCGTGGGCACCTCCACAATCAGCGCATCGGGTCCGCCGGCGAGCTCAATGAAGCGCGCGAATACGTCGGGTCCCATTGCGCCACCGCCCACCACCATCACGGCGCCGCGCGCGGGTCCGACCGTCGGTGTGCCCGACTCCCGTGCGCCCCCGGAGGTCGCGCCGGTTGGTATCGTGCCATTCACGCGATTGGCACAGGCTCCGCCAATTAGGAGGAGGGCAACCACGGGCAGAAGCGATACAGTTCGGTGAGTCTGTGCACGAATCATCGCGATGGAGTCTCTCTTAAAGTGTGCTGACGTCGCCGACAGCGGATCGCGCGCAGGGCGACGATCGTTCGCGCTCCTGAGAAATGATCCTCCGCCATACGATGTGGCAAGGGCCGACACCTGCACGCATGGGATGCGCCGACCGGAAACACTCGCGCCAGAGGGATGCGCCCTTCCCTGACGAACGCGAAATTGTTTGTCGAACCATCGCGGCGATGTACGTCGCGGCGGCCAGCGATGGCCTCTGGAATCAACCAATTCGCGCCAGGAGGATCTGTGACAGACCACGCAACGACGACGGACCCTGTGCTGCGCGCGCCGCACACCGGTGAGGAAATCCGTGCTGCGCTCGCATCGGTACACGGGAAGAGTGTACGGTTCTGGAATGCGTTCAACACGCCCGCGTTTCTCGCGCCGATCGGTGACGCATGGTCGCCGGCCGAGAACGTGCGTCATCTCACCAAGACCATGCGTGCGGTCACGATCGGACTTGAGCTGCCGCGCTTGCTGTTGCTGTTCGACGTGTTTCGCACGATGCGCGCGTCGCGCTCGTACGACGACGTGCGCATGGCGTATCTTGAGCGCTTGAGCACCGGCGCGACAGCCGGACCGTTCACGCCCAAAAAGCGATCGGCGCCGGCGGACCCCGAGGCGGAGCGCGCACAGATCATGCAGTATCACGTGGCCGCCATGGAGTCACTGTGTTGGCGTCTGGCGCGGTGGCCGGAGAGTGCGCTTGATCGGCGCACCATGCCGCATCCGCTACTGGGCATGCTGACTGTACGGGAGATGATGCTGTTCGTACTGTATCACAACCAGCATCATGTGGAGACGGTGCGAAAGCGGTTGGCGGCGCGGCACGGCGCGTGACGATTGTTGGCGCTGCAGGCGGCGATCGCCGTACGTTTGCGCGCTGAGCCGGACATCCTTCGCCAATACGTGAGCACACTCGAGCCCCGCAGACCTATGCCTTCATGCACAACGCGCCGAGTTGCATTCGTCTCCACGGCCCTGGTTGCAGCGATCAGCGGCCATTCCGTTCCGCTCTTCGCGCAGTCCCCTGATGCACGCTTCGAAGCACTTGCCGCACTCACCGAAGCCAAGATGAAGGAGTTCGGTGTTCCTGGCGTCGCGCTCGGCGTCATTCAGGACGGCGTGGTACGTATACGCGGACTCGGCGTCACCAACGTGGAAGATCCGCTGCCGATCACGGCGCACACCGTCTTTCCCATCGCGTCCATCTCCAAAACGTTCGCCGCAACGGCGATGATGCGACTGGTTGAGCAAGGCAAAGTGGATCTCGCTGCACCGGTGCGTCGCTATCTGCCAGACTTTCGTGTGCGCGACGAGAACGTCAGTCGCGATGTCACGGTGATGCAGTTGCTCACGCACATGGGCGGCTGGGAAGGACAAGTCTCCGGTCCCGATCGCGGCACGGAAACGCTCAAAACGTTCACCGAGTCCATCACCGATCTCATGCAGGTGGCGCCACCGGGCGCTGCGTGGAGCTACAACAACGCCGGCTTCAGCATTGCCGGGCGTGTGATTGAAGCGGTGACGGGCACGCCGATCAATCGCGCCATTCGTGACCTCGTGTTTCAGCCGCTCGGTCTCGAACATGCTGGCACGACGGCGGCAGAGTTCATTACACAACGCTTCGCGTCACCGCATGTCACGCGCAATGGCGTGACTACACTGAGCCGACCGTTCGCGCCGTCCACAAGTGTAACCGCCGGCGGTGTTGGCCTCTGCATGACCGACCTGCTCGCCTACGCACGCTTTCACATGGGTGATGGGACGTCGGCGAGCGGCGACCGCGTGCTGCAGCGTGAATCGCTCACGCGCATGCGCACCCCGCAGGCGCACAAGCAAAGCACGGACGATGACATTGGCATTGCCTGGCACTTGCGCACCGTCGGCGCGATTCGCACCGCGTCGCATGGTGGGACGCTCGCCGGACACATCCTGCTGCTGGAAATTGTCCCTGAGCGCAACTTCGCCATTGCGATCCTTACCAATGCGAACGTTGGCTGGCGCGTCATTCAAGACGTCGAGCGTGAAGCGCTGCGATCCTATCTCGGTGCGAGCTACGCCAAGAATCAGGCGATCGCGCATCGCGGTCTGGTGGAGACGCTGCCGAATGTCGAACCGCTCGCGCGTCAACCAGATTACACGCCCTATCTGGGCACGTACGCGCGTCCGTCCAACACGGTTGCGGTGCACGCAGACAGTGGACGTCTGTTGGTGCAGGATCGGCCCAACAATGGTCGGCCTGGCACAGACACTCCCATCGCGTTCTTTGGTCCGGATCGCGTTGTTGTGACTGATGGTCCCGACCGCGGGCAAGCGATGGAGTTTGTGCGCGATGCGAACGGTCGCGTGAAATGGATCCGCGTGGTAGGTCGTGTGGCGCGCCTGTGTCCGGCCGGTGCGCCCCAGCTAGGTTGCGAGGTGAAACCCTGACCGCCTACCGACATGCGCATGCTGACCGTACGAACTGCTCTCACGTGGTGTGTCGTCACCGCGACATTGGTGACCGCCTGTGGCGGCGATAGCGCGACGGTCAACACACCGATCGTGACCCTCACGGTTCCTGGCGCGCCGAGTGGCGTAGTGGCAACGCCTGGCAACCTGACAGCGAACATTGCGTTTACCGCTCCGGCGTCGAACGGCGGATCGGTGATTCTCTCGTATACGGCAACCTGCGTGGCCGCGGGTGTATCGAAGACCGGCATCAACACTGGCAGTCCGATCACTGTGACGGGGCTGACGAACGAGACGACCTACACATGCACGGTGTCGGCACGTAACGCCACAGGTGCTGGCAGCGAGTCCTCCGCGGTGACGGTGAAGCCGAGTGCGGGCGGTACGAGTACGTTGTTTAGTGTGGCGAGTGCGACGGTCGCGAATGGTGGCGCATTGCCGGCAGCGTACACCTGTGACGGTGCCGCATCAACGCTCGCGCTGCAGTGGTCAAACGCGCCGATGGGAACACGCGAGTTTGCTGTGCTCATGACGACGTTGCCCGGCGATGGCACGACGAAGTGGAACTGGGTGCTGTACGGCATTCCGGCGACCACGGCAACGCTCGCCAAGGACAGCTACGGTGTCGGCACACTCGGCGTCGGCAGCGACGGCCCAGCGCTCGCGTACAATCCGCCGTGCTCGCAAGGACCCGGGTCGAAAGTGTACACGTTCACCGTCTACGCACTGTCGGCGACACCAACACTACCCGCTGTCGCGACGCAAGTGACCGGCGCATCGCTGACAAGTGCGATGGCGGCCATCACGTTGGCGTCGGCGCAGCTCAATGTGACGTACGCGCGTGCCGCGTACGCGAGCGCTGCGAACTGTACCTTCGTACGCACCTCAATGGCGATCGCCACGACTGGAGTGACGGCCGTCAGCTGCGACAGCGCGTACGCGTATGTGAACACGGACGGACTCGCCGCGCATGCGATGATGAACGGCATCATCGCCACCAATCTGCAAGTACCCATCGGTCAGAATTTCTTTGGTGACAATGCGTGGAAGATTCCGCTCAACCCGGCAATCGCGGCCAGCACGACCGCCGTCAACGATGGGCCCATTGGCGTGGCCGTCAATGGCGTACCGATCTTCAATCCATGTAAGCAGGGCGGTTGTCAGAACGGCGACACGAAAGTACTCGGCGAGTTGGACACCTGCAACGGACATGCCGGTCGTGCAGACGACTATCACTATCATGCGGCGCCAACATGTCTTATGTCGACGCGCGCCGCAAACTATTGGGACACGCACCCGATTGGCTGGGCGCTTGATGGCTTCGCGATTTTCGGCTACAACAATCCCGACGGCGCCGTCGCGACACGGGATGCAATTTGCGGTGGCAATAGCGGCACGGTGGCGGGTGGTCCTGCCGGATATAGCTATCACCTCACCGACGTGTCGCCGTACGTGCTGTCGTGTCTGCGCGGCACGCCGAGTCCCGATCTGGCAGGACAGGGCGCCAAGTTCAAGCCGCTGCGTCAACCACCAGTGACGCCGTTCGCCAACAGCGCGATGACGCTGAGCATCGATGCCACAGACGGCTACCAGGTGCTGCGGTTTACGTCGGCACGTAGTTTCACCACCACCGAGACCGGTGCCGACAGCTATGTCAATGCGCCGGGGACATACCGGATCCGCTACAAGCCTGTCACCGGTTCGCCCCTGACCCTGCTGCTCGCATTAAGTCAGAACGCCGGCAAGACGGCCTGCTGGAACTTTCAGTTTGTCAGTGATGCGGGGGCGACGACGCAGCCCACGACGTCGTATTGCCGATAGGTCATGCCGATGGGCGCGCCAACTCGCCGGTTAGGCCGACGCGTTGCCTACCACCAGTACGAGGATGGGCCGATGACCATGCGGGGACGGTGCATGATGGTGCTCACGACGTTGCTCGTGGCCCCACCGACCGCGGCTGAAGCGAACCGCGCATTTGACCCAAGCGCCGCCTACCACGAGCTGACGGACAATCGCGCCACGCTGGTGCTGCGCGACCAGACGCATCTGTCAGTGACGATGTACATCGACTTCACAAGCGCGCTCCATCGCGCGCTCGCGCCGCAACACTCGGAAACCGAGTTCGTGCTGACGTACTCCGCGATGCCACCGGTGCGGTTCCGCGACGCGTTGCATAAGGCACAAGCGCGGTTCGTCATCAATACACGCGTGCAGCAATCGCCAGGCGACACCGTGGTACTGAGCAACTGGACGTGGCCCGATGCAACCGCCGTTCAGGCCATGCTGCAACAGCACGCGATGCAGACTGTGGTTGCGCCACTTGATCACGCACATGCCCAGCCGATGGAGATTCACGCCGATGCCATCGCGGCGCAGCCCATCCGTGCAGTGACCATACGATTTCCCAGCGAGTTTGCGCGTGTGCTTGTGGTCTCATACAAACCCAATCAGGTGTGGGTCGACCCCACCATGCGATCGCCGCGCATTACGTTCTGAGCGACAGCGGGTAGCACGGAGTGACGCACCGCGCGACGTGCGCACGTGATGATGTCGTGGTCAGGGCCACGCATTCACCTCGGCGAAGAACGGGGGAAGGGGTGAACATGCGCAGAGTCTAGCGTTACCTTTTCCATTCCACGCCAACCACGGAACTCTCCATGTCGCACCGGGCACTCCGTTCTGCCAGCCGCGTTGTCATCCTGCTGCTGCTGTCGACACCGATCGCCGCGCAGCCCAAGGCGAAGCGCAATAGTTCTGCCACCGTGACTGCTCCGTCCCTTGTTGGCACATGGACGGGAACGGCGAAGGTCGCGATAGGAGACAGCACGATTGTCGTGCCTGTCATCTACACGTTTACAGAGACCGCTGGGACCGTTGGTGGCAGTGCCGTGGTGCCGGGGCAGGCAACGGGGAGCGTGTCGAACGTGACGCGCGACGGCAAGCGCGTGCAGTTCCGCGTGACGCCCAAGGAAGGCAAGCCGTTGGAGCACGATGCGACAGTCGCGGCCGACGGTGCGCTCGAAGGCACGGTGAACATGGACGGCAAGCCAGTGGCCACTTTCAGGATCACCGCCAAGCCCACCAGTCCGACGATGAAACCCCCGACGATGTAGCGAACGCTATCGATCGAGGATGGGCAAGTACGCCCGCCACGGCCCAACCCCCACCTTGTACTGTTTCGCCATCACGCGCGCCGCTTGCGCGATGTGCCCCAAATCGTGCGCCACCCACGTCGCCAGTAGCTGACGCAACGTCACCGTGCCAAACGCAGGATGCTCACCGGTAAGCATCAGATCGCGATCCGTCAGCTGCCAACCAGCCAGCGTCGCAACGTTCGCCGAGCGCAAGCGCGCGAATTCGTCGAGCAGCGTCGCAAGGGACTTTCCAGCGCTCTCCTCAAACTGCGCGAACCGATCGTAGGGTTCGAATCGTCGGTCGTGGTTTAGCGCGAGAATGATCTGTGCGCGCGCGATCCAGTCGGTTCGCTCGCCGTGAATGAGGTGTCCGACGATGATATACGGACTCCACGTGTCGGCGCCTTCGGTCGCGTCGAACCATTGCGGTCCAAGTCCGCCCAGCATCGCGGCGAACGTTGCCGGCGTGCGCTCGAGAATCGCAAGTCCATCGGCCAGTTGGAATTCCATCCATGTCACGGACGAAAGAGCCAGGCCGATGCGCGCGGATCGCTGCCGTTGCCGTAGCCGCCCGTGATCAGCACGCGGCCACCGCTTAGCGGCGCTGTCGCAGAGAACTGTCCTGCCATGCGCGCATCGCCCGCAACCATCGTAAATGTGCGCGACGTGGGATCGTATGTCTCCGCCTGGGGCGCGCCTCCAGCCAGGAGCACTGTGCCATTCGCGAGTAGCACCGTACTGCCATTGTGCTTGTATCGGCCGACCAACATGACCGGGCCGATGACGAACGTATCCGACGTAGGGTTAAACAGTTCGGTGCTCGTGTACACGCCCTTGCTGTCGCGTTCGTCGGAACCGCCCGTGATCAACACGCGTCCATCGCGCAACAGCACGGCGTCGTGCTTGTGACGGCGCACGCGCATATCGCCAACAGGCGTGAAACGCTGTGTTGACGGGTCATACGTTTCCGCCGATGCATAGAGCGTAATCTCCGCACGTCGTCCACGATGTCCGCCCGCGATGAGCACCCGACCATCCTGCAGCCGCACCGCAATGTGACTCTCACGGGCAACCGTCATCGCGCTCGTTGGTGAGAATCGACCCGTCGCAGGATCGTACAATTCGGCGCTCGACAGGAAACTCCACCCTGCGCCGACGCCACCGGCGATGAGCACTTTGCCATTGCCAAGGAGTACGGCCACGTGCCCACCACGAGGTGCAAGCATCGACCCCGTTGGCGTAAACGTCTGATTCATCGGATCAAACACCTCGGCGGATGAAAGGACAGCGTTTCCAACGCCGTAGCCACCAACGAGCAACACCCGGCCGCCAGGCAACACGGTGGCGGTGTGACTGTGGCGCACGGCGATCATACGTGGCAACGGCGTGAAACGGCCAGTCGCGGCATCGTACAATTCGGCGCTCAGCGCGGCGTTCTCCTCGCTGGTGAAACCGCCTGCAACAAGCACTCGGCCATCGGAGAGCGTGCTTGCGGTGTGCGCCATGCGCGCAATGCTCATCGGTGCGGTCGCAATCACCGTAGCCGGAGGCGCCGCGGCATGGCGGTAGCGTACGCTAGACAGACGCCACGACGACATCGGAACTGTCGCGGCCAGTGCCAGCACGCATCGCATCAGTTGCACAGTCAACATCGAGCAGCTCCAGCGCGGGAGAATCAAATCATCGAATCCGGACAACTATTCGATGCCACTCACCCCCAATTCGCTTACGTGCAGCAAACGACCCCGTTCAAAGGCCCTGTTCCCCTGCACGCACTACACCCGCTTCCCCGCCACGATCTTCTCCACAGACTTGGCGATACGTCGCAAACGCGTCTCCGGCGTCTTGGCCTCTTCAATCGCGCGGACATGCTCTTTGCGGTGACTGTATGCGAGCGCATCAAACACGTTGCGCGCCTTGGCCTTGCTTAAGGCGGCGGCGAAGTCGGCGGGCACGTCCACCGTGCGGGGCGCATCGTCCAATTCGATCGTCACGTCGATCGTGTCGCCACCCTTCACCTTCGCTCGCTCGCGGTGTTCTGCCGCCACGCCAACCATGAACTGGCCGCCCATCACCGCGACGGTGTTGCGGTACGTGTAGCCATTGATCGTGACGCGCACTGGCGCGCGCTTGCCACCACCGAGTGTCGCGATGATTTCAGGTGGAATAACTATACCGGTCGCGTTCATATCCTCGGCCTTGATCAGTGTCGTCGTGAACTTCACGGGCGCCTCCGTGCGGGATGTCCGGTGCGTGCAACGGCGTGTGGTCGTGCCCGTAGAATCTTGCAACGCAGGACAGCATCAGGGAACGCCTGCGCGGTTCACAGACTGCCTCCTGCCAGTGACGATGCAGACGCGCACGTTTTGCCGTACTATCAGTGAGAATGGGTTCCACCACGTCCACCCTCACCGCCGGACCAACGCCCATGCACTTCCATCGCCGACTGTGTGCCGTTGTGCTTGTCCTCGCCGCGCCGTTCGCCGCCCGCGCCCAGGAGAAGCGACCACTGACACAAGCTGACTGGGATCGCTGGCAGTCCATCGCCGCCCCAACGCTCTCTCCCGACGGAAAATGGGCGGCATATACGCTCAATCCACGCGTTGGGGACGGTGCATTCATCGTGCGGTCGACGAGCGCGACCACTGAGCATCGCGTGAACATGGGCTACACCAACCGCGACAACAACACGCCCGGTGCAGAACGCGGCCGCGGCGGCGCTGCGGGTGGAGCGCCAGCCGGAGCACCGCCGGGTGGCGGTCGCGGTGGTCGTGGCGGCGGTGGCGGAGCGGCGGCAGGGCCGTTCAGCGCGGACGGCAAATTCGCGTTTGTCATGGTGACGACAGAGCCGCGCGCGCAGGTGGACAGCGCGGAGGCCGCACAACGTGCACGTGCCGGTCGCGGTGCACCGGGCGCAGCCGCCGGTGGCGCTGCCAGCACCGCGAACGCGGCGGCGAACAACTCACTCCGCGTCATTCGTCTGGCCGACGGAAACATTGAGTCCATCAAGGGCGCCCGCGGATTCCGAACGCCGAGTGCGAATGGCAAGTGGCTCGCCTATGCAATGAGTGATCCTGTGGCGGACTCGATGGCAGCGGCGACTGGTGGGCGCGGCGGACGTGGCGGTCGCGGTGGCGCAGGTGCAGGTGCAGGTGCAGGTGCGCCTGACGCGCAGGTGGCGCGACGCACATACGGCACACCACTGATGCTCCGCAATCTCGACTCGGGCGCTGAAGAGAAGCTTGCTGATGTTGCGAGCTACACGTTTGATGACAGTGCGAAGGTGCTCGCCTACACGGTCACCTCGCGTGATTCAACAAGAGATGGCATCTATCTGCGCGACTTGAGCACGGGCACCACGCGAACGGTGATGAGCGGGCCCGGTAACTATCGTGCGTTCACCTTTGATCGCGCGCAATCGCAATTCGTTTTTGCGTCAGACAAGGACGAGTTCGGCCGCCCGAACGCGAACAGCGCAATCTATCTCGGCAGTGTAAAAGCTGGCACGGCACAACTGCTGCTCGCTGCGCAATCACTGCCACCGTTCTTTCGATTCCCGGACAACATCTCGGCGACCTTCACGCGCGCCGGCAACGCGGTGACGGTCTCCATCGCACCGCCACGTGAAGAGATCGTGCCGGCCGACTCACTGGTCGGCAAAGCGAAGTTTGATTTGTGGCACTACAAAGACGCACAGATTCAGCCCACGCAGTTGCTGCAGGTGAACGCGGCCGTGAATCGTACGTATCAAGGCATCGTCAACCTGGCAACAAAGAAGTTCACACGCTTGACGGACGAGAACTTCCCGAGCGTCGTGTTGTCAGATGATGCCAAGGTGGGTTTGCAGGCCACCGGTGTTCCGTATGATTTGCAACGCACCTGGGGCGACGGTGCAACCGATGTGTATCTAGTGGACCCGGCGACGGGCGTGCGGAAGGAGATCGTCAAGGCCATCTCGGGACAGGCGCAGCTCTCCACCGGCGCGAAGTACGTGCTCTGGTACCACGACAAGGAGTGGTATTCGTACAATATCGCGACGGGCAAAACCACCGATCTCACCAGTGCGCACAAGAGTGTGCGCTTCGAGCAGGAAACATGGAGCACGCCAGGCAACCCTGCGGCATGGGGCGTCACCGGCTGGACGAAAGACGATCGCTCGCTCTTGTTAAATGACCGGTTCGATGTCTGGGAGCTCGATCCCACTGGCGTCAAAGCCCCGGTGGTGCTGACCGATTCCCTGGGGCGACGTGAGAACATTACGCTGCGCGCGATTGCGCTCGACGCCGATGAAGACGTGCGCTACATCGACACCAGCAAACCTACGTGGCTTTCGGCGTTCGACGAAGACACGAAGGAGAGCGGCTTCTACCGCACGCGGTTGGACGCGCGCCACGCGCCCGAGAAGGTGCTCATGGACCCTGTACGCTACGGCAACCCGACCAAAGCCGAGCGTGCCGATGTGTACATGCTCACCAAGAGCACGTTCGTCGACTTTCCGAATTTGTATGTAGGCCCAAGTGTCGCGGCCGCGAAAACGCGCATCACCGATGCCAACCCATTCCAGAAGGAATACCTCTGGGGCAGCGCCGAACTGGTTACGTGGAGCAGTGCGGACGGTGTCTCGCGCCAGGGCATTTTGTACAAGCCAGAGAACTTTGATCCAACGAAGAAGTATCCGATGCTCACCTATTTCTACGAAGACCTGTCGGACGGTCTGCACGCATACATCGCGCCGAACGGCGGCACCTCGGTGAACATCACACACTATCTGTCGAATGGATACTTGATGTTCGAACCGGACATTTTCTATGAAGACGGACACCCTGGGCAGAGCGCGCTCAAGTCCATCATTCCCGGTGTGCAGAAGCTCATCGACCGCGGCTATGTCGACCCGAAGAAATTGGGACTGCAGGGGCATTCATGGGGCGGCTACCAAATCGCCTACATGGTCACGCAGACCAACATGTTCGCTGCCGCTGAAGCTGGCGCACCGGTGGCAAACATGACGAGTGCGTATGGTGGCATTCGCTGGGAGAGCGGCGTCAACCGCGCGATGCAGTATGAAAGCGGACAGAGTCGAATCGGCAAGTCATTGCAGGAAGGATTGCCATTGTATCTCGAGAACTCCCCGCTCTTTCACATCGATCGCGTGCAGACGCCGCTGCTGATCCTGCACAATGATCAGGACGGAGCGGTGCCATGGTATCAGGGCATCGAGCTCTACATCGGGTTGCGTCGACAGGGCAAGGAGTCCTATCTGTTCAACTACAACAACGAGCTGCATGGCATTCAGGGCCGAGCGAACCAGAAGGATTGGGCGCAGCGGATGCAGACGTTTTTCGATGTGAAGCTCAAGGGTGCGCCGGAACCTGACTGGATGGTGAAGGGCATTGCCGCGAAGGACAAAGGCAAGGATCAACTCGCGAAGCCGGTGATTCGTCCGTAGTCCTGCATGAAGAGGTCGGACCTCGCACCGGCCTACCCGGAAACAGTCCGGGCCTGACGGCGCCGCCGCGCACAACGATCACACCGTTGACGACAACATCGCGCAAGCCACGCGGCGCCAGCGTCGGCTCACGATATGTCGCACGATCGATGATCGTGGCCGGGTCGAACACCACCACATCCGCATCGGTTCCAACCTGCACGCGCCCCTTGCGTGCCATCGCGGGCACACGATGCTCCATGCGGCGTGCCGGCTCAATCGTCATCTTGCGCAACGCATCCATGAGCGTGAGCGCGCGCAGCTCTCGCACGTAACGCCCGAGCACGCGGGCGAAGGTTCCGGCCACCCGCGGATGTCCGATGCCGTCATGCAGAATGCCATCGCTCGCGATCATCGTCAGTGGATGCGCGACGCCGGCGGTGACCGTCTCCTCCGTGTTGTTGTATTCGATGATGAACCCGCCGATCGCGCGATACCGGCCGAACGACGCGCGCGTGAGCCGTTCACCGGTCAGGGCCCATTCGAATCGGTTGAACTTCTTGTCGGACCATGACTGCCAGTCATCGTTGTCCGCACCCTCGATCTCGGCCATCGACGCGGTGTACGGATAGACTTCGGCGGTGATGTCGAGTCCGCGTGCGCGCGCGCCACGTACCAGCTCCAGCGCCTGCGGCGTGTCCTCGCCGACAGAACTCTGAATGTGCACAATGTGTGCGGCCGCACCGGTGGCCGCGGACGCTGCAATCACCTCTTCCGTCTCAAGGAAATAGTACGGCTCAGCGACACTGCGCATGTGCACATGTACCGCAGCGCCATGGGCCGCGGCGACGCGAAACACTTCAAGGATCTCCCACGGCGTCGCGCCAGGCGTGATCTCAATCACCATGCCTGCTGCCACGGCGCCACGACGAAATCCGCGGTCAACCATGGCCACGATCGCTGCCAACTCCGCCTTCGTGCTGGCGCGCGACTTGGCTGCACCAACAGCCGTCCGTCTCCCCGTGTCACCCATGACCACCCGGCGCACCTCGTCATGCCCGACACTCACGCCATGATTGATGATCGACGTTCCCGCGCGCTCGTCGTACCAGCGATCCACGTCAACCGTCCCACCTTCGAGTTCGAGCGCCGTCGTGGTTCCATCGAGCACTTCAACCCGATAACCCGCCGTATCCTGTGCGTGCTGATGGAGATCAATGAAACCAGGTGCCACCACCAGACCGCGGGCATCCAGCGTATCCCGACCTTGCAGTGGTTGTGTACTCACCGCGCGAATCGTTCCGCCGAGTATACCGATGGCGCGGACGGCGTTGAGCCCTGATGCCGGATCCATCACGTGTCCATTGAGAATCACGAGATCGTACATCGATGTCGTCGGGTCGGGCGGCGCCTTCGTGCACGAGATGCAGAGCAGCAGTGCGACGTGGTGCGCAGCACGGGAACGTTTCATCGCCATAGTATGCCAGCACCAAGCGTAGTGTGCAACGTGTCCAGAGCGCGGGCGAGTACTAACAGGTCCGAAACCGGCGCGCACGCCGACACGCGCCTGCATACCATCCGCGCTTCACCAACCAAGGGAGCCTTGATGCGTCGTTTCGCGTACCTCGGCTGTCTCCTCGCGTGTGCACTCGGCTGTCGGCCTGCTGCTCCGTCACCCGCGGCCACCACATTACCGTCGAACGATGACGGCAAGATTCCAATTACGACACGCTCGGAGGAAGCGCGTGCGCTATTCTTCCGTGGTCGCGTGCTGAACAACAGTCGCGGCGAGGTCGACGCGGAACTCCAGGTGAGTAGTGTAAAACGCGATGGCCGCGTCGATTCGCTACGGCACCTGAATGACCCGCAGCATGCCGAGCTCGATGTGGGGCCGATGCGTCGCCACGTCGGCGACAAGACAGTACTCAATGTACGTCCCACGGGTCAGCACGACCTGGAGGTACGCCACTTCGCCGGGGCCCACGCGCGCCATCCCCGCGACCGTCGTGGCCAGCGTGTCCGGATTGTCCGCTGCCAACCACGCTTGCGGTGACGCACCATCGCGAAGTCTCGCCAGACGCAACTGATGGTCTTGCGTGCCGGTATTCGCGATGCGCAGCCATTGCGGGCCCGCCGCCCAGTGATCTGGACCGACGTACGCGAAGTCGACCATGCGGACGTCGTGCGTCGCGCGCGGTGGTACCGTGTCGCCTGCGTTCGCCGTTGCATAGCGTTGCACATGCAAGAGCCTGGATTCGCCGCTACTCGCATGACGATGCCCGTCGTTGCCGCGGCGGACACAAGCGAACACGTAAACACCCGGCGTGAGATGCAGGACCACCTCACTACGCCCACCGACCTCGGATCCGCCGATCGCCACGCCGGGCTGCGGAGTCGCCGGCGCTGTGTCAAGCGCCGCAACAAACGCGGTCACCGCTGCCGTCGTCGCCGTCGCGGGTAGACGGAACAGTACGACGATGTGCCTATCGTTCACTTCCTCCACGCGCACACTTGTCCAGCCAGGCTGCACGGAGTCCGGCGCCGTGATCGCGCCAGTGCGCACGGTGACCAGCAATTCGGCGCGTGTGTTTGGGCGCGCGGCGTCACGACACGACGCGAGCGACCACATCATGACCAAGAGCGGCGATCGCCTCATGACGAATTCGGCACAGCCCATCGACTTACCGCCGGGCCGCGCAGCTCGGTGCGCCCGCAGCTTCATACGGTGCCAGCGCGGCCTTCACTTGCTCGAGCTGCTGCGTCGTCGCGCGGATCGTCAAGGTTCGAGATGCCGACGAGGACAGCACGAGCTGATTCGTAGGCAGCGTGAGTAGTGGGCGGATCAATGCGGCGGCATCGTCCGCGGCGATACAGCGTAACAAGACTGCCTCTTCATGCATCGGCGCACCCGACGCGGCGGCCACGTTGCGTGGTGTCCGCTGCGCAATCACGGTGAGCATGCCGGCGGCGAGGACCAGCGCCACGATTGCCGCGCGTATCCACGTGCGCCGGTGTCGCGCGGTGCGCAGGGTGTTTGCCTTCGCCGTCTCGCGGACTTCCGCAAGCGCCGCTTCGAATGCGTGTGCCGAGATGCCCGCGGCAGCGGCTGCCGCACGCAATTCAACCACGGACGACCGCGTATCATGGGCGGCGTCGAGTTCACTCGCCCGCGCGAGGAGCCGCGTCGCCACGGCCTCGGACACTCGCTCGGGGGCTGACTCGGATGGAGCAGGGTGCGACACGGCAGATCTCCGCGAGAGGGATCGGTACGCTCACACAGACAATGTTCCCCGACGCGACGCTGCGCAACGCCACCTCGCCAGCCGCTCACGAATCAGCAGGCCGAGACTTTCACGATGTCACATGCACACGAAAGTTGGACCCGTCGACGGCACCAGCTGACCCCAAGCACCTCGCCGACTCGCGCCGGGGTCTCGCGCATCAGTCCAGCGCAATCGATTCAGCAAGTTGCTTATTCCCGCGCGACCATCGCGCAAACCCGCTCTCCATGCAATTCACTCACGTTGGTGAGAAATCGGGGCTAGGCGTCAGCGCGATCATCTGAGCTCGGATGGCCTGCTGAACAAATGGCGGCACTTCCGAAGGATGTGCGGTGAGGCACGCGCCACGTGGCGCGCGAACTCGTGATCATCGTGCCACGAATAGTCGTCACGGTGAAAGGCCGTGAGCATCGCCAGTTCCTCGGCACCTAATGAGTGATCGGCGCAGTGGAAGTGTGTTGATGGAAGCGCGAACGCGTCAACCGTCGGGCCAGAATACGAACATGGTCTGCATGGATCCAATCTCAGTGTGCCGCCGAACGCTCGGCAGTCAACTGCACGGCAGTCAACTGCAACCGCGTTTCTGGGCCGAGCCGCGCGCTCACGCCGGCGTGCTGACCAACGGAAATTTCTCAATGGTACCCTCCCGCCCGCGCACGCGTGCCTCATGCGCCAGCAACCATTGCTTGCGCTCCACGCCGCCGCCAAAACCGGTGAGCGAACCATCGGCTCCAATCACGCGATGGCAGGGCACAATGATCGGGATGGGGTTGCGGCTGTTGGCGGAGCCTACCGCTCGTGACGCTTTCGGATTGCCGATCTCCTTCGCAATCGCGCCGTAGCTTTGCGTTTCGCCAAATGGAATGCGAGACAATGCGCTCCACACGGCTTTTTGCGCGGTGGTGCCGGTCACCCGCAGTGGCAGCGCGAATGTCGTGCGAAGCCCAGCAAAATATTCGGACAGCTGCACACGCGCTTCAGCGAGCGCGCGACAGCTATTGGAATCATCGCGCGTCCACGCGCCTCGGTCTATTGGTGCGTGCCGTTCCGATTCCATATGCACCCCGGTAATCGCGTCGCGCTCGCTGCTGACCGCGAGCAGGCCAATGGGCGTGCTGATCTCGATGTAACGCACGACATCACGCGTGGTGTCCGCCGAGGATTGTGCTGAGGTGTGCATCGCGCTTTCTCCGCGTGAGTGTTGTAACGTGCGCATGCAATCGGAACCCGCGCACCTCGACATGATGCGGTGCCTTTGCCCGGCCCGGCCGGTGCCGCCGCGTACACACGAATGGTACCGCTAGACTCGTCGCTGATACGCACCGAAGCACCGCGCCCGTGCCCAATTCTCCGCCACACGTGCGTGGCCGCGTTCGTTCGCTGGCGATCTCGAGTCAGTCGCGCTAAGCGCGCGTCGCGCGACGAGCCCGATCCTCCTCCCACTCAACAAACGGGCCGTCAAAGTCGACCAAGCGCGTCCCGTCAAACCACCAGACGCGCGTCGCAACCTCGCGCAGAAA
>JANMKU010000481.1:0-7497 GCA_031372205.1 Gemmatimonadaceae bacterium | reverse complement strand
TGCACGAATGTCGCGCACCGTCGCTCGCACACGCCCTGATGCTTCTGGCATTCTAACGCTCGCGCTCTGCGGCAAACGCCTGCACCAATGCGAGCGGGGCGTTCGCACCGTGCAGAGGATATCACCAACGCCCCGCGATCGCCACATCAATCCCGAGCGTTTGTCCGCAGCAGCGCGTTGTTAGAATGCCCAGCGGTTCCCGGTTGCGCGTTTCGGTGCATGCGCACGGGACGGACGAGAAGCCCTGCCACGAATGCGCGCGCGGCCCGGCGCCCAACGGTGCATGAGATGCAATGAGTGTGTCTCAACCCGATGCGCCGATGCCGCCGCCACAACGGGCCGCGGGCGCAACGCCCTGCGTACCACGATGTGCGCGTATCGCACCGTGACAAGTCATGCTGACGAACACTCTCCAAATGTTGCCGTTGAGCCGCATGCACGAATGTCGCGCACCGTCGCTCGCACACGCCCTGATGCTTCTGGCATTCTAACGCGTATTGCACTGCAGGCAAACACTGCGTGGGACTGCTTCTATAGGCACCGCTCGCAGCCTATCGCCAATACTGGTCTCACGTTTCGAGATCCGCAACGCTTTGCGACAACGGTACTTCGCGCATCCAAGGCCGTAACAATGCCGCCGAATTGTGCTGCGCAGAACGCAGCGTAGCACAGACCGTCGCCGAGCGTCGCGCCGGAAGCATCCCACCTCGCCAGGGTCACCCGGTCAGGAAGTCCAGCGGGCTCCGTACACCAAGTCCGCCCTTGTTCAATACGTGCGTGTACAGCATCGTGGTCGACACGTCTTGGTGCCCCAACAGCTCCTGCACCGTCCGAATGTCGTAGCCCGACTCCAGCAAATGCGTAGCAAAGGAATGTCGAAAGGTGTGGCAACTCACTCGATGGCTTACGCCAGCCGTTCGCGCGGCTTCGCTCACGGCGCGCTGCAGAACGGTCGGATGCACATGCGTCGAGCGACGTTGCGCGGTCGCCACTGCCAAGTATTCTCGGCTCGCCGGAAACACCCACATCCACGGCCATCGCTGCGACGCGCCGGCGCTCTTGCGATCGAAGGCGCCCGGCAATTCGATGTGGCCACCCCCGCGCGCGATGCGACGCGCGAGCAACGTGCGCGCCGCCGTCATCTGCGCGCACAAACGATCGTGCAGTTGGCTCGGTACCATCGTGACGCGGTCGCGCGCGCCCTTGCCACGCCGCACCAGAATTTCGCCGCGCTCCAGATCTAGGTCCTTGATCCGCAAGCAACAACACTCCATCAGCCGAAGCCCAGAACCGTATAGCAGCATCGCCATCAGCTGCGGCATGCCGGACATCGCCGCGAGCACGCGTTGCGCATCAGCGCGCGACAATACATTCGGGAGCGTATGCGGACGCTTCGCCGGTGCGACACCTTCGAGTGTCGTCAACGGCTCGCCGAGCACATCACGATACAGAAATTGCAATGCGGCCAGTGCCTGATTCTGCGTGGACGCGGCTATCTGTCGCGTCTGCGCCAAGTAGGTCAGGAAGTCGCGAACGGCAGGCGCGCCAAGGTCACGCGGATGACGCCGACCGTGAAACCGAATGAACGCAATCACCCAACGCTCGTACACCTCGGTCGTCCGCGGACTGTACCGGCGCACCGCAGCGCGATCGCGAAACACGTGCAACAGGGTGGGTGGCATCCCATAACGCTGCACCTGCGTCACCACGGCGCTTCACCAAAACTACGCCCGCACTGCCCTCGCATTGCCAATCGTTGCCCCAACCACTCCTTCCACAGTGTAACGGGGTGTCACCCCTTCCCACCAAGCGCCTTCGACACCGCCGTAAACGATGGCTTTCGCGCGAACGCCACCATCGAGTCGGCCCAAAAGAAATCGTAGGTACGGGCGGTCGGCCGAAGCCAGCTGAAATTGAGATAGTTGCCGGACCACATCATGCTGAATTCTCGCGCGAGCGTCGCACGCAACATGGGACCATTGCCCGCGGCCTGCGTGAAGGCCGTCCCAGTAACGCCGCCTATGTAGCGACCGCGCGCCGTCGCCAACGCACGCAATGGCGTCGTAACGACGCGAGCGTGCTCCGCGTGATTCACGTCGATTCGCCGCGTTGCCCCAGCACTTCGTAGTGCAGCGCCACCATGCCGCTCTTGTAGGCTTTGACTTCGGTCAGATGGAGGGCGACATCCCGGTCGAGCGTCCCGAAGAATGGGATCCCCTCTCCAATCACGATCGGCAGGATCGAATAGCGAACATCGTCGGCGAGTCCGCGACGAAGACATTCGCCGCACACCACACCGCCTCCCACACACCAGATGCTACGGAACCTGGGCCGTAGGCGCCCATTTACGAACTGCGCAATATCACCGGCGTGGAACTCGACGGTCTCGCGGGTCCGTGGCAAGTCGCGACGCGTGAGGACAAAGACCGGTTTGTCGCCGTACGCCCAGCCAAACCCGCGTGTCTCAAATCGGAGCGCGGTTTCGTAGGTGCGCGATCCCATCACGTAGCAGTCAATCGTCTTCAGGAACGCCGCGACGAATTCCGGGTCCATCGTCTCCCCACCCACAAATTCGTCTGCGGTCTCCATCCAGTCGACACGCCCGTCCTTTCGCGCGATGAAGCCGTCGAGACTCGCCGCCATATGGATCGTGACGCGAGAATCATGGGGTGTCATCGTCGCTTGGCGCTCCCACTACTTCGGCGTGACCCGAAACAACCCGCCCGTCGCCGTATTCTCGATCATCCACACGGCGCCATCTGGACCGACCGCCACATCGCGAATCTGGTGGCCAACGTCCCACCGTTCGGCCGGCGTCGCCCCACCCTTTCCATCAAAGGTGATACGAGTAAGCGTCTTCGTCGCCAGGCCACCCATCAGCGCCGAACCGTTCCACTGCGGAAACATCACGCCCTTGTAGAAAGTGAGACTGCCCGGCGCGATAATCGGCGTCCAGTAAATCACCGGCTTCGCCAGATCGGGGCGGGTATCCGGACTCGGAATCGGCACGCCGTTGTAGTTGACCGCGTATGACACGAGCGGCCACCCGTAGTTCTTCCCCACCTCAATCAGGTTGAGCTCATCGCCACCCCTCGGGCCATGCTCCACCTCCCACAGTCGGCCATCGGGCGCGAACGCCAAACCGTACGGCGTGCGAAAGCCCGAGGCCCACGTCTCCGATGGCGTCAGATTCGGCCCAGGAAACGTGTAGCTGAACACAACCGCAGCACTCTTGGCCAGTTCCGTGTCGCGTGGCGGATTGATCACGCCAAGGGTCGCCTCACCAGTTTTGCCGGCCTGCGGATTCCCGGGCGCCGGTTTGCCGTCGAGCGTCAATCGCAAAATTTTGCCCAGCGGTGAATTCGGGTCCTGCGCCGGCGTCATGCGCTGCCGGTCGCCGACGGTGAGGAACAGAAACTTCTTATCTGGTGAGAAGGCGATGGCTGCGCCGAACTGGCCGCCGCGACCACGTGCGCCGTCACGCCAGATCACCTGCAGTCCGTCAAGACGTGCCGAATCTTTGGTCATCGTCAACTTCGCGCGCGCGAGTGCCAGACTCGACCCACTGTCACCCGGCTCCGAATACGTCAGGTAGACATTGTGATCAGTCGCGTAGTTGGGCGACGTGTAGACGCCCAGCATTCCACCTTGGCCCTGCGACCGTGCGGCTGGCACGTTGGCCACCGGCGTCTTCGCCCCCTGCTGGGTGACGAGCCAGAGCGGACCCACCTTTTCCGTAACGAGCATACGCCCGTCAGGAAGAAACGCGATGCGCCACGGCAAGTTGAACGTCGCCACCTGCGTCATCGTGAACGGCAGACTCGCCTCAGGACTCTGCGCACCGGCATTCACCTGCGCGTGCGCCACGACGGATGCGGACGACACCAACAACGCAGTACGCGTAAACAGCTGAGCAAACACCTTCATCGGACTCTCCTCTGGATTTCTTAAGACCCGCTGCACCTACCCCACCCACGCCTTCCACGTTGTCTCGTCCATCCCAATCGTCAACTTTTGCTGCATGCGCGCCAACGGTTGTCGTAACACCAACGGCTCGTCAGACAATATCGCGAGCCACCGTTCCTCGCCGTACAACGCCGTCCGCAATCCCAACTCCGCAAAGCGCTTCGATTCGCGATCAATCAACCGCTCCACACCAAACTTCTGCGCAAACCGCTTCAACTCGCCCAGCGCCGCCGCACGTTCCTGCAAATCGACGAAATGCGTTTTCACCCGTCGTTCTGCAAAAAAACGCAATGCCTTTCGCGTCTCTGCATTCTTCTTCGTCCCAAAAATCTGTACCTGCAATTCGGCCACCGGCATGTGCAATCGCCCGCGCGTTCAGTTCGCCGACGCCGTCGACTCGGCCAGCATCCGCTTCTCGTCGTCAAACGCACCTTCGCTGCGCGACACCACCAACGTCGCCACCCCGTTACCAATCAGGTTCGTGATCGCGCGCGCCTCCGACATGAACCGGTCGACACCAAGCAACAAGGCCACACCCTCCACCGGTACCGTCCGCGTCGCCGCCAACGTGCTCGCCAATACAATAAAACCCGACCCCGTCACACCAGCCGCACCCTTGGACGTCAACATCAAAATGCCCAGCAACGTGAGCTGCTGCGTAAGACTCAAGTCCACGCGATACACCTGGGCAATAAAAATCGTTGCCATCGACAGATAAATGCTGGTGCCGTCCAGATTAAACGAATAGCCGGTCGGGATCACGAGCCCTACCACGGGTCGCGCGCACCCATAGCGCTCCATCTTCTCCAACATGCGCGGTAACGCCGCTTCGGATGACGATGTGCCCAACACCAGCATGATTTCTTCGCGAATGAACTTGATCAAACTCAAAATGCGGAAGCCATACATGCGGCAGATCGCGCCCAACACCACAAACACAAAGATCGCCATCGTCAAATAGACGTCGAGCATCAGCCGACCCAATGGCAACAACGTCTTGAGCCCAAAGGTGCCAATCGTGTACGCCATCGCACCAAAGGCACCGATGGGCGCCACCTTCATCACGATCGCCACAATCCGAAAGAACACCGTCTGAAAACGCAGCAACAGATCGGCGACTTCACGACCCGCCTCACCAGTCGCCGTGAGGGCTACACCAAACAGCACCGAAAAAAACACCACCGGCAACAAATCACCCGACGCAAACGCCGACACCACATTGCTCGGCACAATGTGCAAGAAGAAGTCGAGTGTACTTTGCTGCGCCGCCGCCTTGGTGTACGTCGAAATATCACCGGCCTTGAGCATTGATGCATCGAGGCCAGCGCCTGGCTTCGTGACATTCACCACCACGAGCCCAATCATCAGCGCAATCGTCGAAACGATTTCGAAATACAACAACGCTTTGCCACCAACACGCCCCAGTTTGCGCAGATCCTTCATCGACGCGATACCGTGCACAATCGTCAGGAAGATGATCGGCGTGATCACCATCTTCACCAGATTGATGAACGTGTCGCCGAGGGGCTTGAGTTGCTTCGCGACGTCAGGATTGATCACGCCGAGCACGACGCCCAAACTCACGGCGAGAAGCACCTGCACGGTCAGGTTGCGGGCAAGACGCTGCAGCATGAAAACGATCGGGCAAAGGGGAACCGCTCAACCGCCATCGCGGTCAAGCCATACACGTCACGTCAGTTTGCGGAGGGCGAGCAGTCCAAGGCGCAGCATCAACAGCCCCGCCAGCACGGCGATCACCGCCGCCGCACCAACAGCAGGGGAGATGATGCCCCCGCACACGCCGAACAGCCAGCCCACCATCGCCGCGCCGCCACCAATCAGCGCGCTCCCGATGAGCACCAACAGCAACGCGCCGAGCGAGTCGTGCACCTGCCATGGCCTCACACCGCGCGCCTCGAGCAGGGGCCGCAGCACGCCATGCCCCACCATCCCCGCCACACACGCGCACACGAACCCCGCCAGCAGCACGCTTGCCGCAGCGCTCGTCAACGGCAGCTCGGCGTTACACATCATCCAAAGCCTCTCCGCTGCACGTATGCTTCACGTATATAGAAGGGAACCGGACACGCACCGCCGCCAATGTAGCAGCCTTCACCCCACGCCCGCGCACCGCCCATCGTGCCAACCCTTGTGCCAACCCGCACCTATCGTCCCGCCTGGTGGCTCCCCGATCCGCATAGCGCTACGCTCTGGGGTCGAGTGGGGCGTCGCGAGCCCGTCGCGCACACCACAGTCGAAGTGTGGGACACGCCAGACGGCGATTTCCTGCAGATCGTCCGCCTCACCCCATCCGCCGGGCAACCGCATAACACCCCGCGACTACTGCTGCTCCACGGGCTCGAAGGGGGACTCCACTCGCACTACGCGCGCGCCATGTTCCGGGAGGCCCGCGCGAACGGCTGGGGGGCCGACCTGCTGCTGTTTCGGACCTGTGGTTCGTTGCCAAACCGCTTGCCGCGCAGCTACCACTCCGGCGAGACATCAGATCCAGCCTGGGTGATCGACCGCATTGTCGACCAATTTCCCGGCGCCCCACTCGGCATTGTCGGTGTCTCACTTGGCGCCAACGTCCTCTGCAAACTCCTCGGCGAGCGCGGCGCGTCCCTGCCCGACCAGGTCGTTGGCGCCGTAGCCTTGTCCACCCCTTTTAGCCTCGCCCGGGCCTCCCGCCAGATTGGACGCGGGTTTGGGCTGGTCTACGAGAAGGCATTCCTGCGGTCGCTCATCCCCAAAGCGCTTGCCAAAATCGCCCGCCACAGCGAGCTCGCCCCCCTCGCCACCGTGCAGGCCGCCCGCACGCTCTGGGAGTTCGACGACCGTTTTACCGCGCCGCTCCACGGCTTCGCCAGCGCCGCCGACTACTACGCGCGCGCGCCAGCTCCCTACAATTCCTTCCTGAAGTTCGTCTGCCCACCTTGCTCCTGAGCGCGGTGGACGATCCGTTCCTGCCACCAGCCGTGCTTGATGAAGTACGCGAGGTGGCCGATTCCAACCGCGCGCTCACGATCGAGTTCCCGGCGCGCGGCGGACATGTGGGCTTCACCGCGGGACGCTGGCCGTGGAACCCGTGGTACTATGGAGAGTGGCGGGCCTCCGACTTTCTCTCTCGACGCTTCACGGGACGACTCGCATGACCGGAACCACACCGTGATCTCTGTCGCACTCGCGGTCTTCATGACGGGCCTCGTGCTCGGCGTGGTTGCCATGCTGCATGGCACCGAACGTCGCGTGCGTCCCGCGCTCGCGCCGCATGAACGCGATGGTGCGCACGATCCTGCGACTGAGCCATCAGCGCTGTTCAATCTCGCGTCGCTCGCCGCTTTTAGCATCGGCTTTGGCTTCACCGCGTATCTCGTCGCGCGCAACACGGCGTGGCCACTGGCCGCACAACTCGCCGCTGCCGCCATCTCCGGTGGGGGCGGGCGCGCGCGACACACCATTCTGGTAGGGCGCAGGGCGATCGCCGGGGCCCGCGCGGGGCCAGTGGGAGAACGCAACCAGGTTCAGGGG
>JANMKU010000374.1:0-4523 GCA_031372205.1 Gemmatimonadaceae bacterium | reverse complement strand
GAAGTCATCGACAAGGGTGGCACGATGCGCCTAGGTGCGTATCCATGCCGTCTGCAGCGCGGATCGAAAGCCGCCGAGATCTACGGCGTGCAGGAAGTGAGTGAGCGTCACCGGCATCGATACGAAGTATCCAATCGCTATCGCGACACGTTCGTCGAGCACGGGCTCCGTCTCAGCGGCCTGTCGCCAGATCACTCACTGGTGGAGATGATCGAACTGCCGTCGCATCCATGGTTCATCGGCTGTCAGTTTCACCCGGAACTGCAATCGCGTCCGTTGCGTCCGCATCCACTCTTCGCCGGATTTGTCGCCGCCGCCGATCGTCAGCGACGAGAACGCGGTGGCAGCATCGACGCCGTTGTCGCCGAGGGTCACCATGCGGCTGACGTTCAAACTGTACGACCAAGCACGGTGACGAGAGAACATGTCTGAACGCGGACACGCGCCGCTGTTTCCCGACGATCGGTTCTTCCTGATCGCTGGCCCCTGTCAGCTTGAGGATGACACATTAAACCTGCGCGTTGGCGACGCACTGGCTCGGCTGGCCGAACACGTACCTGGTGGCGTCATCTACAAGGCCAGTTTTGACAAGGCGAATCGGTCAAACCTTGACGGTGTGCGAGGCATCGGCTTGGACGACGGACTCGCCGCACTCGCTCGCGTGCGTGCCGCAACCGGCTTGCGCATCCTCACTGACGTGCACGAAGCGGCGCAATGTGCACCGGCCGCTCACGTGGTCGACGTGTTACAGATCCCGGCGTTCCTCTGCCGACAGACGGATCTGCTCCTCGCCGCAGGTGCCACCGGGAAGGCGGTGAACGTGAAGAAAGGACAGTGGATGCATCCCGAAGGCATGCGCGGGGCCATACGAAAGGTCGAGGCAGGCGCGACCATCGCCGGGCATGACGTCGGTGAGCTCGCGGTCACCGAACGCGGGACATTCTTTGGTTACGGTGACTTGGTGGTCGACATGCGGGCGTTCCCGCGCCTGCGAACAGCGTGCGACGTTCCGGTGATCTTTGACGGTACGCACAGTGTGCAACGTCCGGGGATGGGCGCCGGTGGCACGAGCGGCGGGGCACGCGAATTCATTCCGTCGCTCACACTTGCCGCCGTAGCCGCCGGAGCGCAGGGACTATTTCTGGAAACACACCCAGATCCGGAACGCGCGCCGAGTGACGGGGCCAATATGCTGCCGCTCACTGCACTGGCCGACTTGATCGCGCGCGCCGTGGACATTTGGGATCGCGTTCGCCGATGATTGCCGATCAGCTGCTTCCGCCCATGTTCGTGCGTGAGCCACGCATTGATCCTGCGCTCGCAAAACGCATTCGCGTGATTGGGCTGGATGTCGATGGCGTCCTGACCGACGGCGGCGTCTATCTCGGCGCAACCCGCGCGACCGCCGATGATCCCGCGCAGCCGTTCGAGCTCAAACGCTTCGATATTCAGGATGGGCTTGGCGTGCAACTGCTGCGCGACGCCGGATTACAGATCGTCATCATTACCGGTCGCGTGTCCGAAAGCGTCGCCATGCGCGCGCGCGAACTTGGCGCGACGGCGGTGGTGCAGGACACAGGCGCACGCAAACTGCCAGCGCTCAAGCGCATCTGCGATGACCTCGGCTGCACGCTCGACGATGTTGCATTTCTGGGTGATGACCTGCCGGACCTGGCAGTGCTGCGGCGTGTCGGTCTTCCTGTGGCCGTTGGCAATGCCGTTGCCGAAGTGCGACACGCGGCGATCCTGCGCCTCAACGCACGGGGCGGGGCCGGCGCGGTGCGCGAGTTCGCTGAGGCGTTGTTATCATCACGCGGTGAATGGATGGACCTCGTGGAACGTTACGTGGCCAGCCGATCCGACGAACGCTCATGAGCGACGTACTGACCACGACCACAGCGAACACAGACGTCGCCGCGCAGCGTATTCTCGCGCGCGGGCGGCGCGTGCTGGCGCTCGAGGCGGCCGCGCTTTCCGAATCTGAGGCCGCACTCGGTGATGCATTCGTGCGGGCCGTGCGGCTGCTCGCCGCATGCCGTGGACGCGTCATCGTCGCCGGCGTTGGCAAGTCCGGCTTGGTGGGGCGCAAGATTGCAGCGACGTTTACGTCGACGGGCACGTCCGCGATGTTCTTGCACCCGGTCGAGAGTGTGCACGGTGATCTCGGCGTGGTCGGCGAGGATGATGTCGCGATCCTCATCTCGAAAAGCGGGGAGAGTGACGAACTGCTGGGGCTCATTGACGCGTTGGCGCGCATGGGCGTACGCATGATCGCCATGACGGCAGATCGTTCATCGCGTCTCGCGCGTTTCGCAGACGTCACGCTCGACCTGGGTGTGCGCGAGGAAGCGTGCCCGCATGACCTTGCGCCGACCACCAGCACCACCGTCACGCTGGCGCTCGGCGACGCGCTGGCGGTCGCACTCCTGCAAGAGAAGGGATTTCGCTCCGAAGACTTCGCGCGACTGCACCCTGGGGGCGCGCTCGGCCGGCGACTGCTCACACGCGTGCGCGATGTGATGGAGACGGATCGATTGCCGGTATTGGCGATGTCCGCGACAATGCGCGACGCCGTTGTATTGCTCGCCGCCCGACGAGGTATCGCGATTTGCGTGGAACACCAGCGCGTTGCTGGTGTCGTGACTGCTGGCGATCTGACGCGGCTGTTGGAGCGCGCCACTGACTTCCTGTCGGTGATGGTCACGGACGTCATGACGACATCGCCGCAGGTAGCGCGCGAGGACGAACTGGGGAGCGCAGCAATGCATCGCATGGAGAAGTTTGGCATCATGGCCATGCCGGTGGTCAACGCCAGCGAGTGTTTGGTTGGGGTCATTCATCTGCATGACCTCATGCGTGCCGGGGTCGCGTGACCGGCGTTCCGCGTGCTCCGCGTGACGTGTTGTCGACCGTGCGACGAGGACTCTTGATTGTCGGCAGTATGTCATGCCTCTCAGCGGCCAAGTGTCCGTGGAAGACAAAGACCGCAGCGGTGCCGTCGCGGTCGGCGCGTGCCGTGATTCCCGATTCCGCCGATCAGTTGGTCATCGGCATGCGCACCATACTCACCGAACAGAGCGTATCGAAGGGCATTTTGTTGAGTGACACGGCGTACGTCTATGACGACGGTAGTCGCCTGGAGCTGCTTCGTGTGCACTTGACGTTCCGAACCGCGCAGGGACGCAAAGACGGCGTGCTCACGGCGCGCGCGGGGACGTACAACTCACGCTTGTCGCGACTTGACGCGCGGGGCGATGTTGTGGTCGTACGTGAAGACGGTAAGCGACTAGAGTCACCACAGCTGGTTTTCGATCAAGCGCGCAATCAGATCTTCAGCGACAGCGCCTTCACGCTCACACAGCCCAGCCGCACGATCACAGGCATCGGGTTCGAATCAGATCCACATCTGACAACATTCCGTTGTTTGAGAGCGTGCAAGGGGCTGGCCCCCGTCAACCTGCCGGTGAAATAGCGTGGCACCTCAGCGGACGCGTGTCGTCATCATACTAGCGAGCGGTCTCCTCGCGCTCGCTGCCGGTTGCGTTGGCCGATTGGGGTCGCGCACGCGAACGCCGTCGACGATCGGTGCTGGCGGAACACCCGCCATTGTACCGGCGATGAGCGACAGTTTCATGCGGCGGATGGCCCGGGAAGACAGTATCAGGCGAGTTGACTCGCTCAAGAGTGTTGCACGTGCCGACTCAGTGCGGCGCGCGAACACCGTCCCCATCACGGTGCCAGTCGCTCCCGCCGTCGACCCAAAGAAAGTTGTGCCGCCGAAGAAAGCGCCGGCGAAGACCAAGCGCTGCATACTTGATACCTATGATTCGCCGCAGGAAACCCGGGCGATTTATAACCAGATGCCCGATGGCTCCACGGTAATGTTCATCGGCGGCGGCTTCATCGGACACTGCCAGGGGGAGACGAACCGGTTGAAGGCCGACAGCGCCGAGCAGTTCCAGGCGAGCGGCATTGTCAACTTGTTCGGCAATGTGACATACGAAGATCCCGGCAAGATGCGCATTCAGGCGAATCATGTGACGTACTATACGCGCGAAGAGCGCATGTTCGCCGACGGCAACGTGATCGCGACGCAACTGTCGTCGGGCAGCACTTTCACCGGACCGAGCATTGAGTACCTGCGCCCACTCGCAGGCGTTCGCGTCACCTCACGACTCATTGCGCCGAATCGACCAACAGCGCGCCTTCTCGAAAAGGACAGCGCAGGCCGACCGGGTGCGCCGGTAACGGTCATTGCTAATACCATGGTCGATGAGGGTGACAGCTTGTTGTTCGCATGGGGCGACGTACAAATCGACCGCACAGATTTTAGTGGTCGCTCCGACTCCGCGTCGTACGACATGGTGGGACGCCGTTCACGGCTCATTCGCACGGCACGCGTCGCCAACACCGACACCAAGCAGCCGTTCAAGCTCAATGGCGATACCATTGATCTGTACAGCAGCCGTGATCGCAAACTCGAGCGCGTGGTCGCACTGCACACCGCGAGCGCCGTGAGCCAG
>JANMKU010000358.1:0-9223 GCA_031372205.1 Gemmatimonadaceae bacterium | reverse complement strand
GCATTCCCACCCGCAGCCCGGCCCAACGGATCCCCACTGCCGCGCGCGCGGCCCAGTGGCCGTTGTTTCGAGACCTCGCGCGCTCGCGTGATGACGATATGCACGGGTCGACGTGGCAAGCTGTAAGTACCAGGAACGGCTTCGTCGGAGTCGGCTCGGCTGGACGGACGCGGCACGAGAGGCCGCAGGGAGCTATCGCGTGAAGGCATCGGGTAGCCGGGACGTGGAATCGTCACTAAGTATTCGAGAGCTTCCGCACCGTGAGCGACCGCGCGAACGGATGCGTGCGCTTGGCGCCGCTTCGTTAAGTACCACGGAACTGGTGACCATGATTCTGGGCACGGGTGGGTCTGGCACATCGGCGCTCTCGTGCGCCCGCGCGTTGCTCGATATGTCTGGTGGGTCGCTGGGACGACTTGCGGTAACACCGATGGCCTCCCTGCAACGCATTCGCGGGGTTGGCGTGGCCCGTGCGGCTGCCGTACAGGCGGCGCTTGAACTTGGTCGGCGAGTGGCGATGGAGGCGCGCGACGTTGGTGCGCCGATGCGGACCCCACGAGATGTCGCCGAGGTCTTCGCGCCGCGGTTGCAGGATCTGCCGGTGGAGGAGTTCCATGTGGCTATTCTCGATGCCCAGCATCGGCTGGAGCGCGATGTACTGATTACCCGTGGTCTGCTGAACTCATCACCGGTGCATCCGCGGGAAGTGTTCAGAGAGGCAATCGCGGAGCGGGCCGCTGCCGTCGTGCTCGTGCACAACCATCCGAGTGGCGACCCGACACCGTCAGCGGAGGACCGTTTGATCACTGAACAGTTGGTGGCAGCTGGGCGTTTACTTGATATACCGGTGCACGACCACATCATCGTCGGACGAGGACGTTACGTGAGCTTTGTGGAGGCAGGACTGCTGTGACATTGGTCGCGTTGCACGAAGCCATTCCTGGGTTTGGGCGCGGCGATGACGGCGCGTACGACCGGCTCGACCACGAGCTGCTGGTGCGCGCGTATCGCTTTTCCGACGTCGCCCACGCAGGGCAGGTTCGGCATTCGGGCGAACCGTACGTGTCGCATTGCGTCGAGGTGGCGCGCATTCTGGCCGATCTGCAGCTCGACACGACTACGGTCACCAGCGGCCTGCTGCACGACATCGTCGAAGACACGGATGTCACGATCGAAGACGTGGAGCGAGAGTTTGGACCGGAGATCGCCCAGATCGTGGACGGACTCACGAAGATCGCCAACCTCCCGCTGTCCTCCCGCGAAGAACGGCAGGTGGAGAACTATCGCAAGCTGTTGCTGTCCATCGCCAAGGACGCGCGCGTCATCCTGATCAAGTTGGCTGACCGACTGCACAACATGCGAACCCTCGACTGGCTGACGCCGGAGAAGCGTCGTCGCATCGCGCAGGAAACACGTGATCTGTATGCGCCGCTGGCCCATCGATTCGGCATGGCAAAGGTCCGGTGGGAGCTCGAAGACCTGGCCTTCAAGCATCTCGAGCCCGAAGCCTACAAGACGCTGGCCAAGCTCGTCGCCGCGAAGCGTGGTGAGCGAGAGGACTTGATTGCCAAGATGAAGGAGCCACTCGAGAAGCGGCTGACGGAAGCGGGCATCGTCGACGTAGAGGTCACGGGACGTCCGAAACATTTGTGGTCGATCAACAAGAAGATGCAGCAGCGTGATCGGCCGTATGAGGACATCTACGACCTCCTCGCCATCCGCGTGATCGTGCCCAATGTCCTCGAGTGCTACCACGCGCTGGGCGTCATTCACGATGGTTGGACACCAGTGCAGGAGCGCATCAAAGACTACATCGCGCAGCCAAAATCGAACGGCTATCAGTCGTTGCACACCACCGTGTTTGGGCCGGGACGTCAACTGTTTGAAATCCAGATTCGCACGCGCGAAATGCATCGCACGGCCGATTTTGGCATCGCCGCGCACTGGCTGTATAAGGAGGCGAACAAGGCCAGCGGTGAACTCGACCGACAGCTAGCCTGGTTCCGGCAAGTGCTCGAATTGCAGTTGGATGCCGAGACGCCGGGCGAGTTTCTGGAATTCCTGAAACTTGACCTGTATCAGGATGAGATCTTCGTCTTTACGCCAACGGGCGACGTCATTCAGCTGCCCAAGGGCGCGACCCCGATCGACTTCGCATTTGCGGTGCACACGCAGGTCGGCGCGCGATGTTCTGGCGCGAAAGTCAATGGTCGTATTGCGCAGCTGTCCAAGGAGCTCAAAAACTCCGAGACCGTTGAGATCCTGACCAATCCCAACGCACGGCCGAGTCGCGATTGGCTCGCGCATGTGCGCACGGGTCGGGCCCGTCACAAGATTCGCCAATATCTCCGGTCGGAAGAACGGTCCTCGGCGATTCGGCTCGGTCGCGAGATTCTCGAACGGGAGTTGCGTCGACGCCGCCTGCCGAAAGTGGACGATGCCGGATTGGTGCCGGTCGCGAGACTGCTCAAACTCAAGGACGCCAACCAGCTGGTCGCATCCATCGCGCAGGGCGAAGTGCACGTCATGCAGGTCCTCAAGGCCCTGCATCCGCAGCTCGAGTCTGCACCGGAGGTGCCGGAGAAACCGAGCACGCTCGAACGGCTTGTTGATCGCGTGCGCGGGACGGGCAAAGGTGTACGCATCCAGGGTGCCGACGGACTGCTGGTTCGGTATGCGCAATGCTGTCAGCCGGTCCCGGGTGACAAGGTCGTCGGCTATGTGACGCGAGGGCGCGGTGTCAGCATCCACCGTGGCGATTGCCCCAACTTGCTCATGCTCGTGCACGAGCCGGAACGACGATTGGATATCGACTGGCACGAAATGGCCGGTGAACGCTTCGTCGTGCGGTTGGCGATGGAGGGCTACGATCGGCGAGGGCTTTATGCGGACGTGGCGGCAGCCGTCAGCGCGACTGGCACCGACATCAAGAGCCTCGAACTCAAAACAACCGATGGCCGAGTGACCGGAGCGGCCCTGGTGGAAGTCGAGAACCTGGCGCATCTGGAGCGGATTATCAAAGCGGCTCGACGTGTGAAGGGCATCGCGGCAGTCAGTCGGCGCGAGCGGCTCACCAGCGAGGACGAGTAGTCCGGTTCGCGCCAAAGAATGACGTTCGGCGGCTCACCGAACAAAAACCGACGCCAGCGAGTATATTCTTAGTATGTCTGTCGATTTCCTGCTGCAAGCACCATTCGCCCCCGCGGGGGATCAGCCGCGCGCCATCGCAGAACTTGCTAGTGGATTGGCCCGTGGCGATAAGTATCAGACGTTGCTCGGCGTGACCGGGTCGGGGAAGACCATGACGATTGCGAATGTCATTGAATCGTACCGTCGGCCAACGCTGGTGCTGTCGCACAACAAGACGCTGGCGGCGCAACTGTACGGTGAGCTCAAGAGCTTCTTCCCGACCAACGCCGTCGAGTACTTCGTCTCGTACTACGACTACTATCAGCCCGAAGCGTACGTCCCTTCGAGTGATACGTATATCGAGAAAGATGCTAGCATTAACGAAGATATCGATCGCTTGCGCCTCCGCGCGACATCGTCGCTGATGGAACGCGAGGATGTCGTCATCGTCTCCACTGTCTCGGCCATCTATGGACTCGGCGACCCTGTGTCGTATCGCGAGCGCATGGTGTCTCTGGCCAAGGGACAGCGCGTGGGACGCGACGATATTCTGCGCGCGCTGGTAGGCATTCAATATCAGCGAAACGACGTGGCCTTTGATCGCGGCACGTTTCGCGTGCGGGGCGACACGGTGGAGATCTATCCCGCGTATGAAGAACAGGCGGTACGTATTGAACTCTGGGGCGACGAGATTGAGCGCGTATCCAAGATCGATCCGCTCACGGGAGAAACGATCGCGTCGATTGATCGCACGGCGATCTATCCGGCGAAGCACTTCATCACCAATCGGCCGACTGTGGAACGGGCTATTGTCGCGATCAAGGCCGAACTCGCCGAACGACTGGAAGAGTTGCGCCTGCAGCAGAAGTTGCTCGAAGCGCAACGTCTGGAGCAACGGACGCACTTTGACATCGAGATGTTGCTCGAGATTGGCACATGCGCCGGCATCGAGAACTACTCGCGACACATCAGCGGTCGCGTGGCGGGCGAACGTCCGGCGTGCCTTCTGGACTACTTCCCCGACGACTACTTGGTGGTGGTGGATGAGTCGCACGTGTCGCTGCCGCAGATCCGTGGCATGTACAACGGTGATCGTGCACGCAAACTGACGCTCGTAGACTACGGGTTCCGTCTGCCCAGTGCGTTGGACAACCGGCCGTTGGTCTTCGAAGAATTCATGGCGCTCGCACCACGCCTCATCAACGTGTCGGCAACGCCGGGTGAGCTCGAGCTGCAGCTGTCCGAGGGGGTGGTCGTCGAGCAAGTGATTCGTCCAACGGGCCTCCTCGATCCAGAGCTGGAGGTTCGGCCCGTGAAGGGGCAGGTCGACGATCTCTTGCATGAAATTCGCGTGCGTGAGCGCAAGGGCGAGCGCGTGCTCGTGACGACGCTGACCAAGCGCATGTCGGAAGATCTCACCGACTACCTCCAGCAGATGGGCGTGCGCGTGCGCTACCTGCACTCGGACATCGACGCCATCGAGCGCGTGGAAATTATTCGCGGCTTACGGCTCGGTGAGTTCGACGTACTCGTTGGCATCAACTTGCTGCGCGAGGGGCTCGACATGCCCGAAGTGTCGCTGGTAGCGATTCTTGACGCCGATCAGGAGGGATTTCTGCGGAGTGAACGTTCGCTGATTCAGACCATCGGCCGCGCCGCGCGCCATCTGAACGGACGTGCGATTTTGTACGCCGATCGCATCACCGGATCGATGCAGCGGGCCATCGACGAGACGACACGGCGTCGCACAATACAACGGGAGCACAACGAGGCCCACGGCATTACGCCGCATGGTGTCGTCAAAAGCATCGACGAGGTCCGATTCATCACTCGTGTGGCGGACGCGCGGGTGGAGAAGGCACCTGGTGCGGCACCTTCCACTCGTCGGATCGGGGGTGAAACGACGCCGCGCTCTCGCGAGGACTTGCAAACGCTCGTCGGTGAACTCGAAGTCGCGATGCGGGAAGCCGCGCTCGCACTCGACTTCGAGGCGGCGGCCCGATTGCGTGATCAGTTGTTTGAGGTGCGCATTGCCCTCGGTGACCGGCCCGCCCAAGCGCGTGGCCGTGAAACGGAGGCCAAGCGTCCTCCTGGCAGTGCGCCACTTCGACGCGCCGGAGGGCGTCGTGGGCGCTGAAGGAATGGCGCCGACGTCCGCCGCGGTACCGCTGGGGCATCTGCTGGGTCGGGGTGCGCCGCGAGCGCCGGATCACGAGACCCTTGAGGTGTGGGGACGGGCCCTCGGCGCGGCATTGCCCCGGCCGAGTGTGATTGCGCTTTCCGGCGATCTTGGCGCGGGAAAAACGACGCTCGCACGCGCTCTGTGTGCCGGTATCGGCGTGATGGATGTGACTGCGGTGACGAGCCCCACCTTTTCGCTGGTCCAACACTACGAGGCGGCCGATGGTCCGGTCGTGCACGTGGATTTGTATCGACTGCGAAGCGATGCAGAGCTCGAGGCGCTGGGTTGGGACGAGATTGTCAGCACGGCGCAGATCTTGTTGATCGAGTGGCCGGAACGCGTGCAGTCGCAGCTGCCGGCCGCAACGATCTGGATCTCGCTTTCGCATGACCCGCAGAATCCGCATCGCCGAGTGCTTCGGGTGCGAGCGCCGAACCGCGGATGACTTACTCACTTGAGCGCGCGCACTGCCATCGCCGACAACAGCGCGGCACGGCATGAGTATCCGTCGCCATCCAATCCTCGTGATCGAGGCGTCGACAACGGTGGGTTCTGTCGCACTACTGCGCGAGGGTGCGGTGATGCAGAGTCGCGTAGTCGCGATGGGCGCATCGCGTGATGATGCCCTATTCCCGGCGATCATCGCTGTGCTTGGGGCGGCCGATATGGTCCCGGGAGACCTGCAGGCGATCGTGTGCGGTGCTGGGCCAGGAAGTTTTACGTCGTTGCGCATCGCCGTTGCCTTGGCCAAAGGGTTGGCTCATGCCACAGGATGTCCGCTCTTTCGCGTCCCGTCCCTGTTGCTTGCTGCCGGCACCTACGAGTTGCCAGGGCAGTACCTTGTGCATGCCGACGCATTGCGCGACGAGCGCTTCGCGCTTCCGGTGCTGATTCATGGCGATGGCTCGACGCGAGCTGATGGTCCCATGACTCGTGTCGCAATGTCCGAATTGGACGCAGTGGCGAGCGGCCGACGCCTTCTCGCCATCGGCGAGCCGCCTGGTCAGCACGACGACCGCACGGTGGTGGCGCCGCGCGCGTCCGCGATCCTCCAAGTCGACGATTGGTGGGTACACGGTCCGGTGTCGCTGGAGTCGTGGGAACCAGTATATGGGCGACTCGCTGAGGCGCAGGTGCAGTGGGAAGTCGCACACGGCCGTGCACTGCCGACGCAATGATGGGTGCCCGAGAGGTGCGTCGCCTGACTGAACCCGCGACACCGTCGTTCGTCACGCTGCGCAGCGGGTTGTCTGGCGATGTCGACGCCATGGCCGCCATTGAGGTCGCCGCGTTCAGCGATCCTTGGCCGACATCCGCGTTTCACGATTTATTGCGCGCGGCGCATGCGCGAGTGACGGTGGCAACGGATGCGAACGACGAGACGGTAGGTTACTGTGTGTTGCTGTTCGCAGCAGACGAGGCAGAGATTGCGAACATCGCCGTGTCGCCACGGCTTCGGCGGAACGGCATTGCCGCGCAATTGTTGGATGACGCGCTGGTCGCCGCGAAATTGCTGGGCGCGGCCGACGTGTTTCTCGAGGTCAGAATGTCGAACCGGTCGGCGCGTGGTCTGTACGGATCGAGAGGCTTCGCACAGGTGGGGCGCCGCCCGTCGTATTATCGATTGCCGACGGAAGACGCGCTCGTGTTGCGCAGGGCCACATCGCACGTTGGATAGCGCACAAATACTTGGCGGCGGCAAATCGCTACCGAACGCATCATTCCGGTGACGCAGCGCTGGCGGAACCTTGTAGCCTGCAGATCCCATACAACCACCGCTTAGCGAGGAGGCACCGTGAGTCGCAGTCTTAACAAGGCCATTCTGATCGGCAACGTCGGAAGCGATCCCGAAGTACGTACCGTCGGCAATGGCGGTCGCGTCGCGTCATTTTCACTGGCGACCGGTCGCGTGTGGTCAGACCAGTCGGGCGCCAAGCAGGAGAAGACCGAATGGCACAAGTGCGTCGTGTGGAACAACAAGGCGGGCTCGTTGGCCGACGTCGTGGAGAAGTACGTGAAGAAAGGTGAGCGCGTATATGTCGAGGGCGAAATCGAGTATCGCCAATGGCAGGACAAGGAGGGGCAAACGCGCTATACCACCGAGATCAAGGTGCGGGAGCTCATGCTACTTGGCGGACGGTCCGGCGGAGGTGGCGGTGATGACGCTGAGGGAGGTGCCCCTCGACGTTCTGCTGCGCCCGGCCGCGCCAAACCGGCGGCTGCCGGTGCTGCTGGTGGAGACGACTTCAGCGACTTTCCCGGTGCCCTCGAGGACGAAGACGACGACCTTCCGTTCTAAGCGGCTTGCAACGGGCTGATGGCGCACTGACGCTATCGCTGACGGTTCAGCCAGTGCTAACAAACGAATGGGCAGGCGGCAGTCCTAGAGACTGTCGCCTGTTTCGCATTGCCCGCCGGAGTTTCCGGCCGCGTGCATCCGATGATGCCAGCATGGAAACGGTGCTAACTCGGAGCGTGACATTCTCCACGTTACGGGCGCATGACGCAAGCGTCTGCACACGGGGCTCCTCGTGTCGAGGGCACCGCCGTATGATGCATCCCAACTTCGAGGCTATGCCGATGCGAGCTGCTGACCAGCCGCACCTTCCTGCGAGTCCGGTTCTCGCACACGTCGCTCTCACGCGGGCGATGATTGCGCTGCTCGCGACGCTGGCGCTCTTGCTGGTCTGGGCGCCCACGGTCGCGCACGCGCAGGGTGCAAAAGCCGCCGCCGTTCAATCCACACCCGACAGTGGCACGCGTCTGCACGTCGTGACGGACGGCGAGACGCTCTGGGGCTTGGCGGAGCGTTACTATGGCGACGGTCGGGAGTGGCATACACTCGCCTCGCGGAACGACATTCCCGCGGTGGCGAGCAAGCCACTGCCGTCTGGCCGGAAGCTGTTGATACCGGCACGCCCGACCGTAGCTTCAAACGACGTCGCAGTGTCCGCGTCCAAAGTATCCGCGGTTCCCGCACCAGCCTTAGTCGCCACGGCCGTCAAGAAGGCGACCGAAACACCCGCCACGACGTTGGCCCGAACTCCCGTTAAGAGTGTGGCCGCAACGCCTGAGAGGAAAGCCGCAACCGCAGCCAAGAGCGTGACGGCAGCGCCCGACAGGAAGCTGGTCACAGCTTCAGAAAAGAAGCTGGCCACCGCTCCAACGCACCTCGCCTCCGCGGCGCATGCGAAGAAGGCGACGGCAGCGCCCGCTCCCAAGGCGCCGACCGTGCGCGCGATCCGCGAAGCCAGCCGAGGAACTGTCGCCGCCGCGGAACGTGAGCTGCCGACGATGGCCGGGAGTTTGGCGTCACAGACGTCAGGAAAGAGCGACGCCGCACCCGTTCAGGGCGCGCGCACCGTGGCCGCAAAGGCTCGTGACGTGCGAGTAGTGCCGCGAGCCGCTGCCGTGAAGCCATTGGTGACCGTGGACGCGAGCGTCGCGGCAGCGCCTCGTGAGGTGGCCGATGATGGTCGTATGGCACCGCTAGCCACTGGACATCTCGGCATTGGCTCGTCGTCCCCCACCGACCCCGACATTGCGCGACCAGCCTCGCGCATTGGTTTAGTGACGCAGGCCGATCTTGCGGCCGCGCGTGGAAAAAACGAAGCAGCGACCGTCTTCATTCGATACGTGCCTGAGCAGGAGGAATTGGATGCCAGTGCACGAGCGATGAGTGCGCGAAAGAAGCCCGCGTGGCGACGGGGAGAGTACGAAGCCGCACCGTTCGCTATTCCGCAGAAGTCCATCGCGCTGGCGGGCCGCATCGTGCGTCGTGTCGGAGCCGCGGCCGACGGCTCGCTCGGCGGTCTCCCGCGGATGCTACTGGCCGATGAAGTAGAGATCGTCGCGCCAGCAGGAACGCATCTCCAGCGTGGCGATCGGTTGGTCAGCGTCAACGTCGATCGG